>JBBQLG010000121.1:0-19641 GCA_038327655.1 Cytophagales bacterium
TCGGACCGAAAGCGGAGCGGGGGTGTATGCCCGAATTTCGGGGTTTGTCTCCACCATGAGAAAGAACGGTCGGAACGCGGTCGATGAATTAGCCAGCGTTCTGGGCGGCAGCTTCCAATGGGCTACCTAAATAGTTACAAAGAATAAATCGTCTAAAAAGTTAATTATCTGACAATCAGAAACTTGTATTGTGGCAGGGTTTTATGAAATTAATTTATTTGCCATGTTCTCTTTTGTGCATACCTGATTATCAATACCAACAAGGTGCCCAAACAGTTACGTTTAGAAAAAAAACAATTATTTTTTAGCCTATCTCTGGATTTCCTTCATTTATACTCTTTATAGTTTCCAGATTCCTTCACAGGAACAAAGGCAATGCCGCGTAATTTTAATTTCGTTGCTCGTTCCTTAAAATCTTCAGAGCAAAAAATTCTGTTCGATAAAACTAAACTGTTGATAACAAAAGCGGCTGGTTTCTCCCCTTCAGTTAAGCATAGTTCATGAATTTTTTTCATGTATCCCCCCTGCTTGTCAAGATCATACCGTGACTTTTCTAAATCAATAGCATTGTCGAGGCCTTCGTGAAATTTAAGGAAGTAGTATTCTTTCGCCTTAATCGGCTCTTTCCGTTTGTTAACTACGTAAAGTAGTCGCTGTTCATAGTTATGTATGTTGAATTCGCGTAATAACTCTACGAATTCATGTGACACAATAAATCCGCCAGGGTAAGGATGACAATCAAAACTGTACATACGATCAGTTGTGATTAACCAAAGTTCATCGGGCAACTCTACCTTTTGATGCAAGGTTGTATGCCATGAAGCATCAGGGGGGCGAGTGCTGCCCCTAAAAGGATCTTTCTCATAAAATTCGGTTTGTATCACGGCTTCCAATGATACGGGTGAACCTTTCTCGCCTTTAACGAACAGGACAAAATAGTTGCTCATAGATTAGCAATACACAATTTGATTAGGAAAGTCTACCGCACGGTAGTTTAGTGCTGATAGTAGCTTTTTGTATTTTGTTTCTCAAACTTCTCTGTAAAAATTCTACCTGTTGTTTTGCCTGCACGTCTGTAATGGCAGCTGCATTGAAACGTGTCTCAATGGCAGTCAGTTTTGTTTGTACCATACGAGTATAATTTCTGTGCCGAGTACTATGGTAAATTTGCGTTCGCTTACCGGGAATGGGGGCTGGCCTTGTGCTGGTGATAAGAATTCCGTTAGTAGCAGCATCCCGCATAGAACCAGGGATACCGATCTTTTGCAGAAAAGTTTCGTTCGCGTTCCAGGTCAATTCCGGAATCAGGTGGTGAGCCATTTTACCGTCGCCAACGATGCCACCCAGAACTTTATCCAAAGCCGTTGAACCAGCACTCAGACCAAGCACATCAACATACTGATTGGTATCCCCAACGTAGGCGTAAAGGGCGCTGCCCCCGGCCAGTCCAATGGGGTCCTGGCTGATGTATATTCCTTCTTCTGGAGCGTAATACCGAAACCGGTTGTAATACAGTCCTGTCTCCGTGTCTTCATACTGGCCCTGAAACCGGAAGGGACAGTCAGCACGGGTACCGGTTGTCAGCCGTACCCGGCCGTAGGTCGTCGTTTGGGCCGACCACTGCGTGAAACCAGCCTGATCGATCATCTCCAAAGGGGTACCCAGATGATCCGTCACAATACTGTAGCGCTGCCGACCCTGTAGCCGGGCCACCGGCGCGAAACTATCTTCGTCGAAAAGCCAAGTGATGACCTCGTCGGTATTCTGGCCATCCAGTACCAGTTCCTGCCACTCGTGCAGGGGTTTATCCCCGTCCCAAACCCAACGCGTTACCCGGCCTTTGTACGTCTTGCTGACCCGGCGGCCCAGCGCGTCGTAACCAAACTGCACCGAGTTCCCATCCGGCCGAATCACTTCCTGCAACAGACCGGCTCCATTCCACCTATACTGCCACTCACCCTGTGGCGTAACCTTGCCCGTGAGATTACCTTCGTCGTCGTAGGTATATTGGTTGGCCCCGGCCGTGAGTAACTGACCACCCGGTTTATAGCGCCGGTCGCTTCGGTTAGCCAGCTCAAAGAGATTACCCACCGCATCCGCTATCCGGGTCTCGGGCAATCCATTTTGGTAGATGGCCCCGATAAGATTACCTCGCTGGTCATAATCGTAGCGGCTCTCATCGAAGAGGCTATCACCGATTTTCATCAACTGGTCTTCCTGACCCCACTGATAGGTACGTTGCCGAACGACGCTGCCCTGCCGGGTTAACTGACTGATGGGACGTCCCAAACTGGTATAGGTCCACTGGCTGCGGACACCGCCACTTAATTGCCGTTGTACCTCCAGGCCCCGGCTGTCATAATCGAAACGGCCCCGCCAGCCGTCGTTTTGCATCTGCGCCACGTTACCCAGCGTATCGTAGTCGAGCGTCAGGCTGGCTCCCATCGAGGAGTTTACTTCAGTGCGCTGGCCCAGCGCATTATATTGGTAATCAACAACGTGTTGCCCCTGCCTTTCCTGGCTGATGCGGCCCATCGGGTCACGTGTCAGCACAACCGTAGTCAGTGCATTGACCGCTTCGAGTAGATCACCCTCCGCATCGTAGCCGTAGTGCTCAGTGTACCCATCACTGTACACCACGTCACTGACCCGCCCGCCGGCATCATAGCGATACGAAGTGGTTCGACCACCGGGACGGAGCACCTTCGTCACCTGACCAGCGGCATCATACTCATAGTGACGCGTCAGACCATCGAAGCCCGTTTCCGTTACGACCTGTCCCAAGCCATCCAGTTCAAAACGATACTGTTCCTCCGCTTCATTGGTTAAACCAACTAATTGCCCTTCGCGATCGTAGCTAAACCGGACGTGCTCATCGGCCTGCCGACGTTCGGCCAGACGGCCCGCACCCACATACGTGAAGTAAACGACTCGTTCCCCCTGTCGGGCTTCGCATACGTTGCCTTCTCCATCGTAGACCAGTTCCTGTACGCTGCCATCCGTCTCAGTTAGCCGGATCAACTGGCCCAGTCGGTCATAGTCCCGTTGCTGCTCCGCGCCGGTCGGGTCTGTCAGGGTGACCACCCGGCCCATGGCATCGTAACGGCGAGACCGAATTTGCTCGTCAGGAGTAATGATGTGGACGACCTGATGCTGGTCGTCATAGCGAAGCTGAGTAGGCTGCCCCAGTGTATTGACAACGGTTACTAATCGTCCCGGCTCATCGAAGGCATACTCCGTAATAGCCCCCAAAGGATCGATTTGTCGGCATTGCAGGCCCCGCTCGTTGTACTCGTAGTGCCAGGTGTTACCCCGTGCGTCGGTATAGCCGACGACCTGGTCCTGATCATCGAAAGCGGTGGTAATCTGCGACCCATCCGGGTAGTGTGTCCATAACCGGTTACCTCCCTCGTCGTAGCCATAGCGCGTAGTCGCACCCATCGGATCGGTTTCGGCTACCAGTTCATCAAACGTATTGTAGGTATACTGCCACTCCCCGCCCAGTGCATTAACTTTTCGGGTGATTAATCCCCCCCGGTGGGTGTAGCGGGTAGTACCGTCGCTGTCGGTCATTAAGGTAGTCGTGGCATCGACATACTCGAAACGCCCTTCGTGGATGTTGCCATCCCCCCAGGTGTGGACGCACTGTGCATCAATGCCCTCTCCGTCGTACTCCCAGTAAAAGCTGAGGCCTGTAGGCAAAGTAGTTTGTACTAACAAGTGCTGCTCGTAGCGGTACTGCCACTGATTGCCTTCTGCATCTGTATAAGTGATTAGATCACCCACTGCGTTATGCTGGTAACCGGCCAACCGAATCCGCTCATCGGTCTGATCCGGATGGGGGCCGTACAGTCCTTCGATCAGACCCTGCTCATTGTAGTTTAGGGTAAGCAGCCGACCGGCTGAATCGGTGATGGTTTCCAGTCGCCCCCGCTCCCCGTAGCTGAACTGGATACGCTGCCCCAACGTGTTGGCTACAGCGTACACCGGTTGGTGTAAGCTGTTGGGGGCTGGCGATGCAAATACATACCAGACCCGCAGTGCCTGATCCCATATCCGCCAGGGCATTCCGGCCAGGTCGTCAGGAGCAGGTGGATACAGGGTTAATCCCGATGCCCGGTCCAGCACGGGTTGTCCGGCAACGGATGAAGTGTCAAAGGCAATCTGACGGCCGTCTCCCCCCCGTAGGACGATAATACCCGTGTCGGCATCCACGGTCAACCCCATATCGTAGCGATGATGCCAGCCGTAGCCTAGCGGCCCCCGTCGGTCAGAAGCCGAATACCAGACCCGTTCCCAGACAAAAGGAACGGGTCCGGGTAGTTCCATATCAGTCCGCTGGGTGAGCATCATGCCTGTAGCGACATCAACCGGGTCTTTGGCCAGCGTTCTTTTAGCCAGCGCGATGCCTTCATCAAGTTTCTTAAGCAGTCGGGGTGGTACTAGTTTTTTGGCTTTACCAAGTAGTTTGGCTCCTCGCTTAGCGAGCTTAGCCGCTCCGACCACGTTACCCGCCAGCGGGATCATGGCAGCCGCACTCATGGCCGCGTTGGCGTAGTCCCCTTCGGCGACATACAGCAGGGCGTTGGCTCCATCGGCCAGTTCACCTACCACCGGAATCATGCCGACCACATCCAGTACGCCGTGGGCTACTTCGCTAAACCAGCCCGGCTCCTGCTTTTTCTCCTTCGCTGAAGGTGCCTTCACTTCATCCACGGGGGAGTGCTTGATGACTTCATCTTCATCGGCTATTTCGTGAATGGGGCTCTCATCCGGCCACTTATTATCATGGAACAGCCCCCCAATGTCGATCTGTTCGGGGGAGATGCGCACAGTCACTTTGAAGAACGATGCGTTAGCCGTACCGTCAAAGCTTATATCCATGCCTACGCAGTAGGCATTATAGAACTTAATAACCTTCAGCGTAGCATTCGTGTCAAGGCGTTTTAGCACCACTTTTCCACTCAGTATCTTGGTGGGACTGACCATCCAGTCAATTAAAGTGGGATCGTCGCTGCCGGGCATGTTCAGCTCTATAGTGAAGATACCGCCCAGGGTAGGCGAGGATGGCCGTCCCAGTGCATCAACGGATTGACCCAGAAACAGATCAGAATAGAGGATCTCGTACTTTTTACCCCCAACGTGCAGAAAAGACTGGAAAGAAGCCATAGGTAACCAAGGTGAATGGCCGTTAAGGTACACAAAAACCCTATTGGTACTCTATTAACTTTATATTCTGTTGGGATTGGCTACGGTACCTAACGGCGTGCAGATACACAAAAGAATAGGCATAGTGGCTTGATGTATAGCAGATTTATATTATAATTGGCGGTTATATGTTTCTTAATTGCTATACATGGCCGTTTTTACGATACCGGACCCGGATGATTTCATGATTTGGGTGGTGGTTACCAGCCGGTTACTACTGCCCTTCTTTGCTTCCCGCGTACAAGCTGGTTTTGCCTCGCCAGCCGAAAATTACGTGGAGCGGGCCTGTGACCTCAACGATCTGTGCACTACCAATCCGGAAGCGACCTATTTTGTGCAGGCTATCGGCGACAGTATGATTGGTGACCGTATTGAACCCAACGATGTGTTGGTGGTCGACTGTTCAATTGAGCCGGTCGATGGCAAAATTGTTGTCGTTTAGGTTAACGGCGGTAATGCCGTGAAGCGCATTCACTATGTCGGCGGTCCCGCTTCGGCGGACCGATCGCACGGTGAGATGGTCGTGCTGCTCTCGTCCAATGAGAACTACCCACCGATCTACGTTCACCCCGGCGACGATTTTAGAATCTACGGCGTCGTTACGAGTGTCGTTTTCAAAGTTTTGTAGCCATGATCGGACTCTGCGACGCGAATAATTTCTACGTAAGCTGTCAGCGCAGCTTCGATTCGTCGCTCGACGGCCGGGCGGTGGTGGTCCTGAGCAACAACGACGGGTGCATAATTGCCCGTAGCAACGAAGCCAAGGCCCTCGGTATCAAAATGGGAACTCCCTACTTTCAGCTTCAGGAGTTACGCCAAGAGCATGGCATCACGGTTTTCTCATCCAACTACACCCTCTACGGTGACATGAGCAGCCGGATTATGTCAATCTTAGGCCGGTTCGTGGAAGAGGTTGAAGTGTACTCCATCGACGAAGCGTTCCTCAATCTGGAAGGTTACGAGTCTGTTGCTCCTAATCTGGCCGACTACGCCCGTACCATCCGCCAGTGGACCCGGATTTCAGTATCTATCGGTATTGCGCCCACCAAGACGCTTTGCAAATTGGCCAACTACTATGCGAAGCGTCAACAGGAGCATAACGGGGTGCTACTGCTCGATACGCCGGACAAGATTACGAGTGTGCTGGCCGATTTTGATGTCGGCGAACTGTGGGGCGTGGGATCGCGCTACGCGGGTCTGCTTCGTAGAAACGGCATCCGCACAGCCGCGCAACTACGCGATGCCCCCGATGATTGGATTGCCCAGCACATGACGGTAAACGGATTGCGCCTGGCCTACGAACTGCGGGGGATGCCCTGCCGAATGCTGGAGACGGAACCCAAAGCCAAAAAATCCATCTGCTCAGCTCCCAGCTTCGGGCAGCTCGTGCCTGATCTCGACACAATCACCCAGGCACTAACCACTCACATTGGCCGGGCGGCCGAGAAACTACGCAAACAACATTCAGCCGCCGGCACAATCACAGTCTTTCTGCATACCAACCGGTTCAAGATTTCGCCGAACGGCCAGCCCGCCAAGCAATATTATAACAGTAGAACCCTCGATTTGCCGCACCCAACGGCCAGCACGTCGGAACTGGTAACGTATGCACTGGCATTGCTAAAATCTATCTTTGCCTTTGGCTATGCGTATCAGAAAGTTGGCGTGATGCTGACGGGCTTAGTGCCCACCGATCACCGGCAGAGTGGTGTATTCACCAACGGCCCCGACGAGCGGTTGGTGAAGTTGTCGGGAGTAATTGACAAACTAAACTACCGGCACGGCCGCGACCGGGTACGGCTGGCAGGAGCCGGATATGACCCAAGTTGGCATCACAAACGACAGTTCATGTCGCCGAGGTACACTACGCAATGGAAGGAGATTTTGCGGGTGAAATGAAAGAAGCAGGCCAAAACCTGTTAGAGCGTATTGGGGAATTGTAAAAAACTGTAAATCAGTAATTTAATGTTTTCGTAGAGCATTTGTGACAGATCAGATTTTGCCGCAGTATTTCTGGTTTAAGTCAATAACATTCTACGGAAACCTCAGACTCAATGAAATAGTCGGATTCTTGCCAACTAACTGATAATCAATAAGCTAAAATTTTCCAACACGCTCCAAGACTTCCAAGGTACAAGCTAATCGGCAAGTCTTATAACTGTATACGATACGCAGTAATTTTCTTCATTAGTGTATTAATCGATTTGTACCCCAGCGCTTCACAGGTTCGGGTTTTGTTACCCGAAAAGTAAACCAATGCCTGCTTAATCAACTGCTTCTCCCGAGCCTGCCAGTTGAACGATGCGGTAGGGGAGGAGGGGGCGTTAAGCCAGTCTGGCAAATCGCTTTCATCAACCTGCTCGCCCGAAAAAACATATAGCGATTCTATGAGATTTTCCAACTCACGGACATTTCCTGGAAATAAGTAGGTGTTTAGCCTGTTCCAGGCAGCAGGTGTCAGGTTTATCCGCTTATCCCGACGAAACGTTTTTTGTTTAGTGGCCAGAAAATGGTCAATCAAGGCTTTCTTTTCTGTAAGCCCCCGCTCGGCTACTGTCGGCAGGTGTAATTCCGCCACCGAAAGCCGGTAGAATAGATCCCACCGGAAGCGTCCTGCCTCACAGGCATCCCGCAACGATTGGTGCGTTGCGGCAATAATACGGACATCTGTTTTGCGCATTTTGGTAGTGCCTACCGGTGTGAACTCCTGTTCCTGTAGCACGCGAAGTAGTGCCTGTTGCATGTAAGCAGAAATATCTCCGATCTCATCCAGAAACAAGGTGCCCCCACGAGCCGCATCGAAAAAGCCCTCCGTTGGTTTATCTGCTCCTGTAAAGGCTCCTTTCTCGTAGCCGAAAAGGCGCGATTCGAGTAGCGAGTCACCTAAAGCCGAACAGTTAACGGCCACAAATGGCCCCGCTGACCGGTTTGACTGCTTGTGGACGTAGCGGGCCAGGTGTTCTTTACCCGTACCGCTCGCTCCCTGAATTAAACAGGTTACGGAATGGCCCGCCTGTGCCAGTTTATCGGCCCGATCATAGACCCGTCTGATTGACGGGGTAATCAGGTAATCATTACCGTCTGATTTGTCTGATGACCGTTGAAGCCCTTCTTTAATGACCATCGCCATGGGCATGGATGACTGCTCCGCCTGCACGGCGACAAGTTCTGGTTTATTCGTCCTGGTAAATTTTGCCGCTCGCGTCTGGTAGAGATGAGTCGGTAGCTTCAGGGATAGATGACATAAATACCAGGCCACCTGCATGGCGGGTGTTCCGGGCGAAATGAACAGGTCGATTTCATCGGCTTCCAGACCTAACAGCAGTGTTTCCACTTTTGCCTTAATCTCCGGCATATTAATGGGGTCCTTCACACTCATGTACATTCCTTCGATACGGCCCTGCCGGTCGGGAAAGTCGAGGAGTAACCGATTCAGGAGCCGGTCCAGTTTAGGGTCTTCTTCGGGTGGGGCTGATGATAGAATTAAATGACGGTCGTGGGTAAAGAAGTACTGATGAAACTGGTAGGTTGGCCCATCAGTCTTTACGTCGTTACCATCGAAGTCGTTATTTACAGCATACCACGAAACGAGTATTTTCATGTCAATTTTTGATATACAAACTTATTTATTGATAATGAGAATGCTAAACTACGGCAAATTGAGCAGTTTTTGGCTTGGCACGACATTCGCATTAATGCATGCATACTTATCAACTTAAATATAACCGCGCCCTTCATGACTCCTACCTTTTCCTGCCCTAACTGCCAACAACCCATTGACCTGGAAACGTCATTTACCAATCAGGTCGAGCGTGAATTGGCCAAAAAGTACAACCTGCACTACGCTGATAAGCAAACGGATCTCAAGCGTCGTGAAGACGAACTGCATCAGCAGAAACTGGCCATTCAAGCCAAAGAAAGGGAGCAGCACGCTACCATCAGTCAGGCAGTTGATGCCAAACTGAAAGCACTACAGTCGGATGCACTCCAGAAAGCCAGGGCAGAACAGGAAACAATCGTTCAGGGCTTACAGGCTGATTTACGGGATAAGTCTGAAACGGTAAAGTCGCTTCAGCAACAGGAGTTGCAACTGTTGCGGCAACAGCGTGAACTGGAAGAAAAACAAGCCTCAATAGCACTCGACGTGGAGAAGCGACTACGGGAAGAACGCGCGGCTATCGAAGCGAAAGCCATCCAGAAAGCCCGCGACGAAAGCCAGTTCCATGCCGAACAGCAGCAGGGTCTCATTAACAGCCTGACCTTACAGCTTACCGCCATGAAACGTAAGATTGAACAGGGATCACAGCAGACCCAGGGGGAGGTGCAGGAGATTGCTCTGGAGAAATTACTGACGGATGCGTTTCCATTTGACCAGATCGGGGAAGTAGCCAAAGGCGTGAATGGGGCGGACCTAATTCACGATGTTCGGAATGAGTTCGGCCGTCTGTGCGGACGGATTGTCTATGAAAGCAAACGCACCAAGGCATTCGGCGGAAACTGGATCGACAAACTCAAAGCCGATCAACAGCGGCATAATGGCGATGTAGCCGTACTCGTAACCGAAGCTATGCCAGCTGATATGCCTCACTTTGGCCAGATCGATGGGGTGTGGGTATGCACGTTTGCTGAAGTCAGGGCCGTAGCAACGGTATTACGGATGGGTGTGCTGAAAGTGTCGGAGGTACAAACGGCCAGCGAAAATAAGGGCGATAAGGTGCAGCGGCTCTACGACTACCTGACGGGTAACGAATTTCAGCAGTGTATTCGGTCCATTGTGCGGGCGTTCCAGATGCTACAGGCGGGACTGGATCAGGAAAAGCGGGCCATGAAGCTAATCTGGAGTCGGCGCGAAAAACAGATTGAGTCAGTCATTGATAGCACCACTGGCATGGTGGGAGCCATTAGCGGCATTGCCGAAGGCGTTATTCTGTCGCTGCCTGAACTGGAATTGGCCACCGAAGAAGAGGCATTCGTTCTGGACTAAGCTGACGTTTATAGCCCGTATTTATCGAAGGAACTACACGATAGTTATTACCAATTTCATCATTCTTAACCGTTTCAATTTTTATGAATACAACTACGCACAGAATTTTTAACCTGCTCATTCTCGATGAAAGTGGCTCTATGGAAGGCATCAAAGCAGCGACGCTCAGTGGCTTTAATGAAATCGTGCAAACCATTCAGGGAGCCAGCCAGCAGTTTCCTGACCAGCAGCATACCGTTACGCTCGTCACGTTTAATGGTTTGGGTATTTCAGTCCGTTTAGACAACCAACCTGCGGATCAGTTGACTTTATTAACCGGCGACCTGTTTCAGCCTAATGCCAAGACCCCGCTGTACGATGCGATGGGCCGCAGCCTGCTTCGGCTGGAGCGGCTACTGGAAAAACAAACGGATTACACCGTACTGGTCAGCATTCTGACCGATGGCCAGGAAAATGCCTCTAAAGAATTTACGGGGCTTCAGATTCAGGCCATGGTCGAACGGCTCAAAGCGCATAACTGGTCCTTTACCTATATGGGAGCGAACCATGCCGTTCAGCAAACCGCGATGTCGCTGTCGATTGAGCAGTCGATCACCTTCCAGGCCAACGAGGCCAGTATGAAATCCCTTTTCGAGCAGGAACGCAAGGGTCGTTCCTCGTTCTACGAAAAACGCAGCCGGGGCGAGTCGAGTAAAGACGCTGAAAAAGGGTATTTCGACCAGCACTGATTTTGCGTGGTCATTCACCTTTCATGCAGTCTGCCTATTAACAGGCAGAGGAATAACGCATCTGGCTACCTCATTGGTGATCAGCAGTAGTACTATCTATCCACACCTAATTTTCTTTTCATGTTCGCAAATCTACTTTCCTGGCATCTTGCCCACCTCAACGCCACCTTGCCGACTCAGAACCAGGTCTTTGTCTACAAGGGCTTACCCATATCGTTTGTCCAGTCGGTAGCAGCCCTGTTCCCGATGGTCGATGCCCATTCGGTTGATACAACTGGCCTGATTGATCTCGACTACATTGATCAGAACGTACTGGATTATGTAGCGCATCTGCGAAAATCAGCATCGATCAACCGGACTATGTTTTACGAAGAGTTTCTTAAGCTCTCGCAGGAGGTCCGTAATCTGGAGCGTTTGGGTTGTCAGTTCGTTGTCTTTGACAACACATTTTACCGTCAGGTGCCTAATCAGTCGAACCACAGCTTTGTGGATATTGAATGGCATATTGAACAAAACCGACCCTTCGAGGATGACAACGTATTTTCCTCGTTTTATGCAAACTGCATCCGGCAGAACAACAAAGAATACGTGCAGTATCTGGAAAGCGAAGCGACAGCCGCCCCCAATGTGACCCGTCAGGCGTTTTTTGCCGGTATTGATGTGTTACCCGATGTGCTGCCAATTTCGGAAGAAGCTACGCCTGCGAAAACGATTCAGTTCAACTCATCGGATAACGTTTATCAGGATTTTAAATGGCAGTTGTTTACGGGACAATTACCCGAACAACCTATTCAGGTGCTTGTCGATGAGAGCAGTATCAGAACATCAGGTGAAAAGCGCGAACTGGCTATTCTTTATTTCATCCTGCAACAGGCCAGTGTCAGGTTTCAATTCTACGTTCGTAAGGCCGAGCGCGATACCTATTTTCGGCCTGACCTGCTGACTACGCTGCAAAAACACTGGCGCTCCGGTACCAATCCCGAGCCTGCGTTTCGTACGTTGAAAATTTACGCCGATCCGGCCATCAGCAATGACCTGGTTGAGGTGTCGCAGGGGGCCGTTGTCGAACATGTCGTTCGCCAGTCCGAGGCCGCCCAGGCCAATAAGGTGTATGAAGATATCTTTCTGACATCGCCAACCGGGGCAGGTAAGTCTGTTCTTTTCCAGGTACCGGCGATTTATCTGGCCGAACGGTACGAACTGGTCACGATTGTGGTTGCCCCCTTAAAGCCCTGATGTACGACCAGGTTGAAGCACTCCGGCGCGATCGGAATTACCACGGGGCGGCTTACATCAATTCGGATATTACGCTCATCGAACGGCAGAACATAATCGACAAAATTGCCGGTAAGGAGCTGTCAATGCTGTACCTCTCGCCTGAACTGCTGCTCTCGTACGATATTCGTACGTTTATCGGTGATCGTCAGCTTGGGTTACTGGTTGTGGATGAAGCGCACCTGGTGACCACCTGGGGGCGGGATTTTCGGGTCGATTACTGGTTCATGGGTAATTACATCCGTAAGATCCGCAAGTACTACTCGTATCGGTTTCCGGTTATGGCACTGACGGCCACGGCCGTTCACGACGGCCCCAATGATTTGGTGTATCAGACCATTTCGAGCCTGAATATGCAGAACCCGACCAAATACATCGGTAATGTCATTCGGCCAGAAATCCTCTTTCGTATCGACCGGCTCCCCATTGCCAAGGGCAATCACGAGCAAATCAAGCTGGACCAGACGGCGGGCCGTATTCAAGAAATGGTGGCTAACGGAACGAAGGCTATCATCTATTTTCCCTGGGTTCGGCAGATCAAAGACGTGCTGTCAAAACTTGGGGCCAGCACCCGTGCCCATGTAGCCACGTACTACAGCAATGTGGCGCAGGACGAACGGGAGCGGGCGTTACGGGGATTCAAATCCGGTGACGTTACCGTGGTACTGGCGACCAAAGCGTTTGGTATGGGCGTCGACATCGCTGACATTACGGAGGTATATCATCATGCGCCGTCCGGTACGCTGGCCGATTATGTGCAGGAGATTGGGCGTCTGGCGCGACAACAGGGACTGACCGGCGTTGGTAGCATGGACTTCAATGAACGTGACCTCAAGTTTGCCAAGGTGCTGTTCGGCCTTTCATCGCTTAAACAGTACCAGGTCAATCTGATGCTCAAAAAGCTTTGGAATGTGTATCGGCTCAAGGGTAAGCGTAATTTCCTCGTCTCCGTCGATGATTTCAACTACATCTTTCCGTATGAGGACGATCCGGAGCAGAAAGTAAAAAGTGCCTTGCTGGTACTGGAGAAGGATTTTCTGGCCCGGTTTGGCTATAACGTGCTGGTGGTACGGCCCAAGGCACTTTTTTCGACGGTCTACGCCAAAGTGAATCAGGAAGAAGCGCCCGCTTTTGAAGATCGCTTTCGTCAGTTTGTTCATCGACTCGATCAGCGGGCTGTTGTGCATACGGCCATTCCGTACGCCGGTCGGGGTGGGGGCCATATTCTGCCGCGCACGGATGACGGGGTTTGCTACCGAATTGAACTGGATAAACTCTGGGAGGCTCACTTGCCCAACGAGAGCTTTCCTATGACGAAGCAATCATTTTTTGCGGGTACGCTCTTCCCCAAATTTGGTCTGTCGTCAGTTCGGCCCCGGTTGCAGTATAATCTTACGCTGGAGGCTGGCTGGCAGGATACCATGGATCTGCTGACTAAACGGCTGGACCAACTGGAACGGGTGCTGTATAGCCTGCCCGGCTTTTTCAGCGAAGAAAAACTGCTGAATAAGTTGAAAGTGGAATTTACCGACGAGATACTGGCCCGCAAAGCAACCAATCTACTGACCACGCTTTATAGCGAGAAACCCGATTTTGGCCGCAATGGTAATACAAACCTGAATGGCACTAATTTTATTCAGACCCGCCGACACCAGATTACCGGCGAAACGGAATACCGTATCATCGACAATGGACTGACGCGGGTGAAGAATACGACCCGCCAGAAGTTTCAGAACCTGTTTGGCGGTAAAAAGGATACCGACACGACCTTGCAGCACTACATCTCAACCGACCCCCTAAAAAACCGGGAAACGCTTAAGCTGGCTTATATTCTGGAGATGTTCGATTTGGCGACGTATGAACTCTCGGGTGGTGAACTACCCCAGATTTTTATCCGGATTAATGACCCGCTCAAAATTGAACGGTTTGCGACATCACCCTACGAAAATAGAGTGGTTGAAGACGTTCATGAGCGGCAACGGAGTTCGGTCGCGTTGCTGGAGCGATTTTTTCAGACCGAGATGACTGACACACAACGCTGGCAGTTTGTGGAAGACTATTTTCTGGGGCGGGAAGAAGTCGAACGGGTAGCCATAACGGATTAACTGGCCGGAATTCGATATTTTTGACCCTTATACCTCTCTTATCCTATGCTTACTGGCGAACTACGCTCCAACATTGATAAAATCTGGGAAACCTTCTGGACGGGGGGTGTCTCAAATCCACTTACTGTAATCGAACAGATTACCTACCTGCTGTTCCTGCGTCGGCTCGATGAACTTCAGATCGCTAAAGAACAGCAGGCCAATGACTTGCAGGAGCCTATCGAAGATCCGATTTACCAATCCGATCAGTACGAACTGCGCTGGAGTCATTTCAAAGATGCTGATCCCGAAACCCGGTTTCAGCTTTTCCGGCAGCCCGATGGCGTTTTTGATTTTATCCAGTCATTGGGCAAAGACAGTTCTGGGGCACGGTCGGCGTTTGGCCGCTACATGAAAGGAGCCACGTTTATGATTCCGACGCCCCGGCTGCTCGATCAGGTGGTGAGCCTGCTCGAAAACGTGCAGATGCGCGACCGCGATACCAAAGGCGATGTGTACGAATACCTGTTAGCCAAGATTGCGACTTCCGGCCAGAACGGGCAGTTCAGAACGCTCCGGCACATCATTAAAATGATGGTGGCCATGATGGCGCCCGGCACCGACGATATTGTGTGCGACCCCTCGGCCGGTTCAGCGGGATTTCTGGTGGCGGCTGGCGAGTACGTAGCCGAACACCACCGCCAGGCACTCTTTAAGCCGGATGCGCAAAACCACTACCGCCGTCGGCTGCTGATGGGTATGGAGTTCGACCCGACTATGATTCGGATCGGGGCCATGAACCTGATGCTGCACGGTATCGAACCCGAACGGCTGGCCGATGTCGACGCGCTGAGCCGTAATAATGCCGCCTTTGAAGACGAAGCCACCATCGTGCTGGCCAATCTGCCGTTTAAGGGTTCATTAGATGTAGACCACGTGATGCCCGACCTGATCCGGACGTTATCGACCAAAAAGACGGAGCTGCTATTTCTGGCGCTCATTCTGCGCGGTCTCCGAATGGGTGGCCGCGCGGCCGTGATCGTACCCGACGGCGTGCTGTTTGGCGGCAGCAAAGCGCACCAGCAACTCCGGCGCGAACTGGTCGAGAAACACCGGTTGCAGGCTGTTATCTCCATGCCCAGCGGGGTGTTTAAGCCTTATGCCGGGGTGAGTACGGCCGTGCTGGTATTTACCAAAACGGGTTCAGGGGGTACGGATACGGTCTGGTTCTACGACATGCGGGCCGATGGATTCAGCCTCGACGACAAACGAACGCCAACCGGCCCCGGTTTCGAGCGGTTCGCGGATCTGGAACTACTGATCGACCAACAGAAAACGTCGCCCATCCACACGACCGATATTCCCGACATCGTGAGCCGGTGGCGGAACCTGGACGGAGAGACGGGCCGGAAACGGACCGACCAGAGTTTTATGGTGTCGGTGGATGACATCCGCGCCAATTCCTACGACCTGAGCATTAACCGGTACAGGGAAGTGGTGTACGAGCAGAAGGAATACGATACGCCCGAAACCATCATCGGACAGATTAAGGGACTCGATGCCGAACGGCAGACGTTATTGTCGGAACTGGAAGCAATGTTAATGACCGAGCCGATTTTATAATACCTACGCCATTGGATACCGCAACTACCCGCCCCATGAATCTTAAACCAACCATTGCCGATTTGTTGCGGGCTGGGGAAGGCATTGGAGTTGAATACAAAAGTGCCGCCAAAGGTTTGCCTGCCAATGCCATTGAAAGCATTGGCGCCTTCCTCAATCGCGAAGGAGGGACGCTGTTATTGGGCGTAGCCGATAATGGCAAGGTTGAAGGTCTGGATGCAGAAAAGGCGCGCCGACTCTGTACCGATCTGGTGTCACTGGCCAATAATCCCAATAATCTCCAGCCCATTCACCGGCTATTTCCTGAGTTGATTGAGTATGAGGGCAAAACGCTGATCCGTGTCGATATACCACAAAGCTCGCAGGTCCATACCGTAGCCCGGACGGTATTCGACCGTAGTGCCGACGGGGATTTTCGGGTGACAGACCAGGTCGCCCTGCAAACACTTTACCAACGCAAGAGCAGCCACTATACCGAGAACGCCGTTTTTCCGTACATGGAACTGGCCGACCTGCGGGCTGACCTGTTCACGCGGGTTCGCCGGATTGTGTCGTTGCGGGAATCGCGCCATCCGTGGCTGACGCTGACCGACGAACAACTGCTGCAAAGTGCCGGATTATGGCGACGCGATTTGCAGACGGGCCAACAGGGCTACACCTTAGCCACAGCCCTCATTTTTGGCAAAGACGAAACGATACGGAATGTGCTGCCTCATTACGACATCGATGCGTTGCTGCGCCGGGTTGACCTGGATCGGTACGACGACCGCGACTGGATGGCCTGTAATCTGCTCGATGCCTATGACCGGCTTATGAACTTCGTGACCAAGCACCTGCCCGACCCGTTTTACCTGGATGGTACGCAGCGGGTTAGTTTGCGCGATAAGATTTTCAGGGAGGTGATTGTGAACCTGCTGGTGCATCGTGAGTACAGCAGTGCCCACGTAGGTCGGCTGGTAATCGAGCCAACGGAAGTCGTGCTCGAAAATGCTAATCGGGTGTACCATAGCGGCCCGATTGACCCGAACAACTTTACGCCGTACCCCAAGAATCCCAACATCGCCAACTTCTTCCGGGAAATCGGGCTGATGGACCGGTTGGGGTCAGGTGTGCGGAATGTAACACGGTACATTGAACCGTATGCGCATCGGCCAGCGGAATTTATAGAAGGTGATATTTTTAAGACAGTGATACCAATACCCGTTTACCAGTCTGTTGTTGCGTTAACAGGAATCGATACAGGGAATGTCCCTGAAAAACGGGGCGATTTCACTATAAATGTCCCTGATTTCACTGTAAACTTCCCTACAAATTTCCCTGTAACGGGCGCAGGTCGAAACCGCTTGATACAGATTTTGTACGATTTACAGCAGGGGCTAAGGCGCACGGCTCCTGATTGGGCGAAGCAATTGGGTGTAACAGAGCGCACGGTTAAGACCGATCTCAAGCTATTGCGCGACGCCGGATGGATGCTATTTGAAGGCCCCTTGAAAACAGGTCAATACACACTAACCGAAGCTGGCCAGCAACTTTTTCAACAGGCTCAAACCAATTAACCCATCAGGCCCGGCAAACAGGGTGAGGATAGGCACGATTGGTTAGTTGATAATCAGCATTCGCCGGGCGGGCGTTTGCAGGGGTGGCAATTGTTTGAGTACGGTTCGGCTGTTGTCCGGACCCAGCTCGACCAGGTCGTCGCCCTCGGCAACCGTAACGGGGAGCTTGTTTTCGCGGGCGTCCAGAAAAGCTGCATGGACGGCCTTGGCAGCTATTGAGGGGACAGCTACGCCTGTTTCTTCCGGGATACTAATCATCTGGTGCGACGCATTCATAAATACAAAGCGTTAAAGCTATTAAATAACGTTGAACAAGGCAAGGGCCGTATGATAGACAACAGGCGGGGCAGCGTTTTGATTCAGGACTGATTAACCGGTTTAATACCTGCCTGATTAGCGGCAAATTCTATGCCTTCGTGTACACGCCTTAACCTGGACTTGCTACATTTGACTGGAGGGTTTTTTAGGCAGATTTGAGTACATTCTTAAATTTGACTTCTATGAAAAGACGCGTTTTTGATGAGACCTTCAGACAGATGGCCGTCGATTTATCCTACGCAAAAGGTTCGGTTCGCGAAGCGGCCGAAGAACTGGGAATTGATTCGGGCCGAATCAGTAAATGGCGACAACGGGATAATAAACCTACCAATTCTGGCAAATCACATTCGGACCTGACCGATGAACAAAAGCAGATCCGGCAGCTTCAGAAACAACTCAAAGAGGCTCAATTAGAACGCGATATACTAAAAAAGGCGGTCAGCATCTTTTCCAGGGGCGACCGCACCGGCGGACCGGGGAGATATTCCGATTTATAAAGGAACATGTCAGCCAATTTCCCGTTGAGAAGATGTGTAAAGTGCTGAAAGTGAGCTGTAGTAGCTACTATTATTGGCTCAAACATCCAGTCGGGGCTCGACAACTTAAGTCGCAACAGTTGTTGACTCAAATCCAGCAGGTTTACGATCGCAGTCAGTCGCGTTATGGTAGTCCACGCATTGCCGATGATCTCAACGAACGGGGTATTAAGACCTCCCGTAATCGAGTGGCCCGACTGATGAATAAAGCGAATATAAAGAGCATCATGTATAAAAAGTACCGGGTACAAACCACAGACTCCAAGCATGATTACCCAGTCGCTAACAACCTGTTAAACAGAGATTTCTCAGCCGAAAAGCCTGGCCAGAAATGGGTGTCTGACATTACCTATATCCGTACCGGACAAGGCTGGTTATACTTGACGGCTATTTTAGATTTAGCTGATAGAAAGGTAATCGGTTGGGCTTTAAGCGATAATTTGAAAGCCACTGATACGAGTGTGGCGGCTTGGCGAATGGCTCTCAACAATAGGCCACTAAATGGGGAATTACTTTTCCATTCTGATCGAGGTGTCCAATACGCCTGTATCGAGTTTCGGGATCAATTTAAGGACTTACCTGTGCGACAAAGTATGACCGGGCTGCCGATGCAGTCGAAAAGGGAACTGTTGGGACAATGCCGTGGCTGAAAGTTTTTTCAAAACGCTGAAATGTGAAATGGTTAATCATGCTAATTTTGAAACACACCACCAGGCAAAGTTGGCCACGTTTGAATACATTGAGGGCTGGTATAACCGTCGGCGGAAACATTCGACGCTCGATTACCAAACTCCGCTTCAGTGCGAATCTTCTTTTTTTACCAGCTCAATGGCGGCCTAAAAAATCCTCCAGTATACTATTGCAATTTCAATTTGAGTTTGAACTGTTTGAGAAGGCTTTTTTTGGTGAAGCTTTGGAGCCAATACGGGCGCGCGAAGCTATACAAGATGTCTACCTTGCCCTTGGCCAGTACATCAGTCAAATAGATAGCGATGGTAGGGCTTCGACCGCAATGGCGTATGAAAACGCTTTGCAATTATTTAAAAAATATCAACCCCAGCTCGCTTTTCGAGAGATAACCCCTGCCTGGTTGTCGGGTTATGAAAAAGCAATGCTTGCTGGTGGCCGTACCAGCTCAACCGTTGGAATTTATCTCCGAGTCTTGAGAATCGTAGCGAATCAGGCGCTTGATAAAGAAATTAGGTAGTCCTAAACTTGTAATGACAGGTTGTAACGAGTCACTATAAACTTAATTGCGTTGACATGACGATCCAGTTTTTTAGAGAACGATAGACTCAAACGAACTAAACGGGAGCAACGTTGCCGCAG
>JBBQLG010000122.1:0-19506 GCA_038327655.1 Cytophagales bacterium
CATGTTGACAATAATCATCCGGTCGTCGAATAGCTGGATGTCCGTGGCATTTCCTCCATCGGATTGGAGCCGCCAGATAAAACCGGGGCTGTGGTCGGCCAACGCGTTGATAGGTTCGAGGTTAGCCACAAAGTCAGCTAACGGCGGGCTGTCGAGCGGAGCCAGTAGCCGGGAAACGTTAATCTGAGCCAGGTGATGATTGGGCATACAAACGGGTGTTGAACAACTCGGTTTAAGCGAAACGACTATGGGAGGTTATCACATTTATCCACCGGCCGGAATAACCCGGCGGCAAAATAAGCCATGACGTGGTTTTCTGACCCGGCCGTGCGCTCAATCAGCCGTAAAGTTAGTAGATGGTGGGTTACTCCCGTGATGCCTGTTGGTTTGGTAGGACGGAACCCGTAGTTTTGTTCTGTGTCTGACCAAACCAAAGACAGGCACCTGATGTATGGCAGCGTATAAAAACGAAGGCTACGACCCCGAAGAAGTTCAGGCGTTGCGCGAAGAGTGCCAGAAAGAAGGCAAACCGTTCGTACACGTCGAAGACGACGAAATCGATATACTCGACTCCGGCGAGTGCGTTCACGTGCAGTTCGTGGGTCAATACAAGGGTGACGATGTGATCTACGACGCCGTGATTTATACCCTCCGGCTGCACCACAGCAGCATGGTCTACGAGATGGCCGTCGATCAGGTCAAAAAGAGCTTTCCGTCGTATGTGCCGCCCGAAGAGCGCGGTACGACCTACAAAATCGATCCCAAAGACGAGGAAGAAGCCGAAATGGCCCTCACCGAGTTGATCGAAGAAATTGAGGAGACCGAAGCCGTAAAGGTGCAGGAACACGTTGAGATGGATACCGAATTCGAGTACGGCATCGGCCTGGATGTGTGCCTGAACGCCGAAGAGATCGACGATGACGTAATCGAACAGTTCATCCAGAACTTCAATGCCAACGCCATTTCACTCGATAACACCCTTTACTCGTTTACCAGCGAGGGAGACGAGAATTAAAGCAAGTGTTACCTCACCCCCCTGCCCCTCTCCTAAAATAAGAGAGGGGCGGGCGGCCGCTGCCGGGACGGCTTAGCTACTTTTAAACGTACCGAGTCTGCGCCCCTGTCCTTTTTAAGGAGAGGGGCTGGGGTGAGGTCACCTGTCAATCGCTTGAACACATTTACCGGCACCCCGCATTACATTGCTACCCGCGAACTGAGTACGGCCGTTAATGCGGCTATTCAGTTGCAGAAGCCACTGCTCATCAAGGGTGAACCCGGCACCGGTAAAACCCTGCTGGCGTTCGAGATTGCCCAATCGCTCGGCAAACCGCTCTACACCTGGCACGTTAAATCGACCACGTCGGCCCATCAGGGGCTGTACGAATACGATGCCGTGTCGCGCCTGCGCGATTCGCAGCTCAACGCGGACCAATCGGGCGGAACCGACATCAGCGACCTGGCCAATTATATCCGCAAGGGAAAGGTTTGGGAAGCCTTCGACTCGGACGAGCAGGCGGTGCTGCTGATCGACGAAATAGACAAGGCCGACATCGAGTTTCCGAACGATTTGCTGCAGGAACTGGACCGGATGGAATTCTACTGCTACGAACTCCGGCGCACGATTTCGGCTAAACACCGGCCCGTGGTCATCATCACCTCCAACAACGAAAAAGAACTGCCCGATGCGTTTTTGCGCCGGTGCTTTTTTCATTACATCCGCTTCCCCGACCGCGAGACGATGCAGCAAATCGTGGCGGTTCATTACCCGACTATTGCGCAGGAACTGATGACTAAAGCGCTGTCGATGTTCTACGGCATCCGCGACGTGAAAGCCCTGAAGAAAAAACCATCCACGAGCGAACTCATCGACTGGATTCGGCTGCTGCTCACCGCCGGTATCAGCAGCGACGACCTTACCGACCTCAACGCGCTGAACGAGTTGCCGCCCTTTCTCGGCTCCCTGCTGAAAAACGAGCAGGACACCGACCTTTTCACCGCCCTCCGCGCCAAAGGGTTAAATAGGGGTTAGGGAATAGTAGATAGTGGTTAGTGAATGACTGTACTAACTACTAACCCCTGCCCACTCATCACTGAAACCATGTTTTTCGACTTCTTTCTGCTGTTGCGCCAACATGCCATGCCGGTTACGCTGCCGGAGTACCTGATGCTGCTCGATGCCCTGCGCAGCGATGCGGGCGGGACAAGCGTCGAGGACTTTTATTTCCTGAGCAAAACGGCTTTGGTCAAGCATGAACAGCATTTAGACCTGTTCGATCAGCTGTTTGGTGCCTACATCGCGGGACGACCGGCTACCACTGCCGACGGACTGCCCGCCCTGCCACCCGACTGGCTGACCAACGCCCTGTACCGCGAACTGACCGATGACGAACGGGACCAACTAACCGCAGCGGGCGGCCTGGACGAACGCTGGCAGCAACTGCGCGACCTGCTGAATGAGCAGCAGGAAAGACACGACGGTGGGAATCGCTGGGTCGGTACCGGTGGCACATCGCCGTTTGGCACCGGTGGCGTCAACCCGGAACTGGGTTTTAAAATGGACAAGAGTCCGGGAGGTCGGACGGCGGCCAAGGTGTGGGAATTCCGCGACTACAAAAACTTAGACGACAGCGTTGAACTGAACACCCGCAACCTGAAAATGGCCCTGCGCCGGCTGCGGATTCTGACCCGCGACGGGAGGGAGGATGAACTCGACATCGACGGGAGCATTGTTGAGACGGGCCGCAACGGGGGTGTATTGGACGTGCAGATGCGGGCGTCGCGGCAGAACCGGGTAAAAGTGCTGATACTCTTCGACGTGGGCGGGTCCATGGATGAGCACATTGATTTGTGTTCGCAGTTGTTCTCGGCGGCCCGTTACCAGTTTAAGCACCTGGAGTTTCTATATTTCCACAACTGCGTCTACGAAACGCTCTGGAAGGATAACGAAAGACGCAGTACCCGCCTGCCAACCTGGGAGGTGCTGCACAAATACAACCGGGAGTACAAGGTTATTTTTGTGGGCGACGCCATGATGGGTGCTTATGAAATAACGTCGCCTAAAGGCAGCGTGGAGCATTATAACCCTGAAGCGGGCATAACCTGGCTCGACCGGTTCAAACAGCAGTATCCGCATTTGATCTGGCTGAATCCCAATCCGTCGGCGTACTGGCACTATATCCAAAGTACAACACTCCTGCGTGACTGGTCGGGCAACCGCATGTTTCCGCTTACGCTCGGCGGTCTCACGCAGGCCATGAAATCCCTGAAAAACCCCAAGATTACGTATGTTGGGTAAGTGACTTTATTTGCCATCACCACTATGACCCGAAAACTACTCCTTGGTATCCTCTCGCTGGCCTTGCTGATTGAACTGATCCTGACGCTCGGTGCTTTTTTCGTCCGGGCCATTACGTTGCAGCAGTTCGGCGTACAACTTACGCCCGACACCTCATTTCTGGGCTACGTGCTGGCGTGGGTGTTGTTGTTCGTATCGCTGGTTTGCGCGCTGGCCATCCGGCAGGTGTGGCGCAACGAGGCTGGTTATCCCGCCCTGTGCTACCTGCTTGGCTGCTGGTGGATCGGTATTGGCATCGGTATTTACGTGGCCTTCGGTAAACCGGATAACCTGCTGCTGGATTCGGTCAAAGGCCTTCTGATTGTTTTATTCACCTGGCAAAGCCGCAGGCATCCAACGCGGGGTTGACACAGTAGTCCGTAACACCATGCACCTATTTTACCAGCCCGGCGTGGATTCGCCCCGCGTGGATTCGCCCGGTACGGTCCGTCGCCTGTGGGATTCGACCGACCCCGTTACGTACCTCACCGAAGACGATTCCCGCCATGCCGTAAAAACACTGCGGCTGGGTGTGGGAGACGCTATTGCGGTTACGGACGGACACGGAAACCGGTTTTCGGGCGTTATCACGAAGGCCGACGCCCGGCAATGCACCTTCCGGGTGACCGGGCAGGAGACGACCCCACCCCGCCCGTTTTCGGTGCGGCTGTGTGTCGCCCCGACCAAGAATCTGGACCGGATCGAGTGGTTTGTCGAGAAGGCAGTAGAGATTGGCATCGAGCGGATCAGCTTTTTTGTCAGTCAACACTCCGAGCGCCGGGTGCTGAAAACGGACCGGATTATGAAGATTGCGGTGTCGGCCATGAAACAGTCGCTGCAAAGCTGGCTTCCCGTGATTGACGAAGCCGTACCGTTTGCCCAATTGCTAACCGGGGTGGAGGAGTCGCAGCGGTTCGTGGCGCACCTGCCCGCCCACGAAACCCTGCTTCATCTGGCGAAGGCCGCCATGCCGGGCGGGTCATATGCCGTACTGATCGGGCCGGAAGGTGATTTTTCAACCAATGAACTAACACAGGCCGTTGGGGCGGGGTTTCAGATGGTGACGCTGGGAAACAACCGGCTGCGCACCGAAACAGCCGCTTTATCGGCCTGCCAACTACTGACTTTAGTGAATCTATGAAACGACTGACGCTGTTCCTGCTCCTGACTGCCTGCACCCTGACTACCGTTCGGGCGCAGTACGCCTACAAAATTGCCAAGCTGAAATACAACGGCGGGGGCGATTGGTACGCCAACAAGACCTCGCTGCCCAACCTGATTAAGTTTGCCAATGCGAACCTGCGGATGAACATTTTCCCGGAGGAAGACATCGTGGAAGCGGGCAGCCCCGATATTTTTTCGTATCCGTTCGTACACATCACCGGCCACGGCAACATTGTTTTTACCGACACCGAAGTGCAGAACATGCGCCGGTACCTGCTGTCGGGCGGGTTCCTGCACGTCGATGATAACTACGGGCTGGATCAGTTTATCCGGCGCGAGATGAAAAAGGTTTTCCCGGAGCTGTCATTTGTCGAACTGCCGTTTAATCACCCGGTTTACCACCAGAAATTTCCGTTTCCGAATGGTCTGCCCAAGGTACACGAACACGACGGCAAGGCTCCGCAGGGCTTCGGCCTGATTTATCAGGGGCGGCTGGTATGCTTTTACAGCTACGAGTGCGACCTCGGCAACGGCTGGGAAGATCAGAGCGTGTACAACGATCCCGAACCGGTTCGGCAGCAGGCCCTGCGGATGGGCGCGAACCTGTTGCAGTACGCCACAACGATCAATTAAGCCGTCTTTTTTCGGAAATACCCCGTTTTTCTGCCAACAAATGACTTAATTTTGTGGTATTACCGTTAGATAAATAACACTTTAATAAACTTCCACCGTGATTGTACTGGCTGCTTTTATCGGACATTGGTATCTGTCCCTGTTCTGCCAAACCTTTTTTCTGCACCGCTATTCTGCCCATAAAATGTTCTCGATGAACAAATTCTGGGAGCGTTTCTTCTACCTGCTGACGTACCTCTCGCAGGGGTCGTCGTACCTCAGTCCACGGGCATACGCGGTCCTGCACCGGATGCACCACGCCTTCAGCGACACCCCCCGCGACCCGCACTCGCCCCACCACACCAAAAATGTGTTTACGATGATGTGGAAGACGAAAGACATTTACAACGCCGTGCTGCACCGCAAACAAACCGTTGAACAGCAGTTCGACCGGAACTATCCGGTCTGGGCGCGGATGGAAAAAATTGGCGACTCATGGATCTCGCGGTTGAGCTGGATGGCCCTGTACGCCCTGTTCTACGTTTTTGCGTACGTTTACTTGGACATGCACTGGGTGTTTTTTTTCCTGTTGCCGATTCACTTTTTGATGGGACCCATCCACGGCGCCATCGTCAACTGGAGCGGCCACAAGTACGGCTACGCCAACTTCGACAACCACGACAAGTCGAAAAACTCGCTGATGCTCGACGTGCTGATGCTTGGCGAACTGTTCCAGAACAACCACCACAAGCAGCCCAACTCGGCCAACTTCGGTGCCCGCTGGTACGAATTCGACCCGACGTATCCGGTTATCAAAGTGCTGGAAAAGCTACAGATCATTAAAATGAAGCCGGTGAAGGTAATCGACCCCAATTTTGAAACCGGCCACGACCGGCGGGTCGATGTGATCTAAGGAGTCGTAATAACCCCGATATAGAAATATGGAGCCAGCCTGAGCAAATCGGGCTGGCTTTTTTTGTACTATTGGTAATCAGACCTGGTTCGCCATTAGCGGTAATAAACACCTTTCATTTTTTCTACTCCCCAAATCCCTACATGAAACCATTCATTTACAGCATCGTCTGCCTCTTTTTCGCTCTTTCGGCCTGTCAGCAAAAAGCCCCCACCGGTTCAACCGACGCCACCGCCAAAATCGACACTTCGGAACTGCAAACCGGTGGCATTAAACAGATAACCATCGACGGAAAATATAAAGTCTGGACCAAAAAGATCGGTAGTAGCCCGCGTATCAAACTCCTGTTGCTGCACGGCGGTCCCGCCACAACGCACGAATACTTCGAGTGTTTCGAGAGTTTCATGCCGGGGCAGGGCATCGAAATTTATGAATACGATCAGCTTGGTTCCTATTATTCCGACCAGCCCAACAACGACAGTCTCTGGACCACCGCCCGCTTTGTGGAGGAAGTTGAGCAGGTGCGGAAAGGACTGGGTTTGGACAAGGATAATTTTTACCTGCTCGGCCATTCGTGGGGTGGTATTCTGGCGATGGAATACGCGTTGAAATACCAGCAGCATCTGAAAGGGCTGATTGTCAGCAATATGATGGCCAGCATTCCGGCGTATGAACGGTACAACGGCGTACTGCGTGGTCAGATGCGGAAGTCGCTTCTGGACAGCATGGAAACGTACGAGAAGAAAAACGATTACAAAAACCCGGTGTACGTGGGCCTGGTCGAAAAGGAGTATTACAGCCAGCACCTGTGCCGCCTGCCGGTGCTGCCCGACCCGGTGGTACGGACATTCAAGCACATCAACGACCATATTTACGTGCTGATGCAGGGACCAAGCGAGTTCAAAACCGGCGGCCGACTGCTGACGTGGGACCGCTCGAAGGACCTGCCCAAAATCACCGTGCCGACGCTGATGATCGGGGCTAAATACGACACGATGGACCCGAAATACATGGAGCAGATGAGCCATCAGGTCAAAAACGGGCAATACCTGGACTGCCCGCGTGGCTCGCACATGGCGATGTGGGACGATCAGCCGCATTACTTTCCCGGCCTGATTTCGTTTCTGAAGGGCGTCGACGCGAAGTAGAACGACCCGCCCGGAATCAGACCAAATACCGCTCGTTCAGGATGTTCAGGTGATGTAGTTCGTGACCGGCGATGAGCCACAGAAACGCCCGCGCCGAAAACGACGTACCATTGGCGCGGCCCATTTGCGTCAGACCCGATTCGGGGAGGTGTTCGGCCATGAGGAGGTTGGATTCGCGCTGCAACCGGTATTCCGTCAGCAGGCTATCGACGGAACGGTTTGAGAAATTGGCCGCAGCGACGTAATCATCTTCGTCGAAACCCGGTAGTGATTGCTGCTCACCCCGCGCGATGCTCAGGGCGCGGTACGCCATAATCCGCTCCACGTCGATCAGGTGGCCGAGCATTTCCAGCAGGTTCCACTTGCCCGGCGCGTACCGGTGCAGTAGCTTTTCGGCAGGAAGCGACTGGAAGGTGTTGATAACTAAGTCTTTACCGTCACGCAGTGCGTTCAGTGCTGTTTCGGCTTTTACCAGACTGATGTAGCGGGCAGGTGCGGAGTCGGGCGGAAATTCGGTCGGGGCGGGGTGGGTCATGCAGTGGCTTTTCAGGACGGACTCCGGTTCGTACAGATGCCATATTGTGGAGATATGGCATCTGTACGAACCGGAGTCCGTTTTATTTTTACTTGATGTAGCGGAAATCTTCGTCGCCCTTCAGCGAGAGCAGCACCTCGTACATGAGCGTGATAACGGCCTGAACATCGTCTTTGTGGACCGTCTCGACGGTGGTATGCATGTACTTGAGCGGCAGCGAAATCAGGGCCGAGGCAATGCCCTCCGTCGCGTAGGCAAACGCATCGGTATCGGTACCGGTCGAGCGGCTGACGGCCTGCCGCTGAAATGCAATCTCTTTCGCCTGCGCCACGCCAATCATCATGTCGAGCACGTTGTTCTGTACCGCCGGGCCGTAGCACAGCACCGGGCCACCCCCGCATTTGAGGTCGCCCTGTTCTTTTTTGTCGTACTTCGGTGATTGGGTGTCGTGGGTGACGTCGGTACAGATAGCGAGGTTGGGCTTGAGCCGACGGGCGATCATCTCGGCCCCGCGCAGGCCAATTTCCTCCTGCACCGCGTTGACGATGTAGAGCGTAAATGGCAGCGTGACGTTATTTTCTTTCAGCAGCCGGGCCACTTCGGCAATCATGAATCCGCCCATTCGGTTGTCCAGTGCCCGGCCGACGTAGAACCGGTCGTTCATTTCCATCAGGCCATCCACAAACGTGCAGACGGTGCCCACGTGAATCCCCATTTCCTCCACTTCGGCTTTGGTAGCGGCTCCCACGTCGATAAACAAGTCCGTTACTTTGGGGGCGGAATCTTTGGCCAGATCACGCACATGAATGGCGGGCCAGCCGAAAACGCCCGTAACGGTACCTTTTTTGGTGTGCAGGAACACCCGCATCGACGGAGCAATCAGGGCGTCGGAGCCACCGTTGCGCCGGACGTAGATGTAGCCGTTGTCGTCGATGTAATTCACGAACCACGAAATCTCGTCGGAGTGCGCTTCGATCACCACGCTGTAGGGCTGATTTGGATTGACGACTCCCACGGCGGTGCCGTAGGTATCCACGATGTACTCGTCGGTGTAGGGCCGGATGTAATCGAGCCAGATTTGCTGCCCCGACGACTCGAAGCCGGTGGGCGAAGCGTTATTGAGGTACTGGTAGAGAAACTGTTTACTGTGTTCGTTCATGCTGGAGTCGGACGCTGGACGAAGGCAATGCTGGGTCCACACGCAGTTGGTTTGCTTCGTCCAAATATACGCGTTGCCCGCTATCCGGCACTCACGTTTGGGCGTCTTTCTCCTCAGGCCACCTGCATCGGGCGTGGAATCCGTTCCAGACCGGCAGCAATCCGCTCCAGTTCTACCTGTTTCCAGTTGCACCAGTCCATTGACCGTAGCGACAGTTTATGCGTATTTAACAGACTGGCTTTCAGTAATTTAATGCGGTAGCTGTTGGGTAGCTGCTCAATTTGCTGGCCCATCGTTTTTAGCTGACAGGCCTTTTGGGTTGAGAGATCGAAGAGGGCTGCCAACTCACAAATCTCATTGGGTTGCCAAGCCAGAGCGTCACGCCGACGCCGACGCAAAACCTCATAACTGAGTTTGAGCGAGTCCTGAATGCTGGCATCAGTCAGGGTCGAATCGGCTAACCGGCGCAGTACCGCCGACCGGAGATTGAAATACGACTGGAGAAGATCACGAAGTTGTTCGGTAGCATCCATAGGAAGGTCAAAGTGAAAAAACACGTTACCCTACAGCCTGTTACAAATCAAGTGCCAATCGTCGTTAATAAATTATATTATTTGGTAAACTTGTATTATTCTATAATGCGAATATTGTTAATGATAGTTACTTCATACACTAAGGACTTTTTTAGCGGATGTACCTGGCGAAATTGGGTAAAACCGGACTTGGCACGGCAGGCCATACCCCCAACCCCCTGAAGGACGGCCCGGTACACAAACACAACCGAGTTAGAAAAACAGCCGTTGACGCATGAATGGTTAAAAAATAGGGCGGATGAAAAGGGAGCAACCAGGAGGAATATAAAGTTGCCCAAAGGGCTGGAAACGGAGCGGCCGATCAGAGAAAATTAAATGTGTACATCAATTCAGCGTGTACAGGTGCGGCTGGTGCGCGTAGTTCTACGGAAACGAACAGGTAATGTTGCTTGAAAGTAAGCCAAACTGTTGACAGTCAATTGGTTTTGTGTTAAGTTCCGCTCACTTAAATCCGACTGAAGATGAACCTGCCAACTGCCACTCCCACGACTAGTACCCCGGATGTGCCTACTTTTCAGGAGCTTAGTCCGACGGATAAAATAGTCAAAACTACGCTGGGTACGGTGCTCTTTATCGGCTGGCTGCTGCTCTTCATATTCGGCATGAGTTTGCGGGCTGAAGATTACCGCACCTGCATTTTTCTGAACGATAAGTTGAATCCCAACTACCTGCTGCTGTACGCTGTTGCGTTTACCCCAACCAACGTAGCCGTACTGGCCGCACTGGCGGGGGTACTGGGCGGCTTTGCCAGTAATCTTGCCGCCAGTAATCAGTTTCGTCACCTGCGGCCAACAACAGTCGATCCTAAATCCGAGGATTTTTCAAGCTACCTGTACATGACCGAAAATCCGCTGGTATCCATGCTGCGTGGCTTCATTACGTACCTGATCTTTATTGCCGGATCATACCTGACTAATTTTACCTCGTCCGGTACGTCGACTGGTCCCGCCAGTTTTATTGGCTTAACCGCATCAGACTATTTCAAATTTGCGGTGTCGGTATCGCTGCTGGCGTATCTGGCGGGCTACGATCCATCGCGGATGAAAAGTCTGATAAACTCAGTTGGCTTCACCCGGAAAGACCCACCTGCGTCTACCGAGACCAAAACGTTCATACACCAGACGAACGACATTGCTCAGGTAGCCACCACCGGCCCGCAGCCGTCATCGCCCGTGAATGGCCAACCCGTAAAGCCGACCTGACAAAAAAGCTTACCGGTACAGATACCGGCTGGCTGCGTACGCGTCGGCCTGGGCGGGGTTCGGATGCCGCGACAACACCACTAACCCCGGCCGGGCGCGTTCGTCGCCCAGACGGGCAACGGCCGCATCGCCTTTGTACACGCTCAGTTTCATGACTTCCGTGACGCGAATCCGGTTGAGATCGGCTCGTGCGATCTCGTGTTTATCCCAGATGATAACCGCGTTTTTGGCGTCATCGTACAAGTCGAGATGCTTGTCGGGTCGAATCCGCAGCAGCATCGCCCGCAGTCCGTAAAAGCTACCCTCGATCATGTCGTCCAGAAAATACGTTTCGTACAGGCCGTACCGCACGTTAGCCTTGCTGACCCTGTCGGCTGTACTGGTCAGATTCGCGATGGTTGGAGTGCCCGACTCCCGCTGAGCCAGTTCACGGAGACTGACCGGAAACGTTTGATCGACGGGCAGTACGGTGCAGGCCGTGGGGTCGCAGCGGATGCCAAGCGGACCAATGGGCTGGTCACCGTACGGCGTACCGGCTTTCAGACTTGTCCAGCGTGCCTGAGCCGGGGTAGCCGGTCGCACGCCAAAACTGATCTGCCGAATGCGGTGCCGACCGTCGCGCAGTACAGCCGGTGCAATCTCAAGGGTAATGTGTCGGCGAAGGGCTGTTGCCTGCATCGTCCGCAGGTCCAACGCCGTAGCCGTGGGCAGGAGTACGAAATAGGTCTGATTACCCCGGGCCATTGCAAACGGACTCAGTCGTTCGTCAACTAATTCCTGTTGTGCGGCCGACCAGGTGACGAGCAGGAAGCCGATGATAACGCCAAACAGTAGTGCGGTTACCACGCCTGTGCGTACAGATTGTGGACGGTTCATCATGCGAATGCGACTGGATAGCGGTAACCGGCTGAACGAATTGGTTAAGCAGACTGCATTCGTCAGCAGGCTGACGGCCAGTAAATTGTAATGATAAAGCCGCGCATCGACGCCGGCTTGCACCACGGCCCGGTCCACCTGATATTCCAGGTTCTCTTCAACCAGCCGCCCGTGCCACCACACGAATGGGTTCATCCACAAAACAATGCGCAGTACCTCCGACAGCAGCCGGTCTACGCTATGCCGGCAGCGGCTGTGTATCCCCTCATGCCGTAAAACCTGACTCAGCACGTCGGGTGGGTACAGAGCCGGATTCAGGACAACGTAGTGGAAAAACGAAAACGGTGAGGCCACAGCCGGGTTTTCAACTACCCGGAGGCCGTCGATTTTCGGTTGGGCAGGTTCCCGGATGAGCCGCCGAAGGGCCACAAACTGCCCGCCTAACCGTCCGGTCATCAGGAGCACACCAAGGCCATACAGCCAGAGCAGGAGCGTTTGGGTTGGTATCGGCGCAGAACCCAGGTAATCGACCTGTTGCTCCATTATCCGGCTGGCCGGTGCCTGTTGATCAGTCGGGTAATGGAGTACATGGTTGGTCCGGATGACCGTGGGAAGCAGGGTTTCGGCCCGCTGAACGAGGGTTTGCGCCACCCCGATGTCGACCGTCGGCAAATCAGCGACCGGTAACCACCCGGCCAGCAGCACCAGCAGCCAGAGCAGCACCCGTTTGCCGGCAAACCAGCCACTGCGCCGGAGCAGCAGACCGTAGCTAAGGATGAAAACGGCCAGTAGCAGATTAATCAGCAGGCCGTACAGCAGGAGTCCCATATCACTTCCCTTTTTCGATGAGCCGGATGATTTCCTTTAAGTCTTCGACCGAAATTTTCTCGTTGCAGGCGAAGTAACTGACCAGATTCTTGTAGGAGTTGTTGAAGTAATCGCCCACCACGCGTGGCAGCACAAACTGATTCTGGTAGGCTTCGCGGCTCACCAGCGGAAAGTATTCGTGGGTGTTGCCGTAGAGCTGATGCCCCACGTAACCTTTCTCTTCCAGGTTGCGGATGATGGTCGAAACGGTGTTGTAATGCAGGGGCGGGTCGGTAAAAAACGGCAGTAAATCCTTCACGTAGCTCCGTTCCTGCTTCCACAGGGCCTGCATCACTTCTTCTTCTTTGGCGGTTAGCTTTTCCATGCTTTATCGGGGCAAATAGACCGGGCGTAAATCTAAAACTATAAATCTCGTTTAAAAACTATTTTTATAGTTTGTTCGCCTGCGGTCCCGTGCCCGTATGTAGGCAACGGCGCGCCGTTCGGCAGCCAACTGTTTATCAGACGTCTATCTATTTAAGTTACTGAAAATGATAAAATATTTCTTGTGAGTTTATATTTAGGTATGTATTTTGTTGTCGGGCTACAAAGTATTCGTTGTTAATGAGAATGTGTAATGATAAAATCGCTATCCGGTCGGATCTATTTGGGGGCAGCCCTCGCATTTCTGACCGTACCCGTACTGATACTGCTTTATTTCGATGCGTTTCGGCGGCACGAGATGCTGTTTCGTCAGATCATGAAAACGGTTGTCATTGCCAAACAGGCAACCGATTTACAGGAAGGTCTGACGGAGTGGGCAACGCTGCGTCAGACCGAAACGGCGAAGGCAACACCCGCTGGCGCATCGGAGGCCCGGCTGCTCGAACCCACCCTGCAACTCACCCTGCGGGGCCTGACCGATCAGATGGCGTTTGAGCCGCTGCAGTTGAACCGGCTCCGGCGGGTCAGGCAGGATATGTCGGTGTTACTGGCCGGTGATGCGGGGCGGTTACCGGCTGTTCGCAATCAACTGTCCATCGTGCGGGAGCACGCGCTGCGCGAAATAATTTTGCAGAAACAGGCCGACGAAGACCGCGATTACTGGCAGAAATGCGTGATGTGGTGCGCGGTTTTTGTGGCGGTTTCCAACATCGGCATCCTCATCATGGTCATCTTCGAGGAGTTCCGCAAACGACGGCGGGCCGAGCGGGAGCTTAAAGGCAACTTAGCCACGCTGCAAACGTATAACCAGGAAAGCAACGAGCGCAACTGGCAGCTTACCGGCCTGTCGACCATCAGCCAAAGTTTGCAGGGCCACGACCACCCCGACGGACTGGCGCAGAGCTTGGTCGCTGCGTTGGTCGACTACCTGAAAATTCCGGCTGGTGCCCTGTACCTCTATCAACCCGCCGGCCGGTATCTGGACCAGATTGCTTCGGTGGGACTGCCTGCCGATGCCTCCTCTACGTACGAACTCAACGACGGTCTGGTGGGTGAGGCCGCCATGGGCCGCAACATGCTGATCGTGAATCACGTGCCGGACGATTATTGGCGACTGGCCTCGGGGGTTGGCGCGGGCGGAGCGGGACAACTCGTACTCATGCCACTCTGGCACCGCAAGGAGCGCATCGGTGTACTCGAACTGGCCTCGTTTCAGGCCCTGGAACCCCAGGCACTGGCCCTCCTGCAGCAGCTGACGGAACCCATCGCGGTGGCCATTCATTCGGCGCAGACCAACGACCACGTGCGGATACTGCTGCAACAGGTTCAGCAGCAGAACGATGTAGTGGCCAATCAGCAGAAAGAACTGCTTAAGTCGAACGAAGCCCTGCTGCGGCAGGCCGACAGTTTGCAGGCATCGGAAGAAGAACTGAAGGTGCAGGAAGAAGAACTGCGCCAGATGAACGCGGAACTGATGGAGAAAAACGAAACCATCGACGTCGCCCGGCAGGTGCTGGCCATCAAAGCCGACGAACTGGAAGCGACAAGTCAGTATAAATCGTCGTTTCTGGCCAACATGAGCCACGAACTCAGGACCCCGCTCAACAGTGTGCTGATCCTGGCGAACCTGCTGGCCGATAATAAAGCCGGGAACCTGTCGGCCAAGCAGATCGAGTACGCCAACATCATTCATAAGTCGGGCCACGACCTGCTCACACTCATCAACGACATTCTGGACCTGTCCAAGATCGAAGCCGGCCACGTCGACCTGCAACTCGAACCGGTTTCGGTGAACAGTGTACTGCGCGACGTGACGCAGTTGTTCGGCGTGGTGGCCGAGGAGAAAAAGGTCCGGTTTGTTACTTCAGTGGACGAATCGGCCCCGGCGATCATCACCACCGATAAGCTCCGGCTGGGGCAGATCATCAAAAATCTCCTGTCGAACGCTTTTAAATTTACGCCCCGCGACGGCCGCATTACCCTGACGGTCAGCCACGCTGTGGATACCCACACCCTGACCCGCGACTCGCTCCGGGAGCAGACCGATGTACTGACTATTGCCGTGGCTGATACCGGCGTGGGCATTCCGGCCAACAAGCAGCAGCTTATTTTCGACGCTTTCCAGCAGGCCGACGGGTCTACGAGCCGACAGTACGGTGGTACGGGCCTGGGGCTTTCCATCAGTCGCGAGCTGATTAAGCGGCTGGGGGGCGAAATCCGGGTGGAAAGCACCGAAGGGCAGGGCAGCACCTTTACCATCTACCTGCCCCTGTCGGGGGGCGTCAATCCATCGGGCGAACCGGCTGCCTCCTCGTCGGTGTACCTGACCCAGCGTCCCCGCCCGGCCAATGGAACGCCCCTGTCAGCACCGGAATACCAAACCACCGTGGCCGACGACCGCTGCGACCTTGGTCACGGCGATCCGGTGATGCTTATTGTGGAAGACGATGCCCATTTTGCCGGTATCGTGCGCGACGTGGCCCGCGCCAAAGGCTACAAAACCATCGTGGCCCTGCAGGGGGATGAAGGCCTCCTCTACGCCCGGCAGCATAAGCCGTCGGCCATTATTCTGGACCTTCAGCTTCCCGTGCTGGATGGCATCAGCCTGTTGCAGCGGCTCAGAGACGATCCGGCCCTGCGCCATATTCCGGTGCATATTCTATCGGCGGGCGACGAGCCGCGCATTGCCGTGGAGGGGGCGATGGCGTACCTCAAAAAACCCGTGGCGCGGCAGGACCTCGAAAACGCCTTTACCCGCATTAGTGCGTTGCTGGTCGAACGGGTGAAAAACGTACTGGTGCTGTCGGGCGATCACCTGACGGACAATTCCCTGACGCAGCTCATCGCCGACCGGCATTTCGACATCGCCTGCGATTACGCCACCCTGACCGACGAGGCCCTGCAAAAGGTGCACGAACGGACTTACGACTGCGTGATCGCTGATATTGGTGCCGATGTGACGAAGGGGGTAGCGCAACTGCGGCAGCTCCAGGCCGGTCGTCAGTCCAACCCGCTGCCGGTCATCATCTACCTCAATCATGACCTCTCGGCGTCCGACGAGCTACAGCTTCGGAAAGTGTCCGATGCCATTATCCGCGATTCGGGCCATGCCAAAGACCGGCTGATGGACGAACTGGACCTGTTCCTCTACAAGGTGCAGCGCCGAAGCCAGTCCACTCCCGCGCCCTTTGCGTCGGCGGCTGACTGCGACCTGACCCGTACGCACTGGCAGGGCCGGACGGTGCTGCTGGTGGATGATGACATGCGGAATGTGTTTTCGCTCAGCACCCTGCTCGAAGAACACCAACTCACCGTTATGACGGCCAGTGACGGGCAGGAGGCCATCGACGCCGTTGCGCAGCACCCGCAGATCGACCTCGTGCTGATGGACATGATGATGCCGACGATGGATGGCTACGAAGCCACCCGGCGCATCCGGGCCGACAGCCGGTTTACGAAACTACCCATCATTGCCCTCACCGCCAAGGCGATGGCGGGCGACCGGGCCACCTGCATTCAGGCGGGGGCCTCGGACTACATTACAAAACCCGTTGATACGCAACAGTTACTTTCCGTGATGCGCGTTTGGATGCAACCCTGATGATACCGACCGACTACGCGCTGAGCCACAGCGATCTGGACGCGATTACGACGCTGATCCGGCTGCGCTATGGCTACGATTTTACGAATTACGCCCGGGCTTCGTTCCGGCGACGCATTCAGTACTGCATGGGCCTGGCAGCCATCGACAGCCCTCAGGAACTGTTGTTTCAGTTGACCAACGACCCCGCCTTTTTTACCTGGCTGGTGCAGTCCATCACGGTTAACGTGACGGAGATGTTTCGCGATCCGCCGTTTTATGCCACCCTGCGCGAGAAAATACTGCCCAGGCTGGCCTCGTACCCGGTCATCAAGATCTGGCACGCGGGCTGTTCCACCGGGGAGGAGGTGTACTCGATGGCGATCTTGCTGCACGAGGCCGGGTTGCTGGAACGCTGCCGCATCTACGCAACGGATCTGAACCCGGCAAACCTGGAAAAAGCCCGGCAGGGTATTCTGCCACTGGCACCGATGAAAGACTACACGGTAAATTACCGGCAGGCGGGCGGTAGCCGGGCGTTTTCGGCGTACTACACCGCCCGCTACGACCACGTCATCATCCACAAATCCATCCGTGATTCGATTCTTTTCGCGCAGCACAACTTAGTGACCGATCAGGTTTTCAACGAGTTTCAACTGGTTTGCTGCCGCAACGTGCTCATCTACTTCAACAAGGAGCTACAGAACCAGGTGATCCGGCTGTTTCACAACAGTCTGGCCCCGCTGGGGTACTTAGCCATCGGCCTGAAAGAATCCCTGCTGTACACGGATTTGCAGGCGCAGTTCGAGGTCGTGAGTGCAGCCGCCAACATCTACCGCCGTACCCGATGAGCCACCCGTACCCACCCCAAATTGTGGTCATTGGCGGCTCGGCGGGCAGCGTCCGGGTGGTAATCGGTATGCTGGAAACCGGTATTTTTCCCCTGTCTGTTCCCGTAATTATGGTCCTGCACCGGCCCAAAAACGTGGTTAGTGAACTGGATATCGTGTTGAGCCGTCCGGATTTAGCCGTGCGCGAGCCGGTCGACAAAGAGCCGCTGCTGCCCGGCGGGTTGTATCTGGCCCCGCAGAATTACCACCTGCTGGTCGACGAGGGGGTGTTTAACTTAGACACATCCGAGCCGGTAAATTTCAGCCGTCCGGCCATCGACGTAACCTTCGAGAGCGTGGCCGACGCTTATGCCGGCCGGGCGCTGGGCATTCTGCTCAGCGGTGCCAATCAGGACGGGAGCTGGGGACTGACCCGGATCATCAGCCGGGGTGGCATCGGCATTGTCCAGCGACCGGATACGGCCGACTATGCCGACATGCCCCGGTCAGCCCTGGCGACCAATCCGGATGCGCTGGCCCTGAGTCCATTACAAATTATTGACTACCTCAACAACACATTTGTGGTTACCAACCGCCCATGACACAGCCGGCAACCCCAACAACTCCGTTTACGATTCTGCTGGTCGACGACCGGGAGGAGAACCTGATTGCGCTCGAAGAACTGCTGGATAATGGGCAGCGAACGTTCATTAAAGCCACGTCGGGCAATGAAGCCCTGAAATGTGTGCTCAAAAATGACGGCATTGGCCTCATTATGCTCGACGTGCAGATGCCCGGTATGGATGGTTTCGAGGTGGCGACGCTCCTCAAGGCCAATCCTAAAACGCGTGACATATCCATCATTTTCGTGACTGCCATCAGCAAAGAGGAGCAGTACGTGATGAAAGGGTTCGGTCAGGGCGCGGTCGATTATTTAGCCAAACCCTTAGACAGCAACATCACGCGGGCCAAAGTGCTGGTTTTTGAGCAGCTGTACACTTCTCAGCAGGCCCTGAAACACTCGGCTGCTGAGCTGGTCAAGATCAACCGGCAGCTCGAACGCTTTGTGTACATGGTGGCCCACGACCTCAAATCACCCCTTGCCGGGATGATTTCGCTGATTTCGCTGGTCGAGTACATGAACGAGGACCGGGCGGTGGAGCAGCCTGAACTGGCGGAATACCTCGGCGACATGAAAACGGCGGGCATGCACATGACCACCATGATCAGTTCCGTGCTGGAGTACTCCCGGCAGAGCCTCGACCAGCAAACCTGCGAGACCATAGATGTGGCCGACCTGCTGCACCAGACGGCGCGGCTGCTGTTTCCGCCCCGCCACATCACGATCCACATCACCGAACCGATGCCTGTGCTGTACACCCGCAAGCTGAAACTACAGCAGGTGTTTCAGAACCTGCTGAGCAACGCCATCAAATACAGCGATAAAGCACAGGGCGAGATTACGGTAAGTAGCTGTGAGAACGGTGATTTTGTTGCGTTTTCCGTGCAGGATAACGGCCCCGGTATGACCGATGAGCAGAAATCCGGGCTGTTCCGGCTCTTTGCGGCCAACGGCCAGTCGGTGCGCGAAAGCAGCACCGGCGTCGGCCTGAACCTCGTGAAAGTACTGGTAGAAGAGCAGGGCGGCAGCATTCAGGTGAAAACGGTACTCGGCCAGGGCAGCACCGTCTCGTTCGACTGGCGGAAGTGAGGGGCTTTTCCACAGAACGGAGACTGAAAACAGACTTTTTTAAACCGTTTGCCGGCTCGTTCGTTGCGTTTTAGTGGCGGGTACTCCATCCGCCCGCGTTACTCAACGACTTTCCGATGATGATTTTCCTGACGAATGCGCTCCGAAACGGAGTTTTACTGCTGACACTGGCAGCGGGTGCGGCCCTGAGCCAGACCACCATCCCCCTGACACCCAGCGGGGTTGCCACAAAAACCACCTTAGCTGCCAGTGCCGCCCTATCGCCCGAACACAGCACACTGCTGCAACTCCTGAAGGCGTCGGGGCTGGCGACTCAGGCTGTCGGCAAGGGGCCATATACCGTGTTTGCCCCGACCAACGAAGCCTTTTCGGCCCTGTCCGAAAGCACCCTGCGCGAACTGTTGCTGCCTTCAAGCAAAAAACGGCTGGCCCGGTTGCTGGCCTACCATGTCGTACGTGGTCGCCTGACATCGGACCGGCTCAAAGATGGTCAGACCCTGACCAACCTGACGGGACAGATCCTGGTGGTTCACAAGCAGGAGAACACCATCACCATTACCGACGGCCGGGGAACGGTTGCCGACGTTACCCAGTCCGA
>JBBQLG010000123.1:0-19226 GCA_038327655.1 Cytophagales bacterium
AATCACCAGCATCGAGAGCGAAAAGAAGATGTTGATACTGGCGATAAGAATAATGAACGAGAGCGTTAGGGCAACGGCTAACTTCTCGATGTGGATGGCGCGGTACAGATCGACATTGAGTTCGTCGCGGTCCTTTACCACGAATGAGTCGCCGAGCATTGTTTGCAGCGCCTGTTTCGTATTGGTCAGTTCGGCCGCAAACGCATTCGCACCGGACGGTCCCACGCCGGGTTTAAGCTGTAGTTCCAGACTGGTGAGTTCGTCGGGTTTGTAGTTGACCAGGTCGCGCACGACGGCCAATGGGGCCACCACGTAATTATCATAGCGTTCTTCGACGAAAAAGACGCCCGCAATCGTCAGTTGTTCTTCGTTGAACGAACCACCGGACAGCACGTTGAGCGATTTAGCCGATTGCGGATACCAGAGTTCAATCGGCGTCAGAATATCCTGCGGGCTAACGGTCAGTTCGTTGCGGACGCCCTCGGAGATGATGGCGAAGTTGACACCGTCGCGCTGCAACAGCAACCGCCCCTCGACTAAGGCCGAATCCAACTGCCCCCGTTGCAGGTACGTACTGTCGACGCCCTTGACCTTTACTACGGTTTGTGCGTCGGCGTACCGACCCAAGGCATTATCTTCAATCACGGGCGTAACAAACGCTACGTCCGGCAATTGCCGGATGCGGGCCAGCAGCGGGGCCGGGACCTGAATGCGCTTGCCCTGCCGGGGTGTAACGATCAGGTCGGCCTCGAAGGTTTTGAAAATAGTCCGGTTCAATTCTTCCATCCCGTTGAAGACCGACAGCACCACAACCAAGGCCATCGTGCCCACACCCACGCCGACCATCGACAAAATCGACAGCCAGCTAATGAAACTGCGTTTCCGGCGTGAGAAAAAGTACCGACGGGCAATCCAGAGGGGAAGGTTCATTCTTGAATCAATGAGTGATTGAGTGAATGAGTGGATGAGCGAATGTTTTGTTATTCGCTCATCCACTCATTCACTCATTAATCGTCGTCTTCATCGTCCTCTGACGCGGGCGGAATTACGATGCCCTCGAAGAGTTTGTCCATCTTCTCGGCGTATTCGGCGGTATCGTCTAAGAAATACTGCACGTCGGGCACGATGCGAAGCTGATGCCGGACGCGCTCACCGAGGTGCTGCCGGATGGTGCGGCTGTGTTCGCGGATCGACTCTAAGAGTGCATCGGGGTTTTTGGTCGCCAGAAAGCTCAGGTATGCCCGCGCCACGCTCAGGTCGGGCGAGACGCGCACGGCCGTAACGGTGATGAATGCCCCGTTGAAGAGGTGAGGTACTTCCCGCGTGAAAATCTCACTGAGATCTTTCTGTATCTGCCGGGCTACTTTTTGTTGTCGTTTCGATTCCATACGCCTTGTTGACTGACCGCGACACGTTGCGGAGTAAACCAAACACGCCCGGCCGTCTATTGGATAACGCAGCGCACCGCGAAGGGTTCGCCCGTTTGGCCGCTGTGTATCCGTACGCAAATATCCGCACCTTTTTCCATACTGCCGAAAATGCCCGTAAATTCGCTGTGCAGGAGTACCCGTCCCTTAAGCGGCCGACTTAAGTCAGCCGCTCAGGAAACGGCACAATAACCCATTTACCAACCTATTTTGCTGAGTTTCTTCCGTGTGAACGCCCCTTACCAGTATGCCAGTTTGGTGGCGTTACTGGCCCTGATTCGGTTGCCGCTGTTGCTCCATCCAACGCCCCTGCTCCTGCCCGAACTGAACTGGATGCTCGTGGGTGAACAAATGGGACAGGGCAATATGCTCTACCGCGACATCTGGGATAGTGTCAGCCCGCTGTCGGGTCTGGTTTACTGGCTAACCGATGCGGCTTTTGGCCGGTCGCAGGTGACGTATCATGCACTGGCAACGGTGGTTTCACTGTTTCAAATTGTGTACTTCAACTACGTCATGAACAGCCGCGACGTGCTGCCCGACCGCAATTTCTGGCCGGGTCTGCTCTACATGCTGTTCATGAACCTGTCGGTCGACTGCACCACACTGTCGCCGGTGTTGCTGTCGACTTCGTTTCTGCTGCTCGCCTTTGGCACGCTGATCCGGCAGATGGAACGGCGCGAAGCCACCGACGAAGTGTTCGAAGTGGGGTTTTACGTCGGCCTCGCCACGCTGTTTTACCTGCCCTCGGCGTTATTCATCATCTGGGCGGCTGCGTCGCTGCTGTTTTTTACGGGAGCCACCTTTCGGCAACACTCCCTGTCGCTGTTCGGCTTTCTGTTTCCGATTCTGCTCACCCTGCTCTACTATTATTTCAACGACGGACTGAACGAGTTTAACCGCAACCTGCTGGCGTCGGTGTTTCGGGTGCAGCACTACAACCTGACCGATTTTGGCACGCTGCTGGCCGCGCTGACCATCCCGCTGGGCGTGGGGGTGCTGGGTTTTTTCAGCCTCTTCAACGCGCCCGGCCGCTACGTTAACTTTCAGCAGCGGTGCCAGCAGATTATGCTGCTCTGGTTTCTGACCGCCGTACTCACCATTCCGCTTATGCCCTTACTGGCGCCGATGCAGTTCGTGTGTTTCCTGCCGCCGATGGCTTTTTTCGCCGTGCTTTACCTGCAAAACATTCGCCGGTCGTGGCTGGCCGAACTGGCTTTCTGGGGTATTGCGCTGGGCGTCGTGCTGGTATTTTATCAGAGTGCCCTTTCGCTGTTGCCGGGCGTAGAAATCGGACGGCTGACACGGCTGGAAGTAAAACCGTCGCTACTCTCGGACCAGATTCGCAACCGGCGGGTACTGGTGTTTGGCAACGACCTGAGTGCTTACCAATATAACCGTTTGGCTACGCCCTACCTCAACTGGGAACTGGCACGGTACGACCTCGATCAACTGGATAATTACGACGCCGTTATTCATGTGTACGATTCCTTTCGGCAAAACCCGCCCGATTACCTCATCGACAGCGAACACATTGCGGCCAAACTCTTCCGGCGCGCCCCGGCATTAGGCGCCCAATACCAGCCTACTCTACTACCCGACGTGTATAAGCACCGGTAACTTTCAGCCTGATCTGAACACATCGCCCCCCAATTGGTGTTATGGTTTCCCTTAACCGGCCATCCGTCACCAAAACAATCAGGCATCCGTTTTGCACGGACAATCAGTACATACTATCGGTGAGCGACCGCTTGCCACCCACTTTTGATGCAACACATGGAACATAATCAAGCCGCTGTCCCGGTCACAGAAACGACTACACTCCCCCAACGGTCCGAAACACAAAGCACCGATCAGATTACCAAAGACCTGACTAAACGCGACGACATGCTGCTCACTCCCGACGAGCAGCGCATTAAAGAAGCGTTCCAGGACCGTAACTGGAACGAGATCAAAACGTCGGATTCGTGGGTGATTTTCAAGGTCATGGCCGAATTTGTCGAGGGTTTTGACAAACTGGCGCAGATTGGCCCCTGCGTGTCTATCTTCGGTTCGGCCCGCACCAAACCCGATAATGCCTACTACAAAATGACCGAAGAAATTGCCGCTAAACTCGTTCGGCATGGCTATGGCGTCATCACGGGCGGGGGACCGGGCATTATGGAAGCGGGCAACAAAGGCGCGTTTGAGCAGGGCGGCAAATCCGTCGGGCTGAACATTCAGCTCCCCTTCGAGCAGCACAGCAACATCTACATCGACCCCGATAAGAGCATCAACTTCGACTTTTTCTTTGTCCGCAAAGTAATGTTTGTGAAGTACGCGCAGGGCTTCGTGGTGATGCCCGGCGGCATGGGCACGCTCGATGAGTTGTTCGAGGCCATGACCCTGATTCAGACCAAAAAGATTGCCCGTTTCCCGATTGTCCTCGTCGGCAAACACTACTGGCAGGGCCTTATCGACTGGATTACGAACGTGATGCTGGGCGAAGAACACAACATCAACGCGGAGGACATGCACCTCATCAGCGTCGTCGACACCCCGACCGAAGCCGTTGAAGTGATCGATAAGTTCTACAACAAGTACCTGCTCAAGCCTAATTTTTGAGTAAGTGAATTAGTGAGTGAGCGAATGAATAACAGAGCATTCGCCCATTTACTAATCCACTCAGTCGCTTATTCAATCGAACGACAGATACGGTTCTAACCGCTCGATTGTTTTCGCGTCCAGGATGCGGATGGGTTTAAGGGATTCGGCCGAGGCAAATGCCCCGTGCTGGGTCCGGTAATTGATGATAATATCGGCCTGTCGGCGCGACAGATACGGGCTACGGTCTAATTCTTCGGCCGATGCCACGTTGATACGGATTTTACGCACCGGCGTTTCGATGCGCCCATACGTTTGCAATTCGCTCAGCGACAGCGAGTCGATGTTGAATATTTCGGCAAACTGCTCCGCCGAAGAGAAGCCGCCCAACGCGTCCCGGAATTTAACGATCTGCCGCGCCCGGCCCGCGCCAATGCCTTTCAACGCGATAAGCTGCGTTGTGTCGGCCGTGTTGATGTCGAACGCCGTAATAACCGGTTTTACGTAGGCCGGACGGGGCGGAAAGTTGTTCACCGGATACCGTCGTTCCTCGCCTGCATTCCCCGCCGGATACCCACCTGCATCCGGCCCCGCCGACCGGCTCGCATACGCCGGAGCGGACTGTGCCGGTAGCTGAATGTACGGTTCGAGTTGGTCGTACAGGTCGGGCGGAAAATCGTAAATCTTCAGCAAATCCTCTTTTTTGCGAAACTGCCCGCCTTTCGACCGGTACTTGTCGATGCGTTCGGCCATGTAGCGCGGCAGACCCAACTGCTGCCACTGCGCTACCGTTGCCGTATTGGGGTTAAAATTCATCAGCTTCGGCTCACTAAATCGCTCGGTGGTAGACTTATCCGCTTCGTCGCGTTTGTTGTAGCTGTTGCGGGGCTGGGCCTCTTCGGTCTTCATCAGGGCCACTAAACTATCGAGCTTGCGCTGGTCGGCGGCTGACGTGTCGGGCTGGGCGGTGGGTGTAAAAAGTCGGCTAATAAACGGGTACGCGAGGAATAAAATCGTGAGGAGGATGAGTACGATAAAACCCCGGCTCTCGCGCTGCGACGCGCCAAAATAATCGCGAATGAGCGACTGAAAACGGTTAAACATGGATAGTGTGGTGGGTTAACGGTTGATTGGCAATCTAAACAGTTAAATTTTCATAATCAATCTCTTCGGGCCGAGCAACGGCGCAAGCCTAAACACCGTCGAACTTCGGGTGATTGTTCACTGCATCCCGGAAAGCTTTGTCGATAATGATAGCTGCTTTTCGGTTTGAGAGCAGAATGGCTTTCAGGTGCCAATAGTCTTTATTGAGTTTTAAGCATTTTTTGTCAATCGTTTTTGAAAAAATTAACGCTGTCAATTGCTCATTTGAAATCATCACGATACGTTCGTCTTTGGTCAGACGGGCAATAATGCTTAAAATACTTTGGCCGTAGTTGCCACGATTACTGTCATGATACTCTTTAAGCAGCTTTTGAGTCAGCACCAAATGCCCTTTTTCAAATAGCCATTTCATCAATTTTTCGTAATGTGGATCAGCCGGATTTTTGAAGTTCTTTGCGACGTTATTATCAACGAATAGGTCTTTTATCATCCGATAGCTTGCATTGCTATGTCCATTACATCCATTTCATACGTATCAAAAAATCCCTGTGGTGCTCCTCTCACTGCTCCTTTTTTTGTAAATTCTACGTCATGAACCATAGTCTTAACACCGTCATTTTCAAAGTACAACACTCGTACATCTTCCAGTTCCAGTTTACCTGTTACCAATAATAGACGGATACGATTAAGCAGGTATTCACTGTGGGTTTCAATAATGTATTGCTTTCGAGTGCTCTTAATTTGGTTAGCCAAATAGTTACCAAACTTTGCTTGAACTTTGGGATGCAAATGAATTTCGGGTTGAGAAACAGCAAGACAGGAATGGTCTGAAAGCTGTAAATCAGCGACAATTATGGGGAGAAATTGACTAATGCCAAAGCCAACATCGGATAGAGAAGCAAATCTTGCTTCAGGGCGAGTTTTCACACTAAACTCAAAACGACCGCCTTTTAATCCATTTGATTGAATAGCCGAAAAGAGATCTAATTGATGCATAATTTCGGTCAAATCAGTTAGCATTTCATTGTTGGTTTCCTCCCATTCAATAACTTGGTCAATATAACCAGAGCCATCAGGGTCTATTTTAGGTTGAGATTTTGATTTCTGATAATAAGTGCGTTCTGGTGGGTGACGGAAAGAACCAACATAATTAAAGTCTTTTTCAAAATCATCAGGCTTAAATGATGGATCTATATCGTACATGTTTCTTGGTAGGCCGTTTGTATTGTTACGATACCATTGAGTATCGAAAGTTGCGTCATCACCATTAAATTCAATAAAAATATCAAATGTATCTTTAGCACGGTTTTGATATATCATCTCCTCAAAACTTCCCATATTAACATACTTCCCATTCGGGGAGAGATAGAATGGAAACTGCTCGGTCTGCAGTACAGCCAAAATTGCGTTGATCAGCGAACTCTTACCGCTGCTGTTTGCTCCTGTCAGCAACGTGATGGGCGCAAACTTCACATCGAGTTCCTCGAAGCACTTAAAATTCTTTAGGGAGAGCGAGTTGATAAGCATACGAAGCGTCGATTTACCGCCGGCAAATTAAGGCATTTCTGCATCGAACTGGCGCAAATGAGCATCCAAGCCCGCGAAATCCGTATTTTTGCCCCCACTATGAATCCAGATACACCTCAGGCAGCCGCCCCCCAGGCACCCGCCACTTCCTTACAGGATATTATTTCGCACGCCAAAGAATATGGCTTTGTTTTTCCGTCGTCCGAAATCTACGACGGGTTGCAGGCCGTGTACGACTATGGTCAGAATGGCGTCGAACTGAAAAATAACCTCAAGACGCTGTGGTGGAAAGCCATGACGCAGCTCAACGATAATGTCGTCGGTATCGATGCGGCCATTTTTATGCACCCGCTGACGTGGAAAGCTTCCGGCCACATCGACTCGTTCAACGACCCGATGATCGACAACCGGGACTCCAAAAAACGGTACCGCGCCGACCAACTCCTCGAAGCCAAAGCCGAAGCCTACGAAGCCGCCGGTGAACCCGAAAAAGCCCAGGCACTACTGAACGAGATGGGTCGTCTGCTGGGCAACAATGATCTGGAAGCCGTGCGGGAACTCATCATTTCGGAAGGCATCAAAGACCCCGTTTCGGGCAACGCCAACTGGACCGAAGTGCGGCAGTTTAACCTGATGTTCGCGACGCAGATTGGCTCCTTAGCCGATGACGCCAGCGAAATCTACCTCCGTCCCGAAACGGCACAGGGTATCTTCGTGAACTTCCTGAACGTGCAGAAGTCGGGCCGGATGAAGATTCCGTTTGGCATTGCGCAGATCGGCAAGGCGTTTCGCAATGAAATTGTCGCCCGGCAGTTTATCTTCCGAATGCGGGAGTTTGAACAAATGGAAATGCAGTACTTTGTCCGGCCCGGCACCGAAATGCAGTGGTTTGCCCATTGGCGGGAGACCCGGCTGAATTTTCATAAAGCCATTGGTCTCCCCGCCAGCAGCCTGAAATTTCACCCGCACGAGAAACTGGCCCACTACGCCAATGCCGCCGTCGACATTGAGTACAAATTCCCCTTTGGTTTCCGGGAAATGGAAGGTATTCACTCCCGCACCGATTTCGACCTGAAAGCGCATCAGGAACTGAGCCGCAAGAAACAGCAGTACTTCGACAACGATATCGACCCGGAAACGAACAAGCCGTACGGCAACTACATTCCGTATGTCGTGGAAACGTCAGTTGGGGCCGACCGGCTGTTTCTGGCGGTGTTCTGCAATGCGTTCACGAAGGAGAGCTTTGGCGAAGGCGACGACCAGAAAGAGCGGACGTATCTGAAACTGCATCCGGCCCTTGCTCCCATCAAAGCTGCCATCTTCCCGCTGGTACGGAAAGACGGATTACCCGAGAAAGCGCAGGAAATCGTCAAAAGCCTGCGGTCAGAATTTCGGGTGATTTATGAGGAGCGCGACGCCATTGGTAAACGATACACCCGGCAGGATTTGATCGGCACGCCGTTCTGCATCGCCGTCGATTACCAGACCATCGAAGACAACACCGTTACGATCCGGTACCGCGACACGACCGAGCAAATCCGCGTCCCCATCAGCGAACTCAAAGCCCGCATCGGCCAGGAAGTAGCCATGGAGCGGATTCTGGAACAGATGTAATTTGTCTCTGTTACTTACACAAATGCCCTTGACCAGGAAAGTCAAAGGCATTTATGTTTCTAAGGACAAGGATATATTCAGACTGTCAATTCGCTATTACGACAGCCGACTCAACGGCATCGTAAAGCCGACCAGAACATCTTCTCCGGAGAGCGTTTTGTCGAAGCCTTCAACGATTTGAATCTCTCCATTGATTCGGAAAATATGCGTGGTCTGTGATTTAGGGTCAATGAGCCAGGCTAACCGGCAACCATTCTGCATCCACACATCAAGCATTTTGGCCTTTGTTGCTTTAAGCGTGTCTGTTGGCGATTGTAACTCAATCACGAAGTCAGGGCAAAGTGGCGGAAACTGCTCTTTCTGCCGCTCGGACAGCGCGTTCCAGCGGTCGAGTTGTATCCAGGCGACATCGGGCGATCGCGTGCTGCCGTCTGCCAGCCGGAATGCCGTTGATGAATCGAACATTTCTCCTTGCTGGCTTTCATCAAACCAGGGGAAAAATAAACTATATAGCCTAAAATTGATTTTTCCTGTTTTACCGCCTGTGTTGGGCATAATGATTAGTTTTCCGTCGGGTTCCCGCTCAAAGCGCAGGTCGGGATTGCGCTGGCAGAAGGCGTAGAATTCCTCGTCAGAAAGGACGTGTCCGGCTTCTAAGGGCAGTTCTTCAATTGCTTCCATCGGATTGCTTTTTGGTGAATATAACAAAAAAACGCCCCCAGTTTCTTGACCGGGGGCGTTTTCATTAAGCAACAGGGCACTGATGATTACATCATGCCACCCATGCCGCCACCACCGCCGTGGTTGTGACCACCGGCTGGTGCTTCTTCCGACTCATCGGCAATCAGACACTCGGTCGTCAGCAACAGGGCCGCAATCGAAGCTGCGTTTTCCAGGGCCAGACGGGTTACTTTTTTCGGGTCGATAACACCAGCCGCGAACAGGTCTTCGTAGGTGTCAGTCTTGGCGTTGTAGCCGTAACCGCCATCACCGCCTTTTACGTTGTTCACCACTACGGAAGGCTCACCACCGGCGTTCTGAACAATCGTACGCAGGGGCGACTCCAGGGCCATGCGGATGATGTTGATACCCGTGTTTTCGTCTTCGTTGATGCCACGCAGGGCTTCAATCGACTTCACGGCGCGGATCAGAGCCACACCACCACCGGTTACGATACCTTCTTCAACGGCCGCGCGGGTTGCGTGCAGGGCATCGTCAACGCGGTCTTTCTTTTCTTTCATCTCCACTTCCGTTGCAGCACCGATGTACAGAATGGCAACACCACCCGACAGTTTGGCCAGACGCTCCTGGAGTTTCTCCCGGTCGTAGTCCGACGTCGTGTTTTCGATCTGCGCTTTGATCTGGTTCACGCGGCCGTCGATGTCCGACTTCTCACCCACACCGTTTACGATGGTCGTGTTGTCTTTGTCGATCAGGATTTTTTCGGCTTGTCCGAGGTAATCCAACGTTGCGTTTTCGAGCTTGTAGCCGCGCTCTTCGCTGATGACCTGACCACCCGTCAGGATCGCGATGTCTTCCAGCATGGCTTTCCGACGATCACCGAAGCCCGGTGCTTTTACGGCGGCCACTTTCAGGGCACCCCGGATTTTATTGACGACCAGCGTTGCCAGAGCCTCACCATCGACGTCTTCGGCGATGATCAGCAAGGGGCGACCGGTCTGAGCTACCTGCTCCAAAACGGGCAGCAACTCTTTCATGGACGATACTTTCTTCTCCGAGATCAGGATGTAGGGGCGTTCCTGCTCTACTTCCATTTTCTCGGTGTTGGTTACGAAGTATGGCGACAGGTAACCGCGGTCGAACTGCATCCCTTCCACGGTTTTTACCTCCGTTTCGGTACCGCGGGCTTCTTCAACCGTGATCACACCTTCTTTACCCACTTTTTTCATGGCTTCGGCAATCATCTGACCGATTTCGTCGTCGTAGTTAGCCGAGATAGTGGCTACCTGCGCAATTCGCTCGAAGTCATCACCGATGGTCTGCGATTGCTCGGTCAGGTTGGCCGTTACAGCCGCAACGGCCTTGTCGATACCCCGCTTCAAATCCATTGGATTCGCACCGGCGGCTACGTTTTTCACGCCAATCGAGTAGATGGCCTGCGCCAGAACCGTTGCCGTTGTGGTACCGTCACCGGCCGAATCCGCCGTTTTCGAGGCTACTTCTTTTACCAACTGAGCACCCATGTTTTCCATGGCGTCCTTCAGTTCAATTTCTTTGGCAACCGTCACACCATCTTTGGTGATCTGGGGAGAGCCGAATTTCTTGTCCAGAATCACGTTCCGGCCTTTGGGTCCGAGGGTTACCTTCACGGCATCCGCCAGGGTATCAACGCCCCGCTTGATCTTGTCGCGGGCTTCGGTATCGAAAAATATTTTCTTAGCCATTGTTTTTCAAAGTTTGTGGTTTGTGGTTGTGGTTCGTCGCTACAAACCGCATCGGCAGCCCAGAACGAACGACAAACTAAATTACAGGATTGCGAAGATGTCGGATTCGCGCATGATGAGAAATTCTTTGCCGTCGACGGTGATTTCCGTGCCGGCGTATTTGCCGTACAGCACCACGTCGCCCACAACAACCGTCATTGGCTCATCCTTTTTGCCATTACCCACGGCGACGACCGTGCCGCGCTGTGGTTTTTCTTTGGCGGTATCGGGGATGATGATGCCAAAACTCGTTTTCTCTTCAGCCGGGGCGGCCTCGACCAGCACCCGATCAGCCAGCGGTTTCACTTTTACGTCTTCTGCTGCTGTTGTCATAATAGTAATTGATTAAGGTTAAAACTGATTAAGTTTTCGTACGAAACCTGTCACACCGGGCTTGCCAACATCTGTGCCAGTTCAAAAGACTGACAAAATTTCCGAACGGTATCCGCTAAACAGGTTTTTTGCCAATTATAAACCTGTTTAAGGGGTCTGCTGGTCGAAACAGCGAATTGTATTTGGAAGAATAAGGCGTTTACCCTACATTATACTACCGAATACACCAACTGTTTTTACCGCGTAACACCTATGAAAAAATTGCAGCCTGACTGGTTGACACAGGGATGGATCGACGCCGAGTATCAGCAATACGTCATAATGGCCTATTTACAGGAAGTTCAGCGTAATTTTTCGGACCAGAAACTCCATCCCGATTTGCCCGAACTGCGGACACACTACGAAAACAGCCTGTCGTTTCGGCGGTGCAAAGGTACGTTAAATGAAGCCTTTCCCAAGCGAGTGGTTCGGATTGACCCCAAACGACAACAGCTCGACTACAAATCCGAGGTAACGGACGATGGCCTGCTGACCGAAATTGACGCCATCATGGAATTTGCCGAGCCGCGTTTTGGGCAGCTACTGGCAGAAGGGCAGCAGTTGTGGGAAGACATTGCCCATTCGCTGACGATGGAGCCGGTGGGGTTGATGCCGCTCCGCCCCGACGAAGGCTATCTGTTGCTCCACCGCACCGGAACACCCGAACGCACCGCTTCCGAAACGCATATCTACCAGTTTTCGGTGACGTTGTTCGACGAACGCCAGCCCGGTGGCCGAACGGTGCATCTGCAATTCGTGGAAATCCGGCGCAAGAGCATCGGTACGACCTTCGAGAACATGAAATTAGAGTTGGTCCGCCGGAACCGTCACCTGCCCAACCCGGCCACATTTTTGCTCGAAAGCAAGCGCAATTACCCGGTTCAGGAAACGCTGCTGCCCATTGCCCGGCAATTATTGGTAAAAGCCGCAGCCGCCTGAGTACGTTCAGCCAGCGCAGTTCCGGTGCTTATCCGGCGTTGGCTACCGCCACCCGGATGGCCGTTCGGTACGCGCTCAGTCCCCAACCGTAACTCGCCAGGCCCAGCGTACTCCCGACGACCATAACGATAGCCAGCGATTGATGGATGGCCTTTTCGTCGTGGAAAACGTAGTCCGTCAGCAGGGCCACCAGTGTTGGCCCGAAGCCGAGCGCAATCAGGTTCAGGATGAGCAGGTAGACCGCCGACGCCATCGCCCGCGCCTGATTGGGCATAATTTCCTGAATGGCTGCCGACGATGCGCCCAGCGGAAAGGCCACAAAAAAGCACGGAATGGGCAGCAGGGTAACCAATACGTTCGGATCGGTAATCAGACAAACGCCCGAACTGAGCAGAATACCCGCAGCCGCGATGATGCCCACGCGCAGTTTACCATCGGTGTAGCCGCGACGCGTAAACCGGTCCGCCAGCCGTCCGCCGAGCATAATGCCGCTGGTAGAGAAAACGGTGATGATGGACCCGTAGAGCAGGCCGATGTGTCCGCTTGTCCAGCCGAACCGACGCACGAACAGCGTTGGCATCCAGGCACTGGTCGCGTAGGCCACCAGCGACACAAACGTGATGCCAAGGGTGACGCTAAAGAACGCCCGCCGTTTTTGCCCAATGAGCCGAAATACGTCTGCAATGGACAGCGTTTGGACCCGCCCGGCCGCGTCGATGAGCAGATTTCGGCGGACGGGTTCGTTGATGAGCCGCACCAGCCCGGCCAGCAGCAACCCCGGCAGACCAATGTAGACGAAGATCAACTGCCACGAAAAGACCGTACCGATAAAGGGCAGCGTTACCGTATCGGGGCCATTGCCCATGCCGACCAGCGCGGCCCCGATGAGTACGGCGATGCCCGAACCGAGGTAAACACCAGCCGAATACACACTGATGGCCGTGGCTAATTTCTCCTTCGGAAAGTAGTCGCTCAGCAGCGAATAAGCCGCCGGCGAGAGGGTAGCCTCCCCCACGCCAACCCCCATTCGGACCAGAAAAAACTGCGTGTAGCTTTTTACCGCCCCGCCCAATGCCGTCATCAGGCTCCAGGCGGCAATGCCCAGCACGATAATGTTCCGGCGGTTGGCGCGGTCGGCCCAGCGACCAATAGGCACGCCCAGCAGGGTATAGAACAGGGCAAAACTCAGGCCCATGAGCAAACTCACCTGCGTATCGGTGAGGTGCATGTCGCGTTTGATCGGTCCGACGAGCAGGCTCAAAATCTGCCGGTCGATGAACGAGGACACATACGCCAGCATGAGCACGAAAACGACGGTCCAGGAATAACCCGGCCGAAACGGGAATACGGGAGGTTGCGGATGGGGAGCCATAGCCGATTCAGGATTTGGCAGAAAACCCGAAACTACCTGATTTCTACTTAGTTTAGACAGTGAATGCCCTGCTCCCTGCCGACACCACAACTCCCATGCTTTGGACAGGTACGGTGGCCGCGCTACAGTCTTACCACAGATTTAACCGGTACTATTGTGCCTCAAGTATTACCCACGCGTATTGCCCCCAGGGCTTTTAATCGAAACGTTATGCAACCATGTCGACCCGCAGTCCGGCTTTTGGGACGGACCTTGTGCCGGTTGATTGGGCTGCTGGCCATTCTGGCGGGAAACGTTCGGGCGCAGGATACGCTCCAGCGTCGCTCACTGGACTTTTACCTGGAACAGGGGTTGCGCAACAGCCCGCTGCTGAAGGAGAACAGCAATGCCATCGGCCTCAACCGGTTAGACAGCCTGATTAACATCGCCATCAACAAGCCCTACGTGCAGGGCATCGGGCAGGTGCTGTACGCCCCGGCCAATCAGCGGTTTGGCTACGACCAGAACAATACCAACGGCGGGCTGTATTCGGGCCTTGTGCAGGTAAACCGCAACCTGCTGTACCGCAAAAATCTTCGCATCCAGAACAATCTCAACTCCGCCCTGCGCGACTCATTAGTCAACACCATCCGCATCAACGGGAACGACCTGCAGAAGGCCATCGTCGACCTGTACCTGACGGCCTATCAGGACTATCAGCAGATGACGATCTTCAACGATCTGTTCAAAATCCTCTCCCGGCAGAACGAGTTGCTGAAAAGTCTGCTGCGGTCGGCCATTTTCGCCCAGTCAGATTATTTGGCGTTCCGGGTCGATTTACAGCAGAGCGAGATCAACTACGAGGGGGCCAAAATCCAGTTTTTGCAGGATTTACTGATTCTGAATACGCTCTGTAACATTCCCGACGTAGCCCTGGTCCGGCTCGACAAACCAGCTCTCTCGCTGCGGCCCAATTTTACACTCGACGATAATCCGTACCTGCTCCGGTTCCGCTTCGACAGCCTGATTATCGAAGGCAACCGGCGCGTGATCGACATTTTTTACCGCCCCACGCTCGACCTCTACGCCAACGGCGGAACCAGTGCCGTGGCCGTTACCGACATTGGTCGGCGGTTGGGCTACAGCGTCGGCATGAACGCAACGATTCCGATTTATAACGGCAATCAGCGCCGGTTGCAATACCAGAAACTGAACGTCGCCCAACTGAACATCCAGAACTACCGGGGGCAGTACATCAACCGCTTCAACCTGCGGCTGCGCACGGTAAACGAGCAGTTGCGGGTCAATCAGACGCTGCTGAGCCTGACCGAAAAGCAGAACACCGACGTCGAAAACCTGCTGACCATCAGCCAGGCGCGGCTGTACCGGGGCGATATGTCGGCCATCGACTACCTGCTGATTGTGCAGCGATACCTGAACATTAAACTGACCCTGAACCAGTTAACCATTCAGCGACAACGGTTCGTGAGTGACTTCAACTACCGTAATTACTGATCCCCTCCCGCCATGAACCGACTCCTGTTTTTCCTGTTACTTACCCTACCCCCTCTGCTCAGCCGGTGCGGGTCGAAATCGACGGATACCACATCGGCCGACTCCACAACGGCGGAAGTGCGCCCCAAAACGCCGGTCGACGTGGTTACCGTGGCGACCGATACCTTTCGGCTCAAGCGCACCTTCCGGGGCATGACCTACTACCTCACTAATGGCGATATTAAATCGCCCATTGCGGGCTACGTCACCCGCGTGTACGTCAAAATTGGCGATCCGGTCCGCAAAGGAGCACCCCTGTTTGGGGTTGAAACCAAAGAAGCCTTCGCGCTGGGCGGCAAAAATTACCTCCACGACCCGACGCTCAAAAACATCGGGCAGTTCACCATCCGCGCCCCCGACGCGGGCTTAATAACGCAGGTCCTGGCCGAAGAGCGTGAGTACGTGCAGGACGGTACGCTGCTGGCCAGTTTTTCGGCTCCCGATATGTTCGTCTTCCTGATCGAGGTACCCGCCGAGCAGGATTCGTCGGTGCAGGTCGGCAGCCGCTGTACCATTCAGCTACCCAACGGGCGGCAGATTGGCGGGCGCATCGCCCGGACGCTGGCCCTGACCGATTCGCTCTCCCAAACCGAACGCTTCGTGGTCCAACCCGACCACGCGATGGTGCTGCCCGCCCGGCTTCAGCTCAATATCACCTTTACCGACAAAGTCCACCAAAACACCCAGTCGCTGCCCACCAACGCCGTGCTGAGCAACGAACTGCAAACCGAGTTCTGGGTCATGCAGCTTCTCAACGACACTACTGCCGTGCGGGTACCGGTCAAAACGGGGTTACAGTCGCCGGGTAAAATCGAGATTCTCAGCCCGCGTTTCGCGCCCAGCACCCGCATTATCAGCCAGGGCGGGTACGGGCTGAGTGACACGGCTTCGGTGGTAATAAGGAAATGAACGATCACTATTCCCCCTTCGTAAACAACTGATTACCAAATTAATAATAGTAGTTATTTTACGTTTCTTTACTCAATTTCCCCAACATGGCCGATACAAACCCCCTTAGCCAGCAGACGGCCCGACTGAACGCAGCCCGACCCGGCTTCTTCCAGTTTCGGGTGCCGATTCTGGCGATTCTGCTGCTGCTGCTGGTGGGGGGCTTTATGGCGTACCGCAGCATTCAGGTATCGCTGTTTCCCGAAAAAACGTTTCCTAAAATCAAGGTCATCGCCAACGCCGGCGACCAGCCCGTTGAGCTGATGATGGTGGCCATTACCCAGCCGCTGGAAAACGCCGTGAACCAGGTTCCGGGGGTGCAGACGGTGCGGAGCGTGACCAGCCGGGGCAGTTGCGAACTGTCGATTTATTTGGACTGGAACGTCGATATCAACGTCTCCCTGCAACGGGTAAACTCGTACATCAGCCAGATTCAGAACACGCTGCTACCCAACACCAGCCTCGTGGTGCAGCGCATGTCGCCCTCCAGTCTGCCCGTCATTGATTTTGCCCTCGAATCCAGCGGCCGCGATCTGATCGAACTCCGCAAACTGGCCCTCTACACCATCCGGCCGTTTTTGAGTCAGGTGCCGGGCGTGTCGAACGTGCAGATCATGGGGGGACGGACCAAAGAATACTGGATTGTGCTCCAGGCCGACAAACTGGCGACGCTCAACGTGACCCCGGCGGCTATCACCACCGCTCTGACCAGCACCAATTTTGTGCAGGCCGACGGATTGGCTTCCGATTACAACCGGCTGTACCTGACCCTGACCGATGCCACGGTACACTCGAAACAGGACGTAGAAAACATCGTCGTTCGCAGCAACGGGCAGCGGGTACTGCGGCTGGCCGACGTAGCCACGGTGGAACTTCATGAGCAGCAGGAGTTTACGCGCATCGAAGCCAACGGTAAACAAACGGTGCTGATTAACGTGGTGAAGCAGCCCACCACCAACCTGATCAAACTCACCGAGGAAATCAACCAAAAAGTGCATGACCTCAAAAACGTGCTGCCCGCCGGCATCACCCTCACGCCCACCTACGTCCAGGCCGATTTTGTAAGTACCGCCGTCAAAAGCGTGACCGACAGCATCTTAATCGGGCTGGCCTTAGCCATTATCGTGACGAGTTTATTCCTGCGGTCGCTGCGGGCGAGTGCGGTCATTTTACTGATTATCCCCGTTGTACTGGCCACGACCATGCTGGTTTTGTACGCCATCGGCTTCACGCTGGACATTATGACGCTGGGCGGCATTGCGGCTGCCATCGGGCTGATTATCGACGATGCGGTGGTAATTGTCGAGCAGATCCACTCAGTGGAGGAAGAGCACGAGGGCGAATCGACCCCGCAGACCATTCAGAAGGCCATCAGCTATCTGTTTCCGGCCATGATTGGCTCGTCGCTGAGTACCATCGTTATCTTTCTGCCCTTCTCGCTGATGAGTGGCGTGGCGGGGGCCTTTTTTAAGGTGCTGGCCACCACAATGGTCATTACGCTGGTCTGTTCGTTTCTGATTACGTGGCTGGGCTTGCCGGTGGTATATGGCCTGTTCGGTTTCCTGAAAAAGAAAAAAGGCAGTTCCGAAACGCATCCCAGCATCGGCAAATGGCTGTCGGTTTTTATCCACCATCCGGTGCTGGCCCTGGTGTTGTCGGGGGCCATGGGCGTAGCCGTGTTTCTGATTTACAGCCGCTTAGAAACGGGTTTTCTGCCCGAAATGGACGAAGGGGCCATCGTAGTCGATTATTTTTCGCCCCCCGGCACTTCACTCGATGCGACCAACGCCATGCTCAACGAAGTCGATAAGCAGGTGCGGACCATCCCGGAGGTGCAGGCGTTTACGCGCCGGACGGGGGCACAAATGGGCTTTTTCATCACCGAACCCAACCGGGGCGACTACCTGATTGCCCTTAAAAAAGAGCGCAGCCGCACGACCAGCGAAGTGATTGACGACCTGCGCGGCAAAATCGAAGCTACCCAGCCCGCCCTGAGCGTCGATCTCGGGCAGGTCCTGGGCGACATGCTCGGCGATTTGATGAGTACGCCCAGCCCGGTGGAAGTCAAGATTTTTGGCAGCGACCCCGGCCAGCTTCAACCCATCGCCAAAAGAGTCAGCGACGTAGTCACGAAGGTACAGGGCACTGCCGACGTGTTCGACGGGGTCGTCATTGCCGGTCCGTCGGTGGTGTTTCGGCCCATTCCGGCGATGCTGTTCAACTACGGTCTGACCCCGATGGATTTGCAGAACCAGCTCCTGACCAAACTACAGGGGAATGAAGTGGGGAATATTCTGGAAAGCAATCAGTTTATTAAGATGCGGCTCAAATACCCCGACGCGGGTGGCAACCTGACTGCCCTGCGCCAGAGTCCCATTTTCACCGCCGACGGGCGCAGCCGCTTACTGTCCGATTTTACGGCGGTTTCGGTCGATTCGGGGTCGGCAGAAATCGAGCGCGAAAACCTCCAGCCCATGATTCCCGTCACGGCCCGGCTGGCCAATCGTGACCTCGGCAGCGTCATTCACGACATTCAGCAGCAGGTGAGCAGTCAGGTATCGCTGGCACCGGGGCAGCACATTGAGTACGGCGGGGCCTACGCACAGCAGCAGCAGTCATTTCAGGAGTTGTTGCTGATTCTGATTTCGGCTTCGCTGCTGGTGTTTATGGTACTGCTGTTTCTGTTCCGCGATTTAAAAGCCGCCGGGTTGATTCTGTTCATTTCGGTATTGGGCGTGTCGGGTTCGTTCATTGCCCTGTTCATCACCAAAACGCCGTTGAACGTGGGCAGCTACACCGGCATCATCATGATTGTGGGTATCATCGCCGAAAACGCCATTTTCACCTTCCAGCAATTTGCCAGCCACCACCAGACCGCGCCCGTTGCCGAGTCGATTGAGTTCGCGATTTCGGCCCGTATCCGGCCCAAACTCATGACCGCGACCAGTGCCATTATGGCCCTGTCGCCCCTGGCGTTGGGCATTGGCCGGGGGTCGGAGTTGCACCAGCCGCTGGCCATTGCAGTGATTGGCGGGTTCTTTGCCGCGCTGCCGTTGCTGCTCCTGATTTTTCCGGGTCTGCTGCGGCTGGCGTATAAAGACCAACCGACCAATGGTTAATATCAGCTTCACGGCTCATACCCGCGCCGGTTTAGGCATGAGCCGTTCCAGCAGCCCGGCAAAGCCGATAAGCTTTTCGTTATTTGGACATTGTCTTTTGCAGCAATGCGCAAAAACCGGCAAAATTCAGCACATCAACTTTGGGAAACGCAATGGTACGCAGCCGGTTGAAATGCCGGTCATTCGTTACCATATAATCGGCATTACCGAACACAGCCGCATCGGTAAATTTATTATCGTCCTC
>JBBQLG010000124.1:0-19156 GCA_038327655.1 Cytophagales bacterium
CGCGTGGTACTATTTCCGCGAACGCAGCTACCCCAAAATCAAGGCTTTATTCGAGAAAGGTATCAAAACTGCCGAGGGAGCCGCGTTGATGACCGACACCAAGTTTACCTACGAGATTCTGGGGTCGGCCTGGCCGGGACATTTTAACAAGCCCATCGCGGAAACCATGTACCAGAACATTCGCAAAGTAGGCCTGCCTACCTGGTCGGCGGATGATCAGATGCTGGCCAAGGCCACCCAAAAAGAACTGCAATCGCCCAAGTTGGAAGGGTTAGCGGTGAAATTGGATACCATCGGCCTGCCCGCCAGCACCCAGCCGACGATGATGATGGGCGGTCAGACGTTCGTACCGCTCACGGGCGGGTCGGATGATATTGCCGACATTTCGTGGTCGCTGCCGACGGTGGTGCTGTATTACCCGTCCAACATTCCGGGTTTGCCAGGTCACCACTGGAGCAACGCCATTTCGATGGCAACGCCCATTGCGCACAAGGGCGTTGTGGCCGGGGCCAAAGCCGAAGCCATGACAATTATCGACATGCTGATGAAACCCGAGATCATCAAAAATGCGTGGGCCTATTACAAAGACGAGCAGACGAAAGACATCAAGTACACGCCCCTGATTTCGCCCAAGGAGTTTCCGGCGGTGTACCTGAACCAGAAGATCATGGCTGAATTCAAGCCGAAATTGTCGCCGTTCTATTACGACCCCACGAAGTACAAAACCTATCTGGAGCAGCTTGGCATCAAATACCCTACCCTCCGCGACGATCAGCGGGCGGACCTGGACAAGAAGGTAGAGAGTAAGGGTAAGTAAAGGCTGGTTAGTTGGTTATCACCGGTTCGTTTGTCATACAGTTCATTTGTCGTCGGTTGCTTTGTCATCCGGTTAGTTTGTCATCCTGAGCGGTCCGCCGATGAGGAACGAAGGATCTTAGGTGCCAGGTTTCCAAGATCCTTCGTTCTTGAGGATGAAAAACCAACCGATGGCAGACTAACAGGCTGACAAAAATTATGGCATTGTAATAACCTGATTAAACGTATCCAATAGCCACTGCTGAATGCCCGTCGCGTGGGTCAGGCCCGGCGGGAAATCCTTCGTAACCGTGGTGCCCGCCCCCCGCTTCTGCATGGCATCGTAGGCATTTTGTGAGTTCAGCGGAAACACCTGCGTATCGGCCAGGCCGTGGAACAACAGCAGGGGCGTATTAGGCTTCCAGTCATAATCATTGTTGTCGGCGACGGCGTTCAGGAAGGCGGTGTCGGTACCGTTCAGGATGCCCTGCTTGAAGGAGTCAGTCAGAATCTGATCGAAGCTGACGTTGATGGTTGTCGCCTGCCGCTGCGTGGTGATCTGAGTCAGGTACGGCTCCTTGAAATAGCTCGACAACGGGCGGTTCAGTTTATAGACCGAATCATACGTTAGCAGCACCCACAAAAACGAGCGGTTCGCGTTGGCCTCACCCGACGACGGTTTGGTCAGCAACGCCGTCATGAAACTGGTTTTGTCGTAGGCCCCCGCCCCGCACGAGACCGCCCGCAGGTTAAACTCCGTGGGCACCTCGTCCTGCATCTTCTTGAACAGCGACATCGTAGCGAAACCACCTTCCGAATACCCGGCCAAATAGAGCCGCTTGTCCCAGTTGATGGTCGCGTCGGAGGCAATGTACTCGCGGGCGGCCCGGAGCAGGTCCAAACTCGCCGACGCGAGGGTAGCGCGGTGCTCGTAGTTATGCGGCACATTTTTCGACGCACCGTAGCCAATGTAGTCCGGGCAAACAATGATGTAGCCGAGCGACGCAAAAATGGCCGCAAACTGGTAGGCTTCGCTCGTAGGTCCGTAATTGGAGGGCGCACTCGCGTCGTCGGCAATGGTGCCGTGCTGCTGACTGATCATCGGTACCGGATTCGTGGTAGCCGGAATAATAAGCAACCCCGACGCCTGAATGTCCGTACCATCCCAGTTCTTGGTTTTATACACCAGTTTGCGCACCTTAATGCCCTGCTGCAACAGCGCGGCATACGTTGGGCTGATGGCAGCAGCTCTGGTTTTCAAGTCAGCAATGGACGTTTCGGTGACGAGTGTATTGCTGACCAGCACCTGATTGGCAGCGGGCTGGGGCGAATCATTCGTTTTACAACCGGCTAAGTAGCCGATAAAAAGCAGCGTCAGCAGGTAGCTGCGGAGTTGGCGTAGTGGTTTCATAACACGCAGAATGAGGTTCGATTCGGTATGACAACGCTGGAGATACCATGAAAAACGCCCGGCAGAACCTGTCGGGCGTTAATTTTTTTTGGCAGGCGTTGCTGATTAAAACAACGCCCGTACATCGAGTACCAAACCGGCCAGCACAGTCGAGGTCAGCGTTCCTTCGAGGGCCGAAGCCGCGCTGAGGAGTTCGTAGCGTTTTTCGGTGAGGGCGTAAATTTCGATTTCCTGATTCTGGGGGTCGACTAACCAGTATTCCTGCACCCCAAACCGTTCGTAAAGGCTCTTCTTGGTGAAGCGGTCCCGCACGATAGACGTAGGCGAAATAATCTCGATTACCAGTGCCGGTACGCCCTCGATGCCGTTGTCCGTTACGATGGCGGCATTACTCTTTGGCACAAAAACAATATCGGGTTGCGGTGAATTGGCATCGTCCAGAAATACGTCGATTGGCGAGAACAGCACCTCACCCAACTGCCCCCCGCGAACAAAGGCATGCAGGGCGAATGATAGTTCACGGACTAATCGCTGATGTTTGGGGGCAGGGGCGTTTCGTTTCACAAGGTCGCCGTCGATCAATTCGTAGAAAAAAGTATCGTCATCGGCAACTTCCAGTTCCCGAAACTCCGCGACGGTCATCTTCTTCACCCCGGTCTCAGCAATCATAAGCGGTTGGCGTTAGCGTGTTCTCAAAAATACCATAAGTCCCTCTGAATCCCAACCGGCCGGTTAGCCCATAAAAAATCCCGACAGAAGCACGTGACTTCTGCCGGGATTGGCAGCCTATACTATAGGGCCGTTTTTTTTTTCGGCGTCGAGGCCTGGTGGACTTCATGGCAAATCCCCATGATCCGCGACCAGGTCCGGCCAATGGCATTCTGCGATTTTTTAGGGTTTGCCGTTTCTTTCTTAGCCGTCACCACCGTTTTGGTGTAGGCGGTTTCGGACGTTGCTCGGGCAGGGGCTGGTTTCGTATGTACAGAGGCAACCAACGTGGGCGAATCTCCGGGGTGAGCCGCCTGGGCGTGGCCAGCCCGGTAGGTCAGTAAGGCACTCAGTGTCAGCAGGAGGATTAGTTGCTTTTTCATCGGTGTCAATCTGGTTAAGGCCTTCGTGAATTGGTCAGGTAAGTACGGTGGTGAGAAGCCGGTGTCGCTTGCAATTCTATATAGACTTAGGCTACTTTCCACGAAGCTATCAATTTTGTAATCTTTAGACGAACAAATTGCATAAAAATTTTACAGGTAAGTCATATTTTAATAACTTCTATGGCAATCTCCCTGATTCGCCTTCTGTTTTGATAGCCCCTCCTCCATCGGCCAGCCGCAATTCCGGTCGGTACCGTACGTCGCCAGCCCACTGAAAATTCGTAACTTTGTTGGTATTAACCGGCTCAATGGCTGGCTAACCGATTCACTGAGATGTTTGAAAATTTAAGCGATAAACTCAATCAGGCCTTCAAAACCCTCAAAGGGCAGGGCCGCATTACCGAAATCAACGTTGCGGCTACCATCAAAGAGGTGCGCCGGGCGCTGACCGATGCCGACGTAAACTACAAGGTAGCCAAGGAAGTGACCGACCGGGTGAAGGAAAAAGCCCTCGACCGGAAAGTTTTGATTGCCGTGGAGCCAGGTCAGTTGTTCGTCAAGATCGTGCAGGAAGAACTGACCGACCTGATGGGTGGTGAGGTGAAACCAATCAACCTCAAAGGCGACCCAGCCGTAATTCTAATTGCCGGTTTGCAGGGGTCGGGCAAGACCACGTTTTCGGGTAAGTTGGCCAGTTACCTCAAAAAGCAGGGACGTAATGTGTTGCTCGTTGCCGCCGACATTTACCGCCCGGCCGCTATTGACCAGTTGAAAGTGCTGGGCGAACAGGTGGGCGTGGAGGTGTACGCGGAACCGGAAAACAAGGATGCCGTCTCGATTGCGCAGAACGCGCTGGCCTACGCCCGGAAAATGAACAAGAAAGTCGTCATCGTCGATACGGCCGGTCGTTTGGCCGTCGATGAAGTGATGATGCAGGAAATCGAACAGGTGAAACGGGCACTCAACCCGGCCGAAACGCTGTTCGTGGTCGACTCCATGACGGGGCAGGATGCGGTCAATACGGCCAAAACCTTCAACGACCGGCTCGACTTCGACGGGGTGGTACTGACCAAACTCGACGGTGATGCGCGGGGCGGAGCGGCTTTGTCGATCAAGTCGGTGGTGAATAAGCCCATCAAGTTTATGTCGACGGGCGAAAAGATGGAAGCCCTCGACGTGTTCTATCCCGACCGGATGGCCAGCCGGATTCTGGGTATGGGCGATGTAATTTCGCTGGTAGAGCGGGCGCAGCAGGCGTTTGACGAGGACGAATCCAAGCGAATCAACGCCAAAATGCGGGCCAACAAGTTCGATTTTACGGACTTTCTCTCCCAGTTGCAGCAGATCAAAAAGATGGGGAACATCAAAGACCTCATCGGCATGATTCCGGGCATGGGCAAGATGGTGAAGGACCTCGACATTGATAATGACTCGTTCAAACCCATCGAAGCCATTATCTCATCCATGACCCCCAAAGAACGCGAACGGCCCGAACTGTTGGACAATAGCCGCAAGAAGCGCATCGCAGCGGGCAGCGGCACCAGCATCACCCAGGTAAACAACCTGCTGAAGCAGTTCGACGAGATGCGCAAGATGATGAAGAAAATGAACCAGATGCAGGCTTCCGGCAAGATGAATAAAATGATGCGCTGATTAAATTTTCGCCGTAAACCCTGTATGGAAAAAAGCCGCCGAAAAGCGGCTTTTTTTATGCCTAACTTGTACTACGGTAGTACAACAAATGATCGAAAAGGTTGGGTATGAAGGCAAGTGTATTTACGGGTACAATGCTGTTGTTGCTGTTTATGGCGGGGAAGGCCGCAGCGTTCCATATTGTCGGGGGCGACATCAGCATGATTCATTTGGGCAGTCCGGGCAATTTTCGGCTGACCGTGAACCAGTACTGGGATGAAGTGGGCATCGCCAAAAACGGGGCAAACACCCCGTACGAAACCTCGATTACGGTGTATGTTTTCAGCCTGCGTACCCGGCAGCGGATGGACCAGTTTGTGCTGCGGCAGAGTGGTAAACAGCCGCTGAGTTACCGCAACGAAGCCTGCGCCCAAACCGCCGGGCTGCGCACCTCTGAAGTGCATTACACCGCCGATGTTCAGTTCAATGCCAGTCGCTACGCCGATGCGGAGGGCTATTACGTCGTGTGGGAGCGTTGCTGCCGCAATGCCGCCATCGACAATATCAGTATGCCCAATCAGGTAGGGCAGGTCTTTTACCTAGAGTTTCCGGCCATGAAACAGAACGGCCGGGACTTTACCAATTCAGCCCCGGACTTCAGCCTGCCCAACGGCGAATACGTTTGCCTGAACCGTCCCTTTAGTCTGGACTTTAGCGCGACGGATAAGGATGGCGATGCGCTGAGCTACCAGCTCATCACGCCCTGGGCAGGCTACACCGGTCCGGGATCGGGCCTGAGTGCCAGTAACGGTACCTCGTATTCTTCTTATCCAACCGTAACCTGGGCTAACGGCTTCAGCGAAAAGGCCGCTATTCCGGGTCCGTCGCCGTTGGCGATTGATGCCCGGACGGGTCGAATCAGCGTAACGGCCGGGCAGCAGGGGCTGTTTGTGTTTTCAGTAGAAGTAATCGAATCCCGAAACGGACAGCCCATTGGTAAAGTACACCGCGACTTTCAGCTATTGGTCGTCGACTGTGCCGTGGCGGTACCGCCCCCGGCAGTCGTAAATTATTTAGGACAGCCCGTTCAGACCGCCGAATTCTGTGCGGGCAGTTCGGCGCAGTTAACCGTAGAAGCCAACCCGCTCTGGGCCTACCAGTGGCAAAAAGAAGGAGAAAGCATTTCGGGAGCCACCAGCAGCACGTTAGTGGTTCAGGAGCCGGGGCGTTACGTGGTCATTAAAAGCCTTGCCCAAACCTGTTCGCGGGATACGGCTTCCCTGTCCGTTACGGTCATTGAACGGCCGTTAGCCGCCGTTGCCATCACACCAAATCCGTCGCTCACGGTTTGTGCCGGTACTGCCGTTGCGCTCCAGGCCAAACCAGCCGATGGTCTGTTTCAATGGTCGGTCGATGGGCAGGCCTCGACGGCTTTACCACCGGTTTCAACGGCGACCGTACGGCAAACGGGTACATACGCAGTCGTTCGTACCGAGACCGGTAATCCCTGTGCGGGGCGCGACAGTGTACGGGTCGTTGTTAATGCCTTACCCGATGCCGCCATCACGGGTAAACCAGCCGTCCTGTGCGGCAACGACACCACCCGACTTACGGCCTCCACGACAGCAAATGGACGTTATACCTGGACCCGAAACGGTACGGTCTATAGCCCTGCTTCTGCCACCATAGCCGTTGTGCAAACCGGCACGTATCAGGTATTGGTCACGAATGCGAACAACTGCACAGCCCTTTCCGCCCCCTTCGCGCTGATTCAGACGCCCAAGCCAACCGTTCGGTTTGACTCGCTGGCTCCGATTTGCGACGTAAACGGACCGGCCATTTCGCTGGCCGCCCAGCCGCCGGGCGGCATTTTCAGCGGGTCAGGCGTAACCGGATTATCCTACAATCCCGCGTTGACCGGAGCCGGGCGTTTTTTGATTCTCTACAGCTACAGCGATGCCAACGGTTGCTCAGGTGCACAGCAGAGGATTGTTAACGTGCAACAACCCATTGGTTTACAGGTACCCCCAACCATCACATTAGTCGGGGGCGATTCGGCCCGAATACCGGTCACGGTGGGCGTTCCCATTACGACGGTGAACTGGTCGCCACCGGCCGGGCTGAATTCGGCCACACAGCTACAGCCTATCACCGGCATCCGCGAATCAACAACCTACTCGGTAGTGGTAAAAACCCCGGTGGGCTGCACCGCTACGGCTCCGGTACGGATCAACGTGGTGGAGCGGCTACAGTTTCCAACGGCGTTTACGCCCAACGCCGACGGACAGAACGACACCTGGCAGATTCATGGCTTAGCCAGCTTTGAGTACATCGAGGTGTTCATTTATGACCGGTGGGGCAGCGTGATTTACCACAGCAAAGGCTACGACCAGCCGTGGGACGGTACGTTTCGCGGAGAGCGGGTGCAGCCGGGCGAATATGTGTACCGGGTGCAGACCAGCATCGGCTCCATCCGCTACGCCGGTCAGGTGCTGGTAGTGTACTGAACGGCGGGTTACCTCCTACGGATTTATAGCAGGAAGTTGAGGATAGGCTACTTTAGTCAAATCAGCCGCTATGACCTGTCTTTGTGCCATTACAGAAAGTAACCGCAGGTTGGCTTTGGCGTTTCGGTACACGATCCAGTCTCGGTTGATATGGTAAACGTGGTAGGGGCTTGTGCCCGCTACAACCCCATAAGTTAGTCCGGCAATGGGTGCCGTCAAGCCAAAAGCCGCCAAACTTAGTCGCTCCGAAAGGCCGGTACCGGGATTAATTGAGCCAATCAGGACGGCACCCACGGCCAACCCGATGCCACCCCCTACGAACAAACTTTGTCCGAGGTGACCTCTACGGCGGATTACGATGCGGTTCATATCCTGCCAAGGACAATCAAACACCGTCGGCACCTGTCCGTTGCGCAGTTGCCGGACCACAGCGGCCTGATTTGGCACGAGTTGCACGGTAGAATCGGTCATGTCGTATAAAATACCGTCGATGCGTTCACCCTGAGCGGTGTAGATAATGGAGCGGAATAATTTCAGTCGCTGTGCCTCAACGGATGAAGCCGTTAGCAGCAAAAAAGTGACAAACGGGAGGAGCCGGTTCATGGGCCTATACTACATAAATTCCTCTTTATGCCCAACGTTATCCATCCACTCACCGACACTTCGGAGCGGAGCGGTTTATTTCACCGATTCAGGCCGTAGCTTTGGCGCATGAAAAAACTGTTTACCGCCGGTCTGCTGCTGGCCACGCTCCCGGCCTTTGGGCAGGCGTCCGTTGCGTATTATCCGTTCCGCAATGTCTTTTCGGTTAGCTCCAACGCCGACCGCCTGGTTTGGGTCGATGCCCGTTTGCAGACAAATACGCTGACCAGTGCGCTCAGTACTACGCTGGTTCCAATGGTTAATTTCATTCGCAAGCCAACGGTGAACTACTACGCCGGGCTGGGCATACAGTTCAACGCGCTGAATAACTTAAACGATGCGGCTATTCTGGAAGGGTATTCGCTGCACGTGGGCGTGCGGGTGGCTCCCTTCCCGGCCGTTCCCAATGTGCGGGTAGCGTTCGAAATATCGCCGTTGGCCCGTCCTAATTTTAAGAGCGGCAATCTGTACTCGTACCTGGGACTCGTGTACCAGTTCAAGAGAAAGGCGCAGTAACCGGTTTCAGTCAACGTAAAAGCGTCCCACCAGGTAAAAATCCGGTGGGACGCTTTCGTTAAATAGCTGTTGTTATTTACTCGCGACACCCCGCTCCAGCAGCCGGGCACGGTCGAATAAAGTCAATGCTTTTTTGTAGGTATCGTCTACTTCACCCGCTACGCGGAAATACTCGTTGTTCTGCCCGCTGCGGTTGTTTTTCTGGTAGATGTACCGCGCCACCAAGGCCTTTACCTGCACCCGAATGTAGTTTTTGGAGCGGGCATATTCCTTCTCGTTGAACTTCACGCCCTGCGAGGTGGCCGTTTTCACGAGATCGCCCAACTGCTCGTCGGTGATGTTAACCGTGCGGTTGAAGTCGGCGAAAGGCAGTTTGTCCAACTTTTTGCGGTTGTTGTTGGCATATTCCAGCGCGTATTCCCGAATCAGGTTCTTGCCGAACAACTGACCCAGATAGCCGGTTTGCCAGCTCGAATCACGGGGAATGAAAAAATCGGGCGTGATGCCGCCCCCGCCGTACACAATCCGGCCCGCATCGGTTTTAAAGCGTTTGGTCGGATCATTTTTGATCGAATCGGCCACGTAATATTCACCCCGCTTGGAGCGATTTTCGAGGTCTTTCTCGTAATCGGCTTCGTGACCCAGCACGTACGGTTTCTGAATGCTCCGGCCGCTCGGGGTGTAATACCGCGAAATGGTCAGCCGCAGTTCCGAGCCGTCCGACAATTGAACCGGCATCTGCACCAGGCCCTTACCAAACGACCGCCGACCGGCAATCAGGGCGCGGTCATGGTCCTGCAGTGCACCGGCTACGATTTCCGACGCCGATGCACTGCCCTCGTCGATGAGCACCACCACCGGGCCGTCTTCAAACTGACCGGCAATGCGGGCGAAGGTCTGCCGGTCGTAGCGGTTGTCTTTTCCGTCGGTGTAAACCAGCATTTTCTGACCCGAAATCAGTTCGTCGGCTACGCTCGTGGCGCGGTCCATGTAGCCGCCGGGATTGTTGCGCAGGTCGAGCATCAACTGACTCATACCCTGCTGCTTAAGCGTACCCAGGGCCGTTTTGAATTCTTCGTAGGTCGTTTCCGAGAAGCGGTTAACCCGGATATAGCCCGTTTTGGCATCGACCATGTAAGCCGCATCGACCGAGTAGGTCGGAATCCGGTCCCGCGTAACGGTCACCACGAATGGCTTTGGTGTTCCCCGGCGAATCAGGGTTAGTTTTACTTCTGTACCGCGTTTGCCGCGCAGGGTCCGAAACACGCGGGTGTTGTCTAATTTATCACCCGTCATGGACGTCGTGTCCACTTGCACGAGTTTATCGCCACTCTGAATACCAGCCGCTTCGGACGGACCACCCGACAGGGGCGTCACCACGTACACCGTGTCTTTATAAATGTTGAACTCAATACCAATACCATCGAAACCACCTTCCAGCTGCGACCGGGCGGCCACGGCATCCACCGGGTTCATGTACGACGTATGGGGATCGAGTTTTTCGAGCATTTTCGTGATCGAATAATCCACCAGCGAGTCGACGTTGACCGAATCGACGTAGTTGTTTTCGATCAGTTGGAGAATTTCCTTGTATTTGGTGTAGCCCCGCCCGATGGTATTGATGCTTTTGGTGCCTCCGAACAGGGTAGCCCCGATGAGCATTCCCCCCGCCAGCGTCAGGCCCAGCAGCATGGGTAACCGCACGATCGCTTTTGTATTCCGAATCGGCGCGTCACCCCGCTGCGGGCCTGTCGGCTGTTTGCCTGAATCCTCTTTCTCTACCATTGTCTCTGCGGAGCTACTGTGCGTGTATGGGCTGTAAACGATACATCTACGTCTATTTGTTTTGGTCGGATTGCCGTTTTGCAAAATATATCCGTAACGGCTTGAGCACTGGGATGTTGGTTTTGCTATCCCTGCGCCCGCCGTCAACAAAATCGCCTGAAAACAGCCCGTTTATTTTGTCGGGATGCCTTCAGGCGCGTACAATAATCGAGCCGTAAACCCTACACGTCACACAGGGTAACGGCTTCTTTCAGGCTCGTGAGCGGATCGCGTTTGGGAATAAACTCCTGGGCCACGTAGCCCTTGAAACCCGTAGCGACAATGGCTTTCATCACGGCCGGGTAGTATATTTCCTGCGTCTCGTCGATCTCATTCCGCCCCGGATTGCCGCCCGTGTGGTAGTGGGCAATGTACTGATGATTATCACGGATGGTGCGGATAATGTCTCCTTCCATGATCTGCATGTGGTAGATGTCGTAGAGCAGCTTGAAGTTCTCTGACCCGACCTGTTTGCACAGATTAACCCCCCAGGCGGTGTGGTCACACATGTAATCTTTATGGTCGACCTTGCTGTTCAGCAGTTCCATAACCATCGTGACGCCATGCTTCTGGGCGCCGGGCATCAGCCGCTTCAGGCCAATGGCGCAGTTTTTCATGCCCTCTTCGTCGCTCATGCCCCGGCGATTGCCCGAAAAGCAGATCACCGTCGTCATGCCCGCGTCTTTCAGTTTCGGGAAAATACCTTCATAACTCGCAACCAGTTCGTCGTGCAGTTTGGGATCGTTAAAGCCCTCGGTTATGCCTTTTCCCGCTCCCCAGGGCAGGCCGCTGGTCAGCCCGTATTTCTTCATCGTGGGCCACTCCTCGGGTCCGGTCAGGTCAATGGATTTGATGCCCATTGCTGCGGCCGACTTACAGAGATCATCGAGCGGGATTTTGTTGTAACACCACCGGCAAACCGAGTGGTTGATGTTGCCCTTCAGCGGAGCAATCTGCGGCATGGCAACAGCATTAGCCATTGTCTCGGTCAGGGATAGCGTCAACGCGCTGCCTGCGAGGGTTTTGAGGGCGGTACGGCGTGAGTTCATGGTAGTTAAGGGGTTTGTGGTTTGTGGTTGTCGTTTTCATGTTGTACCGGGCGTCCGACGGTCGGCCGCTGCCGTGCCATTAGTTGCCTGCCTAACAGGCAAGTACGAACGACAAACTACAAATTAAATTACAACTCTCTAATGCGAATGTTCCGGTACCAGACGGGATTGCCGTGGTCCTGTAAAGCAATGTGACCGGTGGGGTATTTGCCGAAGCCTTCCCAGGTTTTAAACTTGCTCTCAGCTACCAGTTTATCCCACTCGGGACCGGATACGGCATAATCGGCCATTAACTTTCCGTTCAGGTACTGCTGGCCCCGGCCGTTGTTGATCACCAGACGGGCTTTGTTCCACTCCCCGGCCGGTTTAGCCGCCGTACGGTCGCCTGGAGGCATCATGTCGTAGAGACAACCAGCCGTGCGGTTACCATCGTGACCCTGTTTGGCATCGGGATGGCGCTCATTATCTAAAACCTGCATCTCCGGCCCGGTATTGTAGGGCGCGTGAAACTTCGGGTCTTCATGTACGTGGTAAATAACACCGCTGTTGCCGCCTTCCGAGATTTTCCATTCCAGTTCCAGTTCAAAATTACCGTATTCCTTGTCGGTCGTTACATCGCCCCCGCCCGGTGCGCCGTTGGCGTTTTTCGGGCTGAGGTATATGGCTCCGTCCTGAACAATCCACGGAGCCGTTACGGGCTGACCGGGCTTGTTGTAAACGTGCCAGCCGTTGAAGTTCTTGCCGTCGAAAAGGGTTACCCATTTCGCTTTAGCCTTCGCTGGCGTAGCGGTCTCGCCCGGCAGACTCACGTCGGGGCGCGTCGATGAAGAACGCAGGGCGACAAACCCGGCCGGTTGCGCGTCGGCGACCGAGGGCAGGGCAGTAAAAAGAGTGAGCGACACGGCAAAGGCGGACAGCAGCGTGTGAAGCTTCGGAAGTTGAGTCGGTTGCATAGGTATGAACGTTTTTACGAACAGAGGCAAAAGCATCTGCGGGGGCAAGTTTACTGAAAGAGCGCGTTGGCTCCAACACAATAAACGCAAAAACAGCCGAAAGATGTCTTCCGGCTGTTTCTGTGAGATTGCTAAACCTGATTATTTACCCGGCCGACCGTCGTAGCCCTGATTGTGGGGGTCATAGCCCTGATTGGGGTCGTCGTGTTGTTCCAGATACGTGGCATCGGCTCGTTTGAACAGGGCTTCGTCGGAGGGATTATCCGAGATCTGATTCAGTTTTTCGCCCGCTTCGTCACTCATCATTTTTCCCTTTGGCGCATCTGTCTGAATCGACACCGGGTTTACGTCCCATTCCTGCGTCGTGCCAACCGTTTCGCCTTCGGGGGTGTCCACGTCGCCCTCGTGGCGGTTGGCTTCGCGGGTGTCGTAGGTAATGTTCCGGTTCTCGGTATCCATGTCGATACCCGACGTCGAATCTTTGTATGTATTGGTGCCTACCCCCTCCGACGGGGCACCAAAGTCGGAATCACCGTGCTGGTACGGATCGTGGGAATAAGCCTCCGAATCAACGGCATCGGGATCAAAGGGTGATTGCTTAGCCATAGCGTGTTGTCGTTTTCAGGATACAACACCCAAACCGAAGGCGTTGTTTTCCGCTATAAACAGAGAAAGCCCTCCGCGTGGAGGGCCTTCTGGTTCAAGGTCGGAATAGTCAGTACTGAATTATCAAACACGTATTGTAATAGCGAAGCCATGTACTAAATGCCCTACTAAGTTAGATGGTTAATCAACGTTTTGCAACCAGCTACTGGCCACTTATTTGAAAAATCTAACTATTTGATCGTCTCACAACTGTAAAAATTCATTAAATAATACAATACACAAAAAGGGCGATTAATGGCAGAACGACCTCATCCGGCCGGAACTGCAACCCGGCCGGGGTCGTTTCTATAGGCATAAACCGGTCGTCCAATTCTCCGTTGAACCAGCGCATTCTCTTTATCACCCCGCCGTTTACCCAGCTAAACACCCCGTATCCGGCAACGGCCTACCTGAAAGGGTTCCTAAACACCCGTGGGCTGGCCTCGCATCAGGCCGACCTGGGTATCGAGGTGATTCTGGCCCTGTTCTCACGGGTGGGGCTGACGCGCCTGTTCGGGCAACTCGAAACAACCGACGCCGAACTGACCGATAATGCGTACCGGATCTACCGGCTTCAGGACGACTACCTGCGGACCATTGACCCGGTGATCCGGTTTTTGCAGAATAAAAACCCGACGCTGGCCCACGCCATTGCCGACCGTAGCTACCTGCCCGAAGCGTCTCGTTTTGCTCAGCTCGACGATCTGGAATGGGCATTCGGTACGATGGGAACCCACGACAAGGCCCGCCATTTGGCCACGCTGTACCTCGAAGACCTGAGCGATCTGATTCAGGAAGCCGTCGACCCGCACTTTGGTTTTAGCCGCTACGCCGAACGCTTAGGCCGGTCGGCGACGCATTTCGATGAACTGCACGATGCGTTGCAGGCCCCGCAAACCCTGATTTCGACCCTGCTGACGGAGTTATTAGACGCTAAACTTCAGCAAGCGCAGCCTGGTGTCGTTTGCCTTACGGTCCCGTTTCCGGGCAATCTGTACGGTGCCCTCACCTGCGGGCAACACATCAAACAGACGTACCCCCACATCAAAATCGTGATGGGGGGCGGCTACGTGAACACCGAACTCCGCAGCCTGACCGAACCCCGCGTATTCGATTACGTCGATTTTATCAGCCTGGACGATGGCGAGGCTCCGCTCTGGTCGCTGCTCGAACACCTCGACGGACAGCGTGACCTCAGCCGGGTGAAACGCACCTTTGCCCGCACCAATGGCGTGGTGACGTACTACAATGGCGCGGTCGAAAAAGACGTACCACAGCGCGAAACCGGTACGCCCGATTACGCCGACCTGCCATTGATGGACTATCTGTCGGTGATTGAAGTAGTCAACCCGATGCACCGGCTCTGGAGCGATGGCCGCTGGAACAAGCTGACGCTGGCCCATGGCTGCTACTGGGGCAAATGCTCCTTCTGCGACATCACGCTCGATTACATCAAACGCTACGAACCGCTGACAGCCGCCCTGCTCTGCGACCGCATGGAAGAAATCATCGCGCAGACGGGTCAGAATGGGTTTCACTTCGTGGACGAAGCTGCCCCCCCCGCCCTCATGCGCGACGTGGCTCTGGAAATTCTGCGCCGGAAACTGACCATAGTCTGGTGGACCAACATCCGGTTCGAGAGCAGTTTTACGCCCGATCTGTGCCGGTTACTGAAAGCGTCGGGCTGTCTGGCGGTATCGGGTGGGCTGGAAGTAGCGTCGGACCGGCTGCTGGAACGCATGAAAAAAGGCGTCACGGTAGCTCAGGTGGCCCGCGTGGCAGACGCCTTCACGCAGGCCGGTATCATGGTTCATGCCTACCTGATGTACGGTTTTCCGACGCAGACGATGCAGGAAACGATTGATTCCTTAGAAATGGTGCGGCAGTTGTTTCAGGCCGGGGTGGTACAGTCGGGGTTCTGGCACCGGTTTGCCATGACGGCCCACAGCCCCGTTAGCCTGATGCCTGCGGCCTTTGATGTGCAGCGCATTGGCCCCGCCGTTGGTCCGTTTGCCGATAATGACCTCGACCACAACGATCCGCTGGGTGCCGACCATGACCTCTTTGCCGAAGGACTGCGCAAGTCGCTGTTTAATTACATGCACGGCGTGGGCTTCGATTTTCCGCTCGGCGACTGGTTCGATTTTCGGGTTCCGCCTACCTCGATTCCACCGCGTTACATCGAGAAAAGCATCGGCACTATACCTGACGTAACCTTCCGAACCAACGCACAGGTGGTCTGGCTGGGACCCTTGCCGTCGATGGAAGTCCTGGAGACAAAGCAGGGCCGCAAAACGGTGGAAATAGCCGAACTATCATTCTACAGCCGTCAGTCGGATTGGGTGTTGGAGACGGATTCGGCACTGGGTCAGTGGCTGGCCGACGCCCTGCCCCGCTGGCATGTGGGGGCGGGCGAACGGGTATCGCTGACCGACGCCAAAGCTGATTTTGAACGGGCGCATCTCGGCGATTTTACCCGGCTGTTGACCTCACCGCTGGGCAGGCAATTACAGGAAAACGGGCTGGTGGTGCTATAGGACAATCGGAAATTTTAGACTGGCAAAACCAAAAACGGGATGACTCATCGCCATCCCGTCCACATGTACAGTTCTCGGCAAGCGGCTTGATTACATCGATGTCATCATCTCACGAGACACTTTCAGGTGCGCTTTCACCAATGGATGAGCAGCATCCGCCAAATCTTTCAGGCTCTTGTCTTTAGCCATTGAGTGAACAGTCGACATTACTTTGTCTAATTTTTCGTGACCATTTACACCACTCTCCTGCACGTACATCTTATCGAATTCCGAACCCGATGCAGTCTGCATTTTTGAGGTCATCGACTGGGTATCGGCATCCGCCGTCGCGGGTAGCGTAACGCCTTTGGCCGCAGCAATCTCCTTCAATTTGGCCGACAAACCCGTTTGTTCTTCTACCTCGGCCTGCGCCAATTGCCGGACGGCCTCGTTGGTTGCTTTCTGCACGGCTACTTTACCCACTTCGAGTTGCATCATGCCGCCCATCGCCACCTGCATCATCAGCTCTTTGTCGGCATCCGAAAGCTGCGCACTGGTCACCTTAACAGCCGCTACCGCAGCCGCGCCTTTTTTATTCTGCCGGTCGAACTCGGCTTTGCTCTCTTTGCCCACCATCGTGGCGGCACTACCGGTTGGCATACTATTCTGCTGCGCGAAGGCACCCGTTGTCATGGCGATTACGAGTAGCAATGCGGGCGTTAATACATTGTTTTTCATAGCGTTGGCCGATAGTATCTTTAGTGTGTTATCACGTCAGAAACGGGCTTTTTGGTCTATCGGTTTTGATTAGTTAGCGAATGGTCCGATACCGCTCCGTCTTGCGTTCCTGAGCGTGGTGCTTATCTTGCCGGACGTATCAACCTCATCCGTATGACACCTCCTCTCTGGGCCCTAACCGGTCGGCGTGCCCTCGTTACGGGCGGTACTAAAGGCATTGGTCAGGCCATTGTTCAGCAGTTTTTGTCGCTCGGCGCATCCGTATTTATCGTGGCCCGCACCGACGACACCCTCCAGCATCAACTCACCGACTACCGGCAGCAGGGTTTCGACGTTGATGGTCTCGCGGCCGATTTAAGTTTGCCCGGTGCCGCCCATCAGGTGATCGACGCGGTAAAAGACCGCTGGGGTACGCTGGATATTTTAGTGAACAATACCGGCACGAACACCCGTAAAGCCACCGCCGATTACACCGCTGCCGATTACGACCATGTGTTGAACACGAACCTCCGCTCGGCGTACGAACTGACACAACAGGCGTATCCACTTCTGAAAGCCTCCGCGCAGGGCAACGTAGTGTTTGTCTCGTCGGTGTCGGGGCTGACGCACACGAGCAGCGGTTCACTGTACGGCATGACCAAAGCCGCCCTGAACCAGTTAGCCCGCAATTTGTCCGTCGAGTGGGCGGCAGACGGCATCCGGGTCAATGCGGTGGCTCCGTGGTACATCAATACGCCGTTGGCCGCGCCGGTCCTGACCAATCCCGAAAAACTGGCCGGTATTCTGGCCCGTACGCCCCTGAAACGCGTCGGCGAAGCGGTTGAAGTGGCGTCGGCGGTGTCGTTTTTCTGTATGCCCGCTTCCTCGTACATTACCGGCCAAACCCTCTCCGTCGACGGTGGTATGCTGGCGTGGGGCTATTAAAACAGCGACCACCCCTTATCGTCAAACAGACCATGCCCATGAAATACACCGCGCTGCTCCTGCTCCTTCTTGCCACCACTGCCTGTCAGAAATCCGCGCCGACGGATGCCGATTTCACCAAACTGTCAGATGGGTATCTGACCGACTATTACGCCATTAATCCACAAACGGCGGTGGCCCTCGGTCTGCACGACTACGACGGCAAAGTAGTCATTCCGAATCAGGCGAACCGCGCGGCCGAACTGACCATGCTGCACCGCTACGACTCGACGCTGGCCGTTTTCGATACCACGCAGTTGTCGCCCGACAGTCAGATGGATTATAAAGTCTTATCGGCGGCCGTCAAATCGGATTTGTACAAGATCGAGGATTTGAAACGGTACGAAAACCCGATGAGTTACGGTCTCGACGTGAGTGCGTACATCAAACGAAAATATGCCGCCCCGGATGTCCGGCTCAAGGCGGTGATTTCCGTACTGAAACAGGCACCCGACTTTTTCGCGACGGCAAAGCAGAATCTGAGTAAAAACCCACCCCGCGAACTGGTCGATGTCGCCATTCACAGCACCAACGGGTTCGTGGGCTACCTGAATGCCGATGCCAAAGCCGCCTTCGCCGACGTAACCGATACATCGTTGCTAACGGACTTTACCAGTGCCCGTCAGGTAGCGACCGAAGCTATGAACGGGTACGTGTCGTATCTGAAAACGACCGTGCTGCCTCACGCCAACGGCCGCTACGCCATCGGCCCGGCGAACTACCGGAAAATGCTGCTTTACAACGAGTTGCTGGCTGTCGACCCGGATAGTTTACTGGCCGTGGGCATGGCGCAACTGAAAAAAGAACAGGCCGAATTTGCCGCAGCTGCCCGTGTGATCGACCCTGCTAAAACGCCCATCGCCGTCTTTAAAAGCATCCAGCAGGAACACCCGACGGCCGCGAATCTACTGCCCGACACCCAGCAGCAGTGCGAGCGTATCCGCCAGTTTCTGATCGACAAACAGATTATTACCGTGCCCTCCGACGTGCGGGCCACCGTTACCAAAACACCCGATTACATGGTGGGCGCGACGGCCGCAATGGACCCGCCCGGCCCGTTTGAAGCACCGGCCGCATCAGAAGCCTATTACTACGTGACCCCGCCAAAGCCGGACTGGACGCCCAAACAGCAACAGGAATGGCTAACGCAGTTCAACCCGTACGTGCTGGAAGTCATCACGATTCACGAAGCGTATCCCGGCCATTACGTACAGTTTCTGCACCTGAATGCGTCGAAAGTCAGCAAAATTCGGAAGGTATTCGCCAGTTACGCGTTTGTGGAGGGCTGGGCACATTACACCGAGCAGATGATGCTGGAACAGGGCTTCGGGCAGACTGACCCGAAAACGGCGGCCAAATACAAAATGGCGCAACTGTCGGAGTCGTTGTTGCGGTACTGCCGGTTGGTTAGTTCCATTCAACAGCATACCCACGGCTGGACGGTGGATCAGGCGACGAAGTTTTTACAGACCAACTGCTACTACGAAGAAAAGCCAGCCTACGAGGAGGCCCTGCGCGGCACCTTCGATCCCGGTTACCTGTCGTACTCGCTGGGGAAACTCCAGATTCTGGCCCTCCGCGACGAAGCGAAAAAGCTGAAGGGGGCGCAGTTCTCGCTGAAAGCCTTCCACGATGCCCTGCTCGACCACGGTATGCCGCCAATCTCGTTGTTGCGTGGGGTAGTGCTGAAGTAGATTGTACAGAAAATCGGTAAGAATTAGGGACCAGTTACTGGCTGTGTTTTTTGTCATCCTGAGCGGTGGGGGGGGGGGGGGGCGCGGGGGGGGGGGGGGTGTTTTAACAAAAAAGAAGAGGGCGCCCCGCGGGCCCCGGCAGGAGACGAACAAACACAACCCAAAAAGCAAAAGCAAGAA
>JBBQLG010000125.1:0-18482 GCA_038327655.1 Cytophagales bacterium
TTCTTCGGAAAAAACATCCACTTTGTTACATTGTTGTCTTTTTTGAAATCCTGCGGGCCGACGGATCTTAGACGCCTGGCGGCCAATAACCTTCGTCCCTCTGGATGAAAAAAACGGCAACATTGACCACGTTGAAAATTAGTTAAAGTTGCCATTCCCCCAACTTTCTTCGGCTCTTGTATGCTTCACCGCTTTTACTGTTCACTCCTTCTGCTTTCACTGATTACCGGCGCAGGCGTTCAGGCGCAACCGGTTAAATCAACCCGGGCATCCCGCCTGAAAACGCTCGACTCCGCCCTGACGTATCTGTATAACCAGGCAATGTTTAACGGTGTGGTGCTGGTAGCCGAACAGGGAAAAGTGCGCTATTCCAAAGCACTCGGCACGGCCAATATCGCCACCAACGAACCCCTCACAACCCGTTCGGCGTTTAACCTGGCATCGGTGTCGAAGCAGTTTATGGCCATGATGATTATGCAGTTGCAGGAACGGGGCAGGCTGCGCTACGATGAACGGGTACAGACCTACCTGCCCGATTTCCCCTACGACACCATCACTGTGCGGCATCTGCTCACCCACACGTCGGGGCTGCCCGAATACTTCGATCTGGCTCAACACTACACCGGACCGCTCGATACGCTCACCAACGCCGGGATGCTTCAGTTGCTGCATCAGTACAAACCACCCCTGCGGTTTCCGCCCGGTGACCGCTGGGAATACTCGAATACCGGCTACGTACTGCTGGGATCAATCATTGAGAAACAGGGCGGAATGCCCGTCGAAACGTTTTTCGAGCAGAACATCACCCGGCCCCTCAAACTCACCAATACCTACGTTTATTACCTCAAAAGCAGCACCACACCCCGAAATCGGGTGTATGGCTTTACGCGCGAAAACGGAAAGAACGCACCCGCCGATCTGATCCGGGTGGATGGCGTTATCGGCGATGGCAACATTTACGCGTCCGCCGAGGACTTACTGACCTGGGAACAGGCCCTGTACACCGAAAAATTAGTCAAAGCCCGCACCCTGCGCGAAGCATTTACCCCGGTAACGCTCAACAACAAAACGACCTATCCGTACGGTTTCGGCTGGTCCATCGAAAATGGCGGTAAAATCCTGGCGCACACCGGCGGTTGGGTGGGTTTTCGAACCGTGATTGTTCGGTACGTGGACAAAAAACAAACGCTGATTGTGTTAACCAGCGGGTCAGACGCCACGGCCCTGCCAACAGCCCGTGCAATTCTGGAAGGCAAACCCTTCCGACTCCCCCAAACCCAGCTAATCACCAACATCCGGCTCATCGATGGAACCGGTACCTCTGCCCGTAAGGCGTCCGTACGACTACTGAATGACCTGATTCGGGAAATTGGCGACCTGAAGGCTTTTCCAAATGAGCCAGTCACCGACGGTCGCGGGCTGGTACTGGCCCCCGGTTTTATCGATAGCCACAGCCACCACGACTGGGGTCTGAAACCCGATGCGCTGCCGGTGGTTAGTCAGGGCATCACCACCATCGTTGTCGGGCAGGATGGCGGGGGTACGCCGATGGACACCTTGCAGGCCCGGCTGACGCGGCAACCCGTCGCCATAAACCTCGCCAGTTATACCGGCCACGCCATGCTTCGGCAGAAAGCGATGGGCACCAACGGCCTCTACCGCACCGCCAAACCCGACGAGGTCGCACGCATGAAAGCCCTCTTACGCACCGAAATGAGCCACGGGTCACTGGGGCTGTCGACGGGACTGGAATACGAAGCCGCTTTTTTCTCCAACCGCGACGAAGTGCTGCAACTGGCGCAGGCAGCGGCCGATTCGGGCGGGCGGTACATCAGCCACCTCCGCAGCGAAGACATGATGCTGGACGATGCCGTGGATGAGATCATTCAGATTGGCCGCATCACCAAAATGCCAGTGCAGGTTTCCCATATCAAAATTGCCCTGCACGACCGCTGGGGGCAGTCGGGTCAACTATTGGCCCAACTCGAACAGGCCCGCGCCGAAGGCATCCGCATCACCGCCGACTGTTACCCGTATGACTACTGGATGTCGACGATGCGGGTGCTGTTTCCCAAACGCGACTATACCAATGCACAAAGTGCCGAGTTTGCCGTCAATCAACTCTTCGATCCGGCACAGTCGGTGCTGGTTCGGTTTGCGGCCAATCCGGTCTATGCCGGAAAAACCGTTGGTGCCATTGCCCAATTGCGGCAGGAAAAACCGGCTCAGACGCTGATGGGTTTAGTGGCCGAAGCATCCGCTTTTTCGCTGAAAAATCCCGAAGCAGAGGGCGTAGAAGGCATCATGGCCAAGTCGATGGATGAGCCGGACGTGAAGAATTTTCTGGCGTGGCCGCAGACAGCGATATGCTCCGACGGGGCTTACGCTGGCCATCCGCGCGGCTACGGCGCCTTCGCGCGGGTGCTGGGGCGGTACGTCCGCGACCAGAAACTGATGCCCCTCGAAACGGCCATCTACAAAATGACCGGGCTTCCCGCCGAGCACCTGGGGCTGCGTAATCGCGGGCTGATTGTGCCGGGTTACTACGCCGACCTGGTGCTGCTCAACCCCGATACCGTGCAGGACAACGCCCGCATTGGCGACAACACGGCCCTGTCTACCGGCATCGAAGCAGTCTGGGTGGCGGGCAAACGGGTGTATCAGGAACAAAAAGGAACGGGTGAGCATCCGGGCGTACTCATCCGGCGGCAGGACTAATCCAGTGAGTAGTCCCTGATTTCGGTCGTGCTGAGGGGTTTTTCGCACCCGTCCCGGCCATTTTTTTCGTATCTTTGCGACTTAAATTAACAGGAGAACAGACCAATGATTACGGTACAAAACGTCTCGCTCCGCTTTGGTAAGCGGGTGCTCTTCGACGATGTAAATATTAAATTCCTGCCCGGCAACTGCTACGGCGTCATCGGGGCCAACGGGGCGGGAAAGTCAACCTTTCTCAAAATTCTCTCCGGCGAAATCGAGTCGCAAAGCGGGTTGGTAACGCTGGGTGTGGGCGAACGGATGTCGGTGCTGAACCAAAACCAGTTTGCTTTCGATGAGTTTCCGGTGTTGCAAACCGTCGTAATGGGCAACAAACGGCTCTACGAAATCGCGCAGGAAAAGGACGCGCTCTACGCCAAAGAAGACTTTTCGGACGCCGACGGCGAACGGGCGGCTACCCTCGAAACCGAATTTGCCGAAATGAACGGCTGGGATGCCGACTCCGACGCGGCTGCCCTGCTGTCGGGCTTAGGCATTAAAGAAGACCTGCACTATTCGCTGGTTTCGGACCTGAACGGTTCCGAAAAAGTGCGGGTACTGCTGGCGCAGGCCCTGTTCGGCAACCCCGACATCCTGCTGCTTGACGAGCCAACCAACAACCTCGACGTGGAGTCGGTGCTGTGGCTCGAAAACTTTCTGGCTAACTTCAATAACACGGTGATTGTGGTGTCCCACGACCGTCACTTTTTGGATCAGGTCTGTACGCAGATCGTAGACGTGGACTTTGCCAAAGTGAAGTTATACCCCGGCAACTACTCATTCTGGTACGAGTCGAGCCAGTTGATTCTGCGGCAACGGCAGGATCAGAACAAGAAGACCGAGGACAAACGCAAAGAACTCGAAGAATTTATCCGTCGCTTTTCGGCCAATGCATCCAAATCGAAACAGGCAACGTCGCGGGCCAAGCTGCTGGAAAAACTGACCATCGACGACATTCAGCCGTCGTCGCGGAAGTATCCGTACATCAGTTTCAAGCCGGAGCGCGAGCCGGGCGACCAGATTCTGACGGTTGAGAACCTCAGCTACACCGCCGAAGACGGCAACGTCCTGTTCAGAAATCTTTCGTTTTCGATGAAAAAAGACGACAAGATTTTCTTCTTCAGCCGCGACGGTCTGGCGGTATCGGCCCTGTTCGATATTCTGTCCGGGGAGCGCAAGGCCGATTCGGGCACGTTTAAATGGGGCGTTACGATCACGATGTCGTATTTCCCGAATGATACGGAAAAAGATAAATTCTTCCAGTCCGACCTGAACTTAGTGGACTGGTTGCGGCAGTTCTCGGCGGAGAAAGACGAGAGTTTTATCCGGGGTTTCCTGGGCCGGATGCTGTTTTCGGGCGAGGAGTCGCTGAAGAAATCCAGCGTATTGTCGGGTGGTGAAAAAGTCCGGTGTATGCTCTCGAAAATGATGCTGTCGGGTGCCAACTTAGTGATGCTGGATGAGCCAACGAACCACCTCGATCTGGAATCCATCGAGTCGCTCAATAACGGGCTGGCCGATGTGAAAGGGCCTGTGCTGTTTACCTCACACGATCACCAGTTTGTGGAAACCATTGCCAACCGCATCATCGAAATCACACCCAACGGGATGCTGGATAAACTGATGACCTACGACGAATTCCTGAGCGATCCCCGCGTAAAAGAGCAACGGGCGGCTTTGTATAAAGGGGTGCTGGCGTAATGATGAGAGTTCCACAAAAAAGGCCAGTAGAAATACTGGCCTTTTTTGCAGCAAAGAAATGTAACTGTTTGATAAAGAGCCAATTTGTACTTTTCTTTGCCTTGTTTGATAACTATGAATATGTAAAGTGATTAATACAAGTGAAGTGTACCACTCACTCTTAATACTAAAACTAAAATAATTAATATTTAACTTTCACTAATTAATACTCAATTGTCTTATATACTGTCACTCCCTGTGGGACATAAAATGAGTTTTTTAAGTTAGTTTTCGTTCCCTTGCGATACACAGTTGTATGGACATCTATTGTACAATCGCCTTCGACACTCCACTCAAATTTTCTCCCTTTATACGATACTTCTGGTCCTCCCATGGGAGTATTAACCTGATCACCGCAAGCATAGTACTCGCTGTAAATGCTATCTCGATAGTTCACAATACTCGCGAAAGTTACGACTATTCGAGATGACGGCTGTAATGATATTACCCCATAATCTGTACCGCCTATCTGCGTACGTTTATTAATATGCCCCTCACCTGGAAATAAACCAAAATAGTTTTTTTTGAATATAGAAAGCTCTAGATCTGCTTCCGTCGCATTAAATGAGAAATACCCATTGACGTCAGTTGCAGTCGAATCTACGAGTTGATAGTTAGAGCAGAAAGAACCACAGTTGAAAAGTGTCCTATAAGTCATCACAGAAGCACCTGCGATTGGATTATTGTTTCTTAATGCCACTACACGTCCTTTAACCTGTATTTTAGGCTTTGGCTGTATCCAATCAACTATTCCACAACTGTTAAATACATAACAGATTGCTGCTAAAATGGCGCAGTTGATTATTTTGTGTGCTTTCATAACTACGTTCAAAATTAGTTAGTTATTTGCAAAATAGTGTCTCTTCTTTTTGTTGTATAAGTGAAGTTATGTAAAGCTATTTATAAACTTACTCTTATCTGGGGGCCCAAATGAATACCCATATTTGAAAGAGTACTATTTATGAAGCCACCTGCCGTTACACCTACCCCGATCTTACTATTGACCATATAATAGGCTTCTCCTTGGATGGGTAGTTCAATTCTGGTACTTGATTCTTCACCAATAAATACCCCGCACCCACTGCTACAGGGTTGACGATAGGGATACTTTAGTCGCTGGGTTAGTAAACCGATTCCAGCTCCTGCCAATAAGTGAAAGCGAGTTGAATTAATCAACGAATATTTGATAAGAGCATAGATGTGAGCGTCATATCCTCGTGCATTTGTGGAACCAGTGGTGTATTTAGTCAACTCTGTAGCAGCATTCGACCGTATATCTTCGTAGTAGTCGAACTGACCAGCTGTAAATCCCGATCCAATTACCCATCGTTCAGTAAGTCGGTAACTGAAATCAGCCGCCATATAATCTTTGAAATGGCTTTGCTTCAAAGTAGGAGCGACATACAGCCCATAACTAAGGGCAATGTCATATCTACTTTGTTGACCCAAAGCAGGTAGACAAATTATGAATAGGAACAGCCCTAAAATCGTCTTCATAACTTGAAGTGTTCTAAAAAATCTGTTATATAATCTCTTATATGTAAAGCTACATAGTATTGGCAACACTATCAACGCCTGGCAGCGGCCTGTTTTTTCAATAACTGTAGGGTATGCACCAGTGATTGGGTATCGCCCCATTCTTCGTGGCCCGGCACAACAACTTTCGCCGTGCCGAACTGACGCATTACCCTTCGCACCGAATTGGCCCATTCGTTCAGGTTCGCATCGGCAATGTTACCCATACCAAAAGCGGCTACACTCTTCACAAAACAGCCGCCATGCAGAATCTGCTGGTTGGGTAACCAGACCACAATGTTGTCGCTGGTGTGGCCTTCGCCCGGAAAATAACAGCGAATCGGCTCCTGCCCAACCAGAAGGGTTGTGTCGGCGGGTAAAATACCTTCGGGGGCTTCGTAGCCCAGTTTAACGGATTTTTGCGCCGTTAAAGGGGTACTGATGATCCGTACGCCCGCTTTTCTCAACTCGCTGATGCCCCCCACGCGGTCGTCGTGGGCATGGGTAACAATACAAAGCCGAACAGGCTGGTGTAAGCTGTCGGCCACCCATTGGAGCAGCTGCCGGGTGTTGTCCGTGTCCTCCTTTGTATCCCAGCCGGTGTCTACGAGTACAATACCGTCGTTTGTTTTAATGATAAGCCCGTTGGCCGGAACAGGTTTTTTTTGGTAGATACCGTATGTGGTGTGGACGTACACCCGGTCATTGAGTGGCGTAACGGTTAGTTTAGGTTTGGAAGAAGACTGGGCCTGAGCAAAACCCGTTAACTGGACAGCGAGTAAGAGTATCGACAGGATACGCATGATGTAGAAAGGGTTTTATAGAAAGAGCGTCACTGGTAGTTAGTCTCCAGTTAGTCGGTAGGTATGAGCGCGCTACTGTCACTTACTTGTCCCTGCGTATATCCCGCAACCAGTACACCATTGGTTTGGCGGTGGGTTGGTTCTCCCCAATATCGAGCCACTCGAACTTACTCTGTAGACGCGGCTCTTTTTGGTAGCCCCGCCCGGTCCAGAAAGCCTCAAGGGGCTGGTAATGCGCCGGGCGCAGGGGATGACTATCGGGGCGGGAAACGGCGCAAAAGCAGGTCTGTTTATACGCCCCAAACCCGGTAGCATAGGCCTCGCGCTCGGCAAAAAACCGGTGGCCCAACCCGTGTCCCCGGTAAGCGGGCAACAAAATACTCTCCCCGAAATAATAGATGGACGATAAATCATAACCGGCTGCGAGAAACGGATTTTTAACGGCAGCAGTCTCGTCAATCAGCGGAATACCAGTCGTTGCGCCGACCATCTGAGAGCCGTCGTAAACCGCAAAGAGAAACGAACGGCTCGCGTTGGCGTACGTTTGGAGGTACGCCTTTTCGTACTCGAACGAACCGGCGTAGAGGTACGGAAACGCCCGAAACACCTGAATCCGTAGCCGCGCCAGTTCGGTAAACACCTCGGCGAACTGAGCACCGGTCTTCCGAATAAACGTCAGGGAGGGCAGCGAGGAGGCTACGCCGAAATCAGTTGAATCCACAGCGGCAAGTTGTAATACGTGGTCACCCGGCTAATCTTATCCGCTTTAACGTCCAGAAAAGCGCCCGCCGGTATCGTGTACGACTGACCGGTAGCCGGGGGCAGGTCGCCGTCGGTCTGTTTGTAGATACCCTTTACAATGAACTCACAGGCTACGCGGGTACCCGCAGCATCGACCATGAAGACCAGGTCGGTGAGGGTTTCCTGATAACACGCGTCCATGTGGGTTAGAAACTGCCGGTACGCGTCTAAGCCCGTTTGTGTACCGCCCTGATTGGCATCGTGCCGTACATCCGGGGTCAGGCAGGACAGCATGCCCTCCCAGTGTTGCGTGTTGAAATACTGATAATACTGGTAAACGACGTCGAGTGCGGTCATGCGGTGGTCTATTAATTTGGGCCAAAAATACGCCGGATACCGCCTTGTCTCCAAACGGGGTTTGCTGCGTCCGGAGCGAATTAGCGCCGTTATTTCTTAGCATTGCTGGTTGTTGATGGCCTAACTTTGCCAACCCACATGAATCTGAAGTGACGATGTCTTTTTTTACGAATAAAGTAGTCTGGATTACCGGAGCCTCCTCGGGCATCGGCGAAGCACTCGTATATGCCTGCGTCCGTGAGGGGGCCAAAGTTATTATTTCGGCCCGGCGGGTAGACGAGTTAACACGCGTCAGCCAGCAGGCGAATGCGCAAAGCGTGTATGTGCTTCCTATGGATTTGATGCAGTCGGATACCTTCGCGGCCAAAACCGACGAAGCAATTAAAGCGTTTGGACAGATCGACGTGCTGGTGCACAATGGCGGCATCAGTCAGCGGTCGTGGGTAGCCGAAACCGGAATGGACGTTCACCGCCGACTGATGGAAGTCGATTATTTTAGCTATGTCGCCCTGACGAAAGCCATTCTCCCCCATTTCCAGCAGCGCAAAACGGGCCATTTTGTGGTCATCAGCAGCGTGATGGGCAAAATTGGTACACCAATGCGGTCGGCGTACGCGGCTGCCAAACATGCGCTGCACGGCTTTTTTGACTGCCTGCGGGCCGAAGTCTGGCCAGACAACATTCAGGTAACCATCATCTGCCCCGGCTACATCCGCACTAACGTGTCGATGAACGCACTGACGGCAACGGGTGAGAAACTGGGACAGGTGGGCGATGACATTGGCAATGGCTTTCCGGCCGATAAAACCGCCGATCAGATTCTGTCGGCCGTTCAGGCGGGGAAGTACGAGGTATTCGTCGGCAAGAAGTTCAGCAAAGAAAACCTGTCGCTGTTTATGAGCCGTTTCTTCCCGACGCCACTAACAAACCTCGTGAAGAAGCAGGTACCCAAGTAAGTGTCAATGCAGCACAATGGAACAAATGGCCACCCCTGCCTTCACCTCGGAACGGTTGACCTACACAAAATTCACCCCCGCCGATTTCACGGATTACCTCGGTCTGGCGACGGATGCTTCTGTTATGCAGTACATCACCGGCAAACCACTCACTGAAGCCGAAGCCCGGACCCGGTTTGATAACTACCTAAAAACGAACCAGCTACACGCCGAAGCGGGTTTCTTTCGGGTCAATACGCAGGTAGATGGCGTGTTTATCGGACTGGCTAAATTGGTGTATACCACAGCCGATAGCGCCGAGATTGGTTACTCGCTGTTACCCGCTTTTTGGGGCCGGAAATATGCCTCCGAAATCGTGAGTCGCCTGGTTCACTACGCTGCGGCCATCCCCCGGTTGACCCAGCTGATTGCTCTTGTGGACTCAGCTAATACGATTTCGGCGAAGGTGCTGACAAACCATTTGTTTATTCGCACGCATCAAACCATTGATGAGAGTCGATCCACTGTATGGTATCAATTACGTAAACCTTTCTGCCATTCGTCTGCGGCAGCCGAATAAATCAGTTGTCTACCAACCTTTAAATAAATAAATGTTGGTTAGGTCGGTAAGCGGGTATAATTATATTCGCACCGCATTGGCCAGCAGTGCCTTTCTCAACACGAAAAATCAATTTACCATGCAAGGGCACAAGGCTAATCTTGACCTGCTTCGGGCCACAGCTATTGTCGTGGTTCTTATTCACCACATCAGCCAGTTTTTGACCGGCATGCCCGTATTCTGGCAGAAAACAGCCGCATTGGGCGCTTTTGGTGTCGATCTTTTCTTTATGTTGAGCGGCTGGCTGATTGGTGGCATCTACTTTCGGGAACATCAGACAACGGGTCACATTCAACTGGCCCGTTTCTGGGGACGGCGGTGGCTGCGGACCATGCCACCCTACTACGTGGCGCTGCTGCTGAGCTGGCTGGCGGTATACGTTTCGCGGCAACAGGTGTTCGACACGAATTTTCTGTTTTTTCTACAGAACTACAGCCCCATTCCGCGCTTCTTTTTGGTAAGCTGGTCGTTGTGCATCGAAGAGCATTTTTACATTTTTCTGCCATTGGTTCTGTATATCGGGCTACGTTTTAATGCCGTAGTTCCAACCTGCATTGCCCTCATCGCCTGTAGCCTTTTGATGCGGCTACAGCTTGAGACGACTTCGTTTCCGGCGTTTGGCTACTCCCTCACCGCTACCCACCTGCGTTTAGACGGGCTGTCGTTAGGGGTGTTGTGCGCGTATGTCTGCTACGTCAGACCGGTTCTTTGGCAATCGTTCAGTTCGACAATGATTCGACTGGGGTATCCGGCCGGTATAGGTGCGCTGCTGCTTTACTCCCTGAACAGCCCGCTAATGTATGGTGTCGGCATTCTGGCGCTCTCGCTATTTTTTACCGGATTGCTGTGCCAGTCCGTCAATGCGCCCGACTGGTCTGTGTCGCGCCTGCGTGTTGTATGGGCCATTGCCGTATCGTCGTACTCCGTTTATCTGACCCACGCGCTGGCCATTCACCTGACCCGGCGTTATGTTGCAGATGCTGGTATAGCCTTTATTGGCGGTTCGCTGCTGTTGACAGCAGGCTTTGGCTTTGTCTTTTATATGGCTGTAGAGGGAACAGCAAAACAGGTCCGGGATGGGCTGCTGCCTCATCCGGGCGATCAGTTTGCCCGCGCGTATGTGCTCAAAACGCGGGATACAGTCAGGTTGTGGGGCAAAAAAACGAGCCGAACCTTTGTGAGCGTTACGGGCCTCATGCACCGTCGACAGCATTAGTCAGCAACCCAGTTACTCCTCCCGACTGTACGTTAACGCCCCCGACGGGCAGCGGTTCACCTGTTCGGCGATGCGCTCAGTGGATACGCCCGCCATGTTAATCCACGGCCGCGCGTTGGGGTCAAACACAGCCGGTAACTCTTTGTAACAATGCTCCGAATGCTGGCACAGGTTCGCCTGCCAGATCACGGTAATCTCCCCATTCGTGTATTTCTTGACGGGCGGTGGCGTTGGGTTCATGACTCGGTCAGTAGGGTGGCAATGGCGATTGGATTGGTCAGCAGGCGGTGAATGGGACAGCGTTCGGCCATTTCGAGCAGTCGCTGCCGCTGCTCGTGGGTCAGCGGGCCGGTCAGGTTCAGACGGATGGTAAACTGCGACGGGTTGGTGGTCGTCATGCCGTTCTGGTTATCGGCTATCCAGCTTACCTGAGCAGCAGCCGACTCCAGCGGCCAGCCCTTGCGGTTGGCGTACATACGGAGCGTCATCACGGTGCAAGCTGCCAGTGCCGATTCCAGCAGTTCGAACGGACTCATGCCCCGCCCCTGCCCACCAGCGTCCAGTGGTTCGTCCGCCATCAGCACATTGCTATCCGTCCAGATGTGCGTCTCGAAGGGCAGGTGTTCGATTTTGGCGATAACGGTGTTGGCGGGCATGGTATAGTGGTTGGGTGACGCGGTAACAAGGGCGATGGCAGGCTTTGTTCCGCAATCAGCGTGTCGGCTTTGATGCTGTTCGCTGACTGGCCAACAACGCAATACGGACAGGTAACCCACGCAGGAACCGCCATAAGTGTAAACAGCCCTCCAGCCTATTTTTTACCAGAATGAATGCTTCTTGTATATGAAACAAAGTAAGTGTGTAATCCAGTTAATCTAATTACCTTTAATAAGAACTCCTAAAGGAGACTACAATTCGCTTTCAGCTACACCTTTCTGAAACAATCGGTAAAAACCGGTGTATGCAGGCGTACCGGGTCGGTCAACGGAGCGGGTTCGTCGTGTGAACAGGGGCTTTGACTGGGTTCACTACCGTATGAAAAAAGGATTCCTGATTTTCTGGATTTTATTGGCAGCCCTGACTTCGACGGCTCAGCGTCGGTTTGGCAACGAATGGATTAACCCCAATCAGAACTACCTGAAAATTTCCGTCAATCAGGTCGGCATTTACCGCATCAGCTATCAGGACATAAAGACCGCTGATGCCTCTTTTCTGCGGACGAATCCGGCTGGGTGGCAACTGTTTTTCAGGGGGCGGGAAATGGCCATCCGGGTAGTGGGGCAGCAGGATGGTGTTTTTGACCCGCAGGATTACCTTGAGTTTTACGGCGAAGGTAACGATGGCAGTCAGGACTCGCTGCTGTACCGCCCGCAGAAACGGCTCCATCCCTATCAGACACTGTTTTCTGAGGTGGCCGCTTATTTTCTGACCCCAAACTCCTCACCCGTCGGCAAACGTATACCCGAGCCAACTACCTCCGGGGAGGGGCTTCCGGCGGAGAAATATCACGTTCAGGAAACCGTTCAGGCCTTTACCAGCGAGTACACGTTTAATAACCTGAAAGGCATTGAACCGTTCCTCCAGCAGAGTTATTTCGAGCCGGGAGAAGGGTGGTCGGGCAGGCTGCTAACGGCTGATTCAGTAGGAATAGTACCCCTGAAATTGACGAACCGAATGACGGCTGACTGGCCAATCCGGCTTGAAGGCATGGTAAACGGTCGGGACAACCTGTTTCATACCGTGCAGATACAGGTGGATAACAAGGCCAAAACGCCGGTAGCATCTCTGAATTTTTCGGGATTCGATAGCCAGACTTTTCAGGCGACCATCAATCCGGAACTCCTTCAGAACGAGCAACTCACGCTTCGGTTCCAGCCGGAAAAGAACGGCACCAATCAGTTTTCGATCACTTACGTAAAACTATCCTACCCGCAGGCGTTCGATATGGCGGGGCAGGTATCCAGGCTCTTTCACCTGCTGCCCAATCCGCGTCAGACCTCGCTGCTGGCGATCACCAATGTTCCCGTCGGCAGTTTCACCTACGACATTTCGGACAAGGCCAATGCCCGGTATCTGGCCACGCAAATCCGTGACGGGCAAACGCAGGTCGTTGTCAGCGAAACCGCCCGGAGCCGGGACATACTGGTTACCAATCAGACCCTCAATCCGTTGGCCATTCAGCCGGTACGCTTTCGGGCCGTGTTTCCGACATTAACCGATTACCTTATCATCACCCATACCTCGCTGAGACCATCAGCAACGGCCTACGCCAACTACCGGGCTTCGGGGCCGGGGGGGGGCTACACCCCACTACTGGTCGAGGCCGACTCCCTCTACGATCAGTTCAATTACGGCGAACGCAGCCCCCTGGCCCTCCGGCGTTTTGCCGATTTTATGCTGGCCAGTACATCGGTAAAAAGCCTGCTGCTACTCGGCAAAGCCACCAGTTATCCTTACTTCATTAAAACAGCTACCGATGATCTGGTACCGACCATTGGGTATCCGGGTTCCGACATTCTGCTGACGGCGGGCTTACTGAATTTCCCCGCCAATACCCCGGCTATCCCAACCGGGCGGCTCAACGCAACGACCAATGACCAGGTGATGGGGTATCTGGCAAAGGTCAAACAGCTGGAACTAACAACGCCCAACGGTCTCTGGCGCAAGAACATCATTCACATCAGCGGGGGTAAATCAGAGGGCGAAGCCGGGAGCCTGCGCACTACATTAGGTACCTTGGGTGCTCTACACACCAATGGCCAATTGGGCGGTGTAGTCACTTCGCTCAGTAAGACCAACCCCTACGGGCAGATCGAATCCATCAACATTGCGCCACAGGTAAACAAGGGCGTGGGGCTGATCACCTTTTTTGGCCATGCCGGGCCGGCGATCACCGACATGAATTTTGGCTTCGCATCGCTCCCGCAGAACGGGTTTCGGAATGCATTTTATCCATTCATGATTTTTAACGGCTGCGGAGTGGGTGAGATTTTTTCCCGGTTCAATACCCTCTCCAGCGACTGGGTGCTGGCACCCGAGAAAGGAGCGGCCGTAGTGCTGGCGCATTCCTACTTCAGCTACGAACAACCGACAACCCGGTACATGACGAAACTGTACAGCGACCTGTTTACCAATCCGGCTACGCTCGGGATGGCTTTCGGGAAGGTACAGCAACAACTGAACGGCGCACTCGAAAAAGAAGGAAGCAGCCCCTACGATGTGAGCGTACTGCTGCAAATGATCCTTCAGGGCGACCCGGTTATCAGTCTGTACCCGCTTTCCAATCCTGACTTTTCGGTCGAGCCAAACGGAATATACCTTCAGTCGACGGTGGCGGGCAGTTCGCTCAAAAACACCGATTCGGTCCGGGTCGTCGTTCCGCTGGCCAATCTGGGTAAGTTTGTGGCGGGCCAGTCGGTGTCGGTATCGCTGACCAAAACAACCGGCACGGGTGTCACCCGCCTGCTGGCACGGGTCAATGCGTTTCGCTACCGCGACACCCTGACGTACACCCTGCCGAAGGATGAACGGCTGCAACGAATAGACGTAACCATCGACCCTGATCAGCAGCTCACCGAACTGAGCCGGGCCAATAACACGGCAACCCTACTCATCGACTGGACGCAGGCCAACACCGGCAGTAGTTACCCGATCAACGCCCGGCCCGATGGGGTTGCCCCGGCCCTCAGCGTATTGATCAATGGGATAGTGCAGGAAAACCAGGCGGTTGTTGGCCAAAATCCTCGGGTTGCGGTCTACCTGATCGACGAAAACCCGCTTTCCCCCGGCGACCTCAACGCCGTTGAACTGTTTCTGGCAGGTTGTGCGTCGTGTACCCCGGAAAAGGTTTCGTCGAGCAACTTCACGGTTACGCCCGTATCGGCCAATCAGCTACAGGTAACAACCACCTTGGCCCTGACGCCGGGCGGCCGTTATCAGCTGATCGTGCTGGGGAAAGATGCCGCCGGCAACCGGACGCAGCCCCCCTACGTGCTCAACCTGAGCGTACCGGCTACCGACGGAGCAATCACCCTGCGGACCTACCCGAATCCGGCCACGGCTTACACGAAATTTGAGCTGGATCTGCCGGTGCAGGCACTGCCAACTGCGGCCCGCTTAGCGATCTACAGTGCATCGGGCCTGCCGGTTTTTGACGATGCCTTTCCGGTACAAACCGGAAAAAATACGCTCGTCTGGCCCGGAAAGGTACCGGGCGTTTATGTGTACAGCCTGCGCTTAATCTGGCCGGATGGCCGGACCGAAACCCGGACCGGTAAGGTCATCCAGACGAATTAAGGCAGCCGATTGCTGGCGAGCAGTTCCCACGTCCGCAGGAAACCGGACTCGATCAGGCCTTTCCCGATGCAACCGGGCGACGATTGGCAGTAGGCCAGTGAGGCTTCTTCGCCGTACACCAGACCAATAGTCTGGGCATACACCCGGATGTATTTTTGCTGGCTCACCAGCGTAGAATCGGTCGGCCCCGCCACCGATATGGTGCGGTTAAACAGCCGTTTACCAACGGTGAATGGCCGTCCGCTGTTTCGGTACTGAAGCAACGTATCGGGCCGGGCATTATAGGCGTTCGTGTTCCAGGAAGTGGCTGAATTGATCGGAAAAACCAGTTTTATAACGGGTTGGTTACTCTCCTGCCCAACCACTTCCGACAGGCTTTTATACACGGTACGGATGGCGTTGAGTTTCCAGGCCGTCTGCTCCGTTGGCCGGACCGATTCTTCCACCAGAAAATACACCTGACCATTCTGCGTGTACGAACGGCTGATTTTTTGCTGAAGTTGGAACACCTGTCGGGTGGACGTGGTTGCGGAGGGGTAGACCTGATCGGTTATCTGATACACCCAGTAGTCGCCGATTTGCAGGGGGAAATAAGCCCCGTCGTCGGGGGCGGGGTCGTTTACATTTTGCTGACAGCCCTGCCCTATACCCAGTATAACCAGCAACACGAACAGCCGTACCTTACTTTTTATCAACATCACCGAGCCTATGAATAATGAGTATGTACCGAGAAACTCAAAAACCTTTTGTTAAAAGCGAAGATACTAAAGATAGCAGTTTGTTTAAGCTTTCGTTTTCTTTGTAACGATCTCCGTCCTAATTTCCGACGATTGGCAGGACACGGCTACTCACACTGATACGAACTTAACATGGGTGGAATTGCCGGTATAATTCGATTTGACGGGCAGACGGTAGCCCCCGGCGACATCACGCGCATCAGCCAGTTACTGAAACACCGGGGCGACCTGATCACACAACACGTTGACGGGGGCGTATTACTGGCCTTTACCGGTAACCGAGAAGCCGATGACATCACGGGCATGTGCGCGGTGGCCGATGCCGATTTGTTTGCCGATACCGCCGTAAATCAGCCGTTTCTCGTACCCTATCGTCAGCAAGGTCCGGCATCGTTCAATGACCTCAATGCCGATTTTGCGGTGGCAATATGGGATGCCCGGCAACAGACGCTCTGCTGCGCCCGCGACCCGTTGGGCGTAAAACCGCTCTACTATGTGCATCAGCCGGGCCGTTTTTTCGCGTTTGCGTCCGAAATTAAGGCATTGCTCGCCCTCGGCGAGGTAACCACAGCCGCAAACCAGCATGTATTCCGCGAGTACCTGACCTGGACGACTAATTACGTGCCGTATAGTGCCGAGACATTCTACGAAAACGTGTACAGTCTGCTGCCCGGTCATTCGTTGCGGGTGACAGCCGGGGAGTCAGTACTGGAGCCGTATTGGACCATAAACCTCCTGAAATTCAGCGAGTTAACTCCTGCCGACGACTATGCGGGGTTATTTCGGGATTCGTTTACAACGGCCATTGATACCCGCATGCGAGGTAAATCCCGTATCGGCGCTCACCTGAGTGGCGGCCTGGATTCATCGTCGGTCAGTTGCGTGGCTCAGCATCTGCTGACGCAGCAACACCGTCCGCGACTGCACACCTTCAACGTCGATACCGGGCTTTCCTCCACGGATGAATCCGTTTACGTACAGGCCGTGCTGAATCAGTATCACCCCCAACACCATACCGTACGTCCGCTGACTGACGTGCTCGATTCGGCACTGAACATAAATCACCTGTTCGACCGGCCGGAGCAGTTTATTGTCTCCTCCGGTTTTCACCTGAGCGTGGCCCTCGACGCACAGCGGCAGGGATGCGATTGTCTGCTGACCGGACATGATGGCGACAGCGTGGTCACGACGGGATTTGAGTACATCGACCAATTGATTGACCAAAGCGACTGGGAGCATCTGTACGCAGCCTGCCAGCAATTTATCGCTTATCCCGACCATAACCGGCTCTATGGAAATGACGGGGAACAACTGGAGCAGTATGCCTTACACACCCTGGGTGCTGAGGTGACCAAGCGATTCAGGCACCAGCCATTGGGTATGTTCCTGAAGACACTGCGGACCCAGAAACACCTGTTCGGCATTTCCACGGGGGCCATCATGGTCTATTGCTTTACGCGAATCAGGGATAAACTAAGCCACAACAAGTTGATCGACAACGCGCTCAGTGCCGATTTCAAGCAACGCGTACCCGTGCGTTCAGCCGTATCCACAAAAGCATTTACAGACCGGATAGCCGCCGAACAGGGCATTTCGCTGAATCAGATCCTGAATAAGACCAATGTAATTTGCAACGAACAGTTGAATCACATCGGGGCTTATCACGGGCATCAGTATTCCTTTCCTTTTTTCGATAAACAGGTGATCGAAATAGGGTTGGCTACGCCTCTGCCGGTTCGTTTTGATCACGGACGCGGGCGCGGGTTGATCCGTAATGGCCTGCAAAACAGGTTACCGGCGGCCATTCTGTCTCGGCTCACGAAAGCCAATTTTGTTGAATACGGCACCCTATCGACCCAGCAACTTTACAACGCCACGCGGGAACAGTTCGCTGCGCCCGGCCATCCCATCTGGGCCGTCATCGACCGAACGGTATTGGCTGAAATTGTAGCGACTGTATTTAACTCCCGCATTCCAGTCCGTAAAAAGACGCGCTATAACTGGATGCTCAGCCGGATTATCTATTTAGCCCTTTGGCTGGGATCGCTGAAAACCACAAAGTCGCTCTCCGGGTAAGCAGGCAATGGCCGCTGAAACGCGGGACAAATCAGGACTGGCGGACCGGCAGCAAGCGGTAGAACGACCGGAGCGCACGGATAAAAATGGTGATGAAACCCAACTCCATGGGGATGTAGTGTACCCGATTCCCGATCAGGAAAGTAGTAGCCCGAAACACACGGCTGGTCACGAAAGAAAAGTGGATTTTTATCCGCAGGCGGAGCCGGGTTTGCGCGTTCGCGAAGAACAGAAACTGTTTCAGAACCAGACTACTCACTTCACTCGCATGATCTGCTTCCCAGCTTTCTGCGTAAGCAGCCGCTGATGAACGTACCCTGTCCGTATGCACCAGCGACTGAACAGCCGCGGGTAAGGGTAAATCCCAGAGTTGCTGACACCAGTACAAGCCTGCCAGAAAGACGTTTTCCAACCCATAAACGGCAAGCTTTTCGAGCAGCCATGTCCAGTCAAGCGATTTGTCTTTCAGCAGAAAATACAAGTCGTTGACGTAAAAAATATGCTGCCAGATATTGGTGACGCCATGATGCGTTACCAGTAAAACAACCTGACGTTCAAGCAAGTGATCAGGCTCGGAAAGCAGGTCAGTCAATCGAAAGGCAGCATAGTGTTTGTTGAAGCAGATGATCGCCCAGTGCAGGTCGATGTCGAAATGATTGCCATGGAACGGCCGGAACAGGCTCACCTCAT
>JBBQLG010000126.1:0-18374 GCA_038327655.1 Cytophagales bacterium
GTCGCAAACGGCGGGCAAACAACGCATCGTTTGCGTGGCCAAACAACTCACCGAGCTGATTTTTGCGCTGGGTGCCGGTGATCAGTTGGTCGGTGTGGATTTGTCGAGCACGTATCCGCCGGCCGCTCAGAAAATCACGAAAGTTGGCTACCACCGGCTGTTGAACGCCGAAGGTATTGTTGCCCTGAAGCCCACCGTCGTGTATCACGATGGCAATGTGGCACCCGAAGCGGTGATGGAGCAGTTGAAAAAGGTGGGTGTGCCGATGAAGGTGTTTCCCGATGCGCACACCATTCCCGAAGTGAAAGCACTTTTCGATTCACTGGCGGCTCAGTTTGGCGCGCAGAAACAGGCCGACAGCCTGAAAACGAAATTAGACACCGACCTGGCCAAAGCCGCAACCGATGTTAAGCAGTATAAGACCACGCCTAAAGTCGCGATTATTCACTTTGGACGGGTGATCAACAATTATCTGGTGATCGGCAAAGCGGGTACGGCGTCATACATGCTGGAGCTGGCGGGTGGTAAAAACGTGATGGATACGCTGAAAGGCATGAAACCCCTCAGCCCGGAAATCATCAGCAAAGCCCAACCCGATATTATTCTGGTAACGGATTTCGGCTACGACCGGCTGGGTAACGCCGATAAATTAGCCACTTTACCCGGCATTGCCCTGACACCGGCTGGCAAAAACAAAAAGATCTACCGCATCGAAGAACACGACCTGATTTACCTCGGCCCGCGCACGGGGGAGAACGTGCAGTTGCTGATGAAACTGATTCATCAATAGTGTTTCGGACAGGAGCGGGGTTTCGGATAATCCCGCTCCCGTTAGATTTAGCCTGTGCAAGAACGAACGACTAATTATCCAGTCATTTACGTACGATTCTGAGAATAGTGTAAAATCATCTCAACCTGATACCTTTATTGAATCATTTCACCCATTTGCCCTCGACCTGCGCTATGGCCCGTTTTCAACTGATTCTAAGCTTTTTATGCGCGACTTCGGTAACGGTCTGGGGTCAGGAGTCGCTTTGTAAAGTTTTCAGAGACACTCGTGGGCGAATCGTAACGACCTGCGATGTCTATGCGTCAACGGGACTGGTACCGGGGATGTCCTCCACTCACAGGCAGGAAACCTACCTCGGCAGCCAATACCTCACGTATCCGACCTGGCAGAAGGGTGTTGTTCGGACCGGAAAACCGGGAAAAGAGCTGTATTGCGAGCTGGCGTATGACCTGGTCAATAATGATGTCCTGTGCCGGTTTAATGGCGACCCCAAAATCAGCTATTTAACTCCTCCCTCGTTCGTCATCAATGGCCTTGAGTTTACCCGCCAGTACGATAACCTGCTGGGAACCGACTACCAGTTGTACGCAACGGTCGTACATAGCGGTCAGACAAAATTGCTGAAAAGCCTGAGCAACCAATTGGTGCTATACGGCAATTCGAACGGCTACGAGCAGGATAGTGAGTTTAATGGTGTTTATCAGACGACCATCAAGTACCACATCCGCAAAGGAAACGCCCGGCCTCAGGTAGTCGAGTTAACGAGAAAATCAGTGGTCAGGGCGCTGCATGAACAGGCCAAAAAGATTGCCGCCAGGCTGCCGGCCGAGAAGCTGACGATTGGCGATGTGGCCAATGCCTTAATGCTATACGATTCCCTGATGGTAGCGACCAGGGTTAGTAAGCCAATTCCCGACCTTTGATGACCTACCCGAAGCGGCCCCTTACCCCGGCCAGGTATTATACAGGCGGACTGGTATTATACAGGCGGACTGGTATCGGCAGAACCAGACTACCGCTGCGGTTCGCCGTCCCGACCGGTTAACGCCACAACTGCCCGCTACCCCTCATGAAACGATCGTCGTTAACGCCGGGAAACTGGTACGCCTTTTTAGTTATTCTCCTGTTTCTCTCCCTCATTGCCGCCCTTCGCATCGGTGCCGTTGACTTAACCTTTGCCGACATCAGCCACATTTTACTGAATGGGATGGGGCTATCGAACACGCCCGTCGATCCAATTTCGCGGGGACTATTCTTGCAGATTCGGTTGCCCCGCGTGTTGCTGTGCGCCACCGTTGGGGCGGGTTTATCGGTGTCGGGGGTGCTGATGCAGGCCCTGTTTCGGAACCCCATCGTAGAGCCGGGCTTGGTCGGCACCAGTTCGGGTGCAGCTTTCGGGGCGGCTCTGGTGTTTGTGCTGGGCAAGAACATCAATTGGGCCTTTACCGATGCACTCGGTCTGTTTCTGCTGCCTTGTGTAGCCTTTGTATTCGCTTTTTTAGCCACCCTGCTGGTGTACCGGATCGCGTCGATGAGCGGCAAAGTAAACGTCGCCACGATGATTCTGGCGGGTATCGCCATCAATACCCTGGCCACCGGCGGCACGGGGTTTCTGTCCTACATCGCCCGCGACCCGCAGGCCCGGTCCATCACATTCTGGAACCTCGGCACCTTTTCCGGGGCCGACTGGACGCAGTTCGCCTTAGTGCTGCCCGTGACGGTGATTGGTATTCTGCTGGCCCTGCGCTTCACCAAAGCCCTGAACGTGCTGATTCTGGGCGAAGATGAAGTGCGGCACCTCGGCTATAACATCGACCGGCTCAAGATTCAGGTGCTCTTGCTGAACACGCTGCTGGTAGCGATTGGGACGGCGATGGTAGGCGTAATTTCGTTTGTCGGGCTGGTGGTGCCGCACCTGCTGCGGTTGCTCAAAACGTCCGACAACCGCTTTCTGGTGATCGCGTTGGCACTGCTGGGCGGATCATTGCTCACCCTGGCCGATACCATTGCCCGTCGCTTAGTGGCACCGGCCGAGTTTCCGATTGGCGTCATTACGGCGTTCGTGGGGGCACCGGTATTTATCTGGCTGCTCGTCCGCAATGCCCGTCAGTTTCAGAAAGGAGGCTTCTATGCTTAGGGCCGAACACCTGTCGTTTCGCATCGGTCAGCAGACCCTGATCGACGATGTGTCGCTGACGCTGGCACCGGGCGAATTCACGATGGTGCTCGGCCCGAACGGAGCGGGTAAAAGTACCCTGCTCAAACTGCTGACCGGCACCGAAACTCCCCAACAGGGTCGGGTGTACTATGGCGATCAATTGTTAACGTCTATTCCGCTGGCGACGCTCGCCCGGCAGAAAGCGGTGCTCTCGCAACTACTCTCACTGCCCTTCGATCTGAGCGTGACCGACGTGGTGATGATGGGCCGCTACCCGTACTTCAACCTGACGCCGACAACTCAGGATACCCACATTGCCGACGGCTGTCTGGAATCGGTCGGTATGGTGGCGTTCAAAACCCGTGCCTTCGCGTCGCTGTCCGGGGGCGAAAAACAGAAGGTGCATCTGGCGCGGGTGCTGGCGCAGTTGTACCGCCAACCGGACGATCAGTCTGTCAAATACCTCTTTCTCGACGAACCCATTTCAGCCCTGGACATTCACTACCAGCACCAGATTCTGGGTTTGGTAAAAGACCTGGCGTCGCAGAACATGATTGTATTTATCATCGTCCACGACATCAACTTAGCCCTTCAATACGCGCACAAAGTCATTCTGATGGATCAGGGACGCATTTTTGGGATGGGGACGCCCAGTGAAGTGTTGACCGAAACGGCCATCGAAACGGTGTTTAACCTCCGGCCCTGGTTTATGACGCACCCCGAAACGGGTCGGCGGGTGATGATTTGCTGATCGGCCGGATTGAATCATCAATAGCTTTGGCCGACGCGTCGGTAATGATAGTAGCCCTACACCGAAAGTTCGCCCCGCGGGCTGCTCGAATTTGTCAATACGGCCTATGGTAACGCTCAATGACGCACTATTTCGTTTCGCGGCTTCCGTTATTTACTCCCATGATGGCAAGCCTTCATCGTGAGGTAGTTAGTCGACGACAAGCCGATAACACAAAAAAATGATCGTGAAGTGGGAAATCGATATAGGTTGCGGGCCTAAACAGGAAACAAGATGAACCCAAATAAAGCATTGTGGGAAAAGGCGACTTCACTCGACTCGCCGAAACCATGCGGGAAAGCGGTACGGCCTTTGTCGCCGAACTGGGGATTACCAAAGGGCTTTCCGTTCTTGATCTCGGTTGTGGCGATGGCACCACTGCAATACCGGAAGCAAAACTCGGTGCTACGGTGTTGGGCGTTGACATCGCCCGGAATCTGGTTGCTGCGGGAAACAGCCGGGCAAAAGCCGAAGGACTTACAAATTGCACCTTTCAGGAAGGGGATGCTACCGATTTGCAGGAACTGCCCGATCAGGCGTTTGATCTCGTCGTCAGTATGTTCGGGGCCATGTTTGCACCAAGACCGGTTGATGTAGCGAAGGAAATGGTCCGGGTTACCCGGCCGGGTGGCCGAATCATCATGGGGAACTGGATACCGGGCGATCCCACCTTAGTCGCGCAAATACTAAAGATCAGTTCGGCCTATACCCCCCCACCGCCGGAGGGTTTCGTCAGCCCGATGTTGTGGGGTGTTGAGGAACAGGTTATCGACCGGTTCGGTCAGGCTGGCGTGGCAAAAGAAGCGATAACCTTCAGCAAAGACACGTTCACCTTTAACGTTCCGCATCCGCCCTCCGAATTTGTCGCGCTGTTCAAAAACTACTATGGCCCCACCATGAACGCGTTCGAGGCCGCAGAAAAGAATGGTAAAGCACTGGATCTACAGCACGAATTGGAAGTCTTGTTTGCCAGTCAGAACAAAAGCACTACCGATAACGCCACATCCGTACAGGCCACGTTCCTGAAGGTGACGGTTAGCCGGTAACATTGTGTTGCAATGGGTTATTTCCCCGGTCTGCCTCTATGGCGCAGTGAGGAGGCAGACCAGGAAGGAAGCCTGAGCAGATGCCCGGCCCGCATAGACAGTTTACCGGAAAATGGTTGGCAGTCTGATGGCCCCATGCGGAGGTTTTACTTATGTTTACCGCATGTATTCAACACTCGACGACGATCTGGCGCTGATGGCGCTTCAGGAAGAACAACTGCAATTTGATGCCTTCAGCCTCAACACGGCCTGGCAACTGGGCACACGCCTGAAAGAAGCCATTGAAGCCCGGGGGAAAGCCGCAGCCATTGAGATTCAGTTTACCGGGCATCCCCTGTTCTTTTATGCCATGCCGGGCACCACACCCGACAACATCGACTGGATTCGGCGGAAGCGAAACGTCGTGCAGCGTTTCCACCGCAGTTCCTACGCCATGCGGCTGGAGTTACGGAGAAAGCAGACCAACCTCACCGACCAGGCGGGCCTTCCCCTGCGCGACCATGCCGCTGCGGGCGGTTGTTTCCCGATTCTATTACGCGGCACAGGCTGTATCGGCACCATCGCGGTGTCGGGTTTGCCCATGCGGGATGATCACAACGTCATCGTCGAGGTGCTGGCCGCGTGGCTCAATCGGCCTATCAGCGAACTGGCGTTGGGTCCGGCTGCCGATATGGATGACTGATCAGGAGAGCGGCCCGTTGTCAAACGGCTGTTAGCGGCCAGGGAATTCAGTGGTCAACCCTGCTGCTGCTTCAAAAAACGACTGTAAGAGCTTATCAGCCGTAATAAACAAGTCTGCCTGGTGAGCCAGTGACACCGATGTTGCCAGTTGAATACTATCCAGGGTTCTTAATCCTTGTGCTCCGTAGGTTGACATCAGGAGCCTGGCTTGTTCAATAATAATACGGTCAACGGCAACAAACGTATACTTGTCAAAATCAGATTCAAACAATTCCAGTGTTGTTTGTGCTTCCAACGCTGTGATCTCTTTAGTTCGCACCTTTTTCCAGATGGTCGAGGTAAATTCGATTTTTGATAGTTCGGAGAGAAACACAGTGGTAAGTCGAACGGCCGAAAAAAGCAATTCGAGCGGCTCCGTTCCCGTTTCCCTATGGTATAATTTCACTAATGAAGACGTATCTAAAAACAGCTTCATAGCTCTGTTCGCCGTTCGTCGATTACGGCATCACCAAAAGAACCTTTGAAATTCTCCAGATTCTTTTGGCTTTTTGAAAATGAAAAGTCAGACAGGGATATTCCTTTTTCTGACGTTTCTTCTACATCTTCCAGAAAAGTGACGATGACTTTCACCGGATCTGTAGTATGGTAATTCTTGTCGAGCTTTACGTACCCGTTTTGATAGGTTCCAGCAACAGCGACCATGGGTGTAATTTAGGTATGTAATAGAATACTGCAACTTGACACCCTTTTCAGGGAATCTGTCAGCGTCCGCCTGGCTAACGCTGATAAAGTCAAATATACAAACCATTTGGCTGAGGTTGCTCATCGTATTGGGAACCAGCCCATCTACTCAGAAAGGCGTCAATTCCGGCCATTGGAGAACAACCACATTTACCGAATCAGTTCGGCCGGTAGCTGGTTAGCCGTTCGAATCTCGATATGCCGGTAGTACACTTCGGCACCCTCCGACTGAAGTTGGATTTTCCCTTTGGTGAGCGGCTGCATCTGCCCGTTTACCAGGTGGCGGGCGTGGGTCAGCAGCATGTTCGCTTTGCCATTCAGGACGTGCAGGCAGGTGTCACCCACACAGTAAAGTTCCAGCACATTCCACTGGCCGGTCGGCTTCTCCAGATCCGGGCTTTTCAGGCACGTCCGGCCATTCGGCGTTTTATCCTGAAACGGCACCAGCGGCCCTCCCGGCTGGTACACATACTTACCCTTCTCATTCTGGCGGGCGGGGATGTCGGCGGCTACATTCATAACGCCCCAATAATCGCCACAATCGTGCTCCTGAATCTGATATTCAAACGATTCCATCCAGAGCATAGCGGTGCCATGCTCGCCAACACTGTGGTAGAGCAGACCACTGTCGCGGGCCTGACCCAATTTGGGGGGCCACTGCTTCGTGCCCCATTTGAATTCCATGCGCAGGTGGTAATTCCCAAAATCGGCCAGCGTATTGATGCCCCCGAAGGTTTCGCCCGATATACGCAGGGCGGGCTGACCATCGACCGTTACCACCGAAAACACGTGATTCGGATCGTTATTTAATCCGATTGGGGCGGGTTTTTCGGCCTGATCGTCTTTTACGTAAGGTCGGTCGAGGTAGGTTTCCCAGCCGGTTAAATCGGTACCGTTAAACAATGATTGCCAATTCGTCTGTTTCAGCGGTGGCTGGGCCGAGGTGAACGAACCTAAGAGCAGGAGCAGACAAGCGGTAAATAGCAATGATTTCATGCGTAGACGGGTTTAGGGTTTATCACGTAATAGCGGGTGGGTTCACATTGTTCACGGCCGCCTTACGTTCACAAGTATAATTGATAGATACGTCTACTTCCATCCTGTTGCTATCCCGACGAATAAACGATGAAAACTACCGAAATCACCATCGCCCAACAGTCAGCTAAACCGATTCAGGTTGCCCGTCTGGGCTACGGCACCATGCGGCTGACCGGCCCCGACATCTGGGGCGAGCCTGCCAACCGCCCCGAAGCGCTGCAAATTCTGAAAACGGCCGTAGCCTCCGGCGTAAACTTCCTGGACACGGCCGACTATTACGGCGAAGACGTGACCAACCGCCTGATTGCCGAAGCCCTGTACCCTTATCCCCCGGACCTGGTGATCTGCACTAAAGTAGGAGCCACCCGACGACCCGATAAAAGCTGGCTACCGTATAATACCCCCGAAAACCTGCGTGCCAGCATCGACAATAACCTGCGCACCCTCAAACAGGAACAGATTCAGCTCGTGCATTTCCGGGTGATGCCCCATAGCGAAGTCTCCTTTTCAGAATCGCTCGGGGCCATGTTTGCCATGCAGCAGGAAGGCAAAATTCAGCATGTTGGGTTGAGCAACGTGAGCCGCGCCGAACTGGAAGAAGGCCTGGCGATGGGACCCATTGCCACGGTCCAGAATATGTACGGCTATGCCCAGCGGACTACCCTACACGGTCCCTACGGCGAAACACGGGGTGGCGAGGAAGTGCTGGACCTGTGCGAACAGCACGGCATTCCCCTCATTCCGTTCTTCTCCCTACAGAACTCCTTATCGAAGGAAGATGCTAAACTCACCACCATCGCGCAGAAGCATAACGTGTCGAAAGCGCAGCTTAATATCGCCTGGCTACTGCACAAGTCACCCTGGATGCTGCCGATTTTTGGCACTTCATCGCTGGCGCATTTAAAAGAGAACCTGCAAGCAGCCCAAATTGAGCTAAGCGACGAGGATCTGGCGTATCTGGGCTAATCAGCAGCGGGCGTCTTTTCGGGGACGATAGCATCAACGGTGCCACAGCCTTCGGGTCGACTGCGCCGATTTTCGCGTTGGTCGACCCGTTTGAATTTTCCGGGGTGCCGTACGACTTATTCAAATGTCGAAAATAACGGTGGTCAGTTGAACGGTTGTGCTTGGGATGAACTACCGGTATTGGTAACCCAAAGCCACATTTCTCTTATCTTAGCCAACACTACCCAAACAACCGCCCCCCTATGCGAAACGCCCTACTTCTTCTTTTTTCTGTTCTATTCATTCACCCCTTGGTGGCGCAGAAACCCAAACCAGCCAAAAAAGCATCATCGACCCCCGCAGTCGATTCAGCCCTCACGAATGATCCGTATTTTAAACCGGTCAAATGGCGCAATGTGGGGCCGTACCGGGGCGGGCGGGCGGTGGCCGGTTCGGGCGTTGTGGGCGATCCGCAACTCTACTACATGGGTACCGTGGGCGGGGGCATATGGAAAACCGACGACGCGGGCATGACCTGGAATAACGTCTCCGATGGTCAGTTGAAAACGTCGTCGGTGGGGGCCATCGGCGTGTGCGAGTCCGACCCGGCGGTGGTGTACGCGGGCATGGGTGAACATGCACCCCGTGGCGTCATGACCTCCTACGGCGACGGTGTCTATAAATCGACCGATGCCGGAAAGACCTGGAAGCACCTCGGCCTCGACCTCACCCGTCACATTGCCGCTGTGCGGGTGCATCCACAAAATCCCGACGTTGCTTTTATTGCCGCGCAGGGTGCGCTGCATGGTCCGTCGGCGGAGCGTGGGGTGTATAAAACCACCGATGGCGGCAAGACGTGGAAGAAAGTGCTATTCGTCGATGAAAACACGGGCTGCAACGACCTGAGCATGGATATGACCAATCCGCGCATCCTCTACGCGTCGATGTGGGAGTACCGCCGACTACCGTGGCAGGTGCAGAGTGGCGGCAAAAGCAGCGGCCTCTACAAATCGACGGATATGGGCGAAACCTGGACCAAACTCGACAAAGGCCTACCCACTGAACTGGGCAAAATGGGCATTTCGGTGTCCCGCGCCAATCCCAATCGCGTCTACGCCGTGATCGAGTCCGACTCCAAAGCCGATAAGGGCGGGGTGTTCCTCTCCGAAGATGCCGGTAAAAGCTGGAACCGGGTCAGTAAAGACCACCGCACCATTCAGCGAGCCTGGTACTACATCGAAATCTTCGCCGATCCGGTGGACGAAAATACGGTCTATGTCCTGAACACCTCCGTCCTGAAATCCATCGACGGCGGCAAAACGTTTAGTCCCATTCCCGGCTCCCACGGCGATCATCACAACCTGTGGATCAATCCCAAAAACAACAAAAACCTGTTCCTGAATAACGACGGCGGGGCGGCTGTTTCCTTCAACGGCGGCAAGTCGTGGTCGTCGGAGAATAATCAGCCCACGGCGCAATTTTACCGCGTCAATGCCGATAACCGCTTTCCGTACCACATCTACGGCGGTCAGCAGGATAACACGTCGGTGATGATTGCCAGCCGAACCACCGACGGCAACGGCATTACGGACAAAGACTGGAAGGCGTCCGCAGGGGGCGAAAGCGCGTTTCTGGCCTTTAACCCCGACGACCCGCGCTACGTGATGGGCGGCAGTTATCAGGGCACCATCGACGTACTCGACCAGCAAACGCACGAGGGGAAACCCATCATGGTGTCGCCAATTCAGTATCAGGCGTTGCAGGCGAAGTCGATGAAATACCGCTTCAACTGGAACGCGCCCATTATCTGGTCGAAACACGAGCCGAATGCCTTTTACCACGCGGGGAACCGCCTGTTCAAAACGACCGATCAGGGCAAAAGCTGGAGTACGGTCTCGCCCGACCTGACGCGCCACGACTCCACGAAATTAGGGTGGGGCGGTGCTCCCTACACCAACGAAGGTGCCGGTGGCGAGAACTACGCAACCATCACCTATGTGCTCGAATCGCCGACCGAAAAAGGCGTTATCTGGACCGGCAGCGACGATGGCTTGGTCTACCTCACCCGCGACGGTGGCACCACCTGGACCAACGTGACCCCGGCCGGTCTGCCCGAAACGCTGATTAATTCCATCGAGGTATCGCCCCACGATAAAGCCACGGCCTACATCGCCACCACGCGCTATAAGTTCAACGACTTTGCCCCCGCCATTTGCAAAACCACAGACTACGGCAAGACATGGACCAAAATTAACACCGGCATTCCCTACGGAGCCTTCACCCGAACCGTCCGCGAAGACACCGAACGCAAAGGGCTCCTGTACGCGGGTACCGAGACCGGCCTGTACATATCCTACAACGGCGGAGCGAACTGGCGTCCGTGGCAGCTTAACATGCCCATCAGCCCGGTTACCGATCTGAAAGTGCATCATGGCGATCTGATTGCCGCCACCGCCGGGCGGGCGTTCTGGATTCTGGACGACCTTGGACCCATTCGCCAGTACAGCGAGAAAGCACCAAAAGACAGTTTGCTCGTTTACAAACCCGAAGATGCCTACCGGGTGTCGGGCGGCAGTTCATTAGACAAAGTAATTGAGGAGGAAGACGATGAAGACGCGGGCAGTAGTCCCGGCCGCAACGGATTTGCGGGCGTCAACCCCTCAACGGGCGTGGTGATGTATTACCAACTACCCGCCAAAACCGACACCAGCGCGACGGTAACACTGGATATTCTCTCGGAGCAGGGGGCGGTACTCCGAAAATTCAGCAGTAAAAAAGATAAAAAGTTCGTGAAGTTTCCCGGCGGCCCGTCGCCCGAACCTACGCTGACCCTGCGGCCCGGCCTGAACCGGTTCGTGTGGGATATGCGGGCCGAAACGCTGCCCGCCATCGAGAAGGTCTTTATCGAGGGTAATTACAGCGGTCGCAAACTGGCTCCCGGTACGTATCAGGCCCGGGTAAAGCTGGGTAAGCAGGAGAAAACCGTACCGTTTACCATCCTGCCAGATCCCCGGCTCAGCGCGACGCCAGCCGAGTACGAGCAACAGCAGAAAACGCTGATTGCCGTGGAAGAAGGCGTGACCGAAATTCATCAGGGTGTGAACCGGATGCGCAAAGCCCGGAAGCAGATCAACGACCTGGTCGACCTCATCGACGACAAGCCCAACCTGAAAGCCGTGGCCGATTCGGGCCGGGCGGTGGCTAAACGGATTAAACTGTGGGAGGAGAAAGTGATTCAGCCCCGGTCGGAATCCAACGACGACGTCATCAACTTCGAGAATAAGCTGAGTGCCGATTACATCTTCCTCAAAGGCGAAATCGACGTGAACACCCCTTACGTTACGGCCGGTCAAACGGCGCGATTGTCGGAGTTGAACGCCATCTGGCAACCCCTGAAAACCAACATGAACCTGATTATTCAGAACGACATTGCCCGGTTCAACACGCAGTGCCGGCAGTTGCAGTTGGAAAAAATCACGGTGCCGGACGTAGCCATTTCGGTGCCGAAACCGTAGCCTAAGTCCTCCATCCGGATTGCCGGTTTGGCGCGCTCCCGGTCAGAACGATACCTGTACCGACGGGAGCGTTACCCGGCAGAATCCTGCCTTATTTTCAAATGTTGCTATTTAGCGACCAGCAACGAGCCTTTTCTGCGTAAATTTGGTTTTTAGTCAATACCATTGACCATCGGCTTTATGCATACCCTTCATCAGTCGTTTCGTGTGCAGTTCACGTACGACATTTTTTTTACCGAGCATCTTTTCGACCTCACCAACACCCGTCTGCATGATTTTTTAACGCTGTCAACCAGCGACGTCCGGAAAAAACTACTGTTCACTCTCGACAGCGGTGTGGTAGCGCATCACCCACAGCTACCCGAACAGATTCGGGCCTATTTCGCTGAGCACCCGTCCGTAGATCTGGTAGCCGACCTGCTGCTGATTCCCGGTGGCGAGGCCGCCAAAAACGACCCGGCTTTAGTGGATACAATCGTGGAGGCCGTGGATCGTTTCGGCATCGACCGGCATTCGTACGTCGTGGGCATGGGGGGCGGCTCCGTGCTCGATCTGGTGGGGTACGCAGCAGCTATTTCGCACCGGGGCATCCGGCATATCCGCATTCCCACCACCGTACTGTCGCAAAACGATTCGGGTATCGGCGTAAAAAATGGCATCAACTACCGGGGCAAAAAGAATTTCCTGGGCACGTTTGCGCCCCCGGTCGCCGTGTTCAACGACCTTACTCTGCTGACCACCTTAGACGACCGCGACTGGCGGGCGGGCATTGCCGAAGCCATTAAAGTAGCCCTGATCAAAGACTCGGCCTTTTTTGACTTCATCGAAGTCAACGCCGAAAAACTGGCCCAGCGCGACCAGACGGCCATGCAGTACCTCGTGCATCGCTGCGCCGAACTGCATCTGGAGCATATTGCCAGTGGCGATCCGTTTGAGCAGGGTTCCTCACGGCCGCTGGACTTTGGCCACTGGAGCGCCCATAAACTCGAACAACTGACCAATTTCGAGATGCGGCACGGCGAAGCGGTCGCCATTGGCATGGCCATCGACTGTGTGTATGCCAACCGGACTGGCTGGTTAGCCGATGGCGATTTAGACCGGATTCTGACGGTGCTGCATACGCTCGGTTTTTCGCTGTACCATCCGGCTTTGGACGCCGACGACAGTGCGGGTGTGCTGCGCGGGCTGAACGAATTCCGCGAACACCTCGGCGGTCAACTGACCATTTTGCTGTTGCAGGCCATTGGCCGGGGCGTTGAAGTGCATGAGATCGACCCCGCCGGTATCCGTCAGGCCATTGCTGCCCTCAAAGAAATGGAGCCGCAACCCGCATGAAAACACCCTTCGGCCACGTTGGCTACTGCACCAACATTCACCCCGGCGAAACCTGGACGGACCATTTTGCGGCCTTACAGGAAGCCGTACCGGAACTAAAGAAACGCTACTCACCCGACCAGCCGTTCGGGTTGGGCCTGCGGCTGTCGAACATCGCAAGCGAGGAACTGGAACAACCCGAAAACCTGATCGCGTTTCAGCACTGGCTGGCCGACAACGGGCTGTACGTATTCACGATGAATGGGTTTCCGTTCGGCGGCTTTCATCATACCGTCGTTAAAGATCAGGTACACACGCCCGACTGGACCACCGAAGCCCGCGTGGAATACACCAAACGCCTGTTCCGATTATTGTCGGTGCTGCTGCCGGTCGATGAGTTGGGCAACGCCATTCCCGGTGGCGTCTCGACCTCGCCCCTCTCCTACCGGCGGTGGTTCGAGTGGGAACAACCGGCCGCCCGCGACTATATTTTTTCGCAGGCGACGCAGAATGTACTCGACGTGGTGGTGGAACTCATCCGGTTGCGGAAAAATACCGACCGGCTGATGCACCTCGACCTGGAACCCGAACCCGACGGCGTGATTGAAACAGCCGACGAATTCATTGCCTGGTTCATGGATTACCTGCTGCCAATGGGCATCGAGCAACTCACCGACGAATTTGGCATGACCGACGACGAAGCCGAAACCGCACTTGTGGACCACGTACGGCTGTGCTACGACGTTTGTCATTTCGCCGTTGGCTACGAACGCCCGGCTGAGGTGCTGCAAAAACTGAAAAATTATGGCCTGCGGGTTGGTAAAATCCAGATCAGCTCGGCTTTGAAAGCGGAGTTCCCAACGGACGATTTAGATGCCCGACAAGCAGTGAAGGACGCCTTTGCCCGTTTCAACGAGCCAACCTACCTGCATCAGGTGGTGGCGCGGATGACATCGGGTGAACTGGTTCGCTACCCGGATTTACCCGACGCGCTGGCCGCTTTTGACGGGAACCATGCCGAATGGCGGGCGCATTTTCACGTCCCGATTTTCGTGAAGGAATACGGGCTGCTTCAATCCACACAGGATGACATTGGCGAGGTGCTGAGACTGTTGGGCGAAAGTCCGTTCACGAATCAGATGGAAGTAGAAACCTATACCTGGGAGGTGCTGCCCGACGATTTGAAACTTGATTTAGTCGATTCCATCGAGCGGGAAATGAACTGGATACTGGCATACACTTAAACACAGGGGAAGAGAGATCTGTACAGAGCGAACAGAATCTCCTTTAACCCCGTGTAATCCTCCATTCCACTGTGTTAAATACCGCTATGAAAAAGACCGTAGTCATTGATGTGGTTGGGTTGTCGTACTCGCTGATTGGCGAAAACACGCCGTTTCTAAAAAACTGGATGGCCGACAAACGCCGGGCCACCATCGACCCGATGCTGCCCGCCGTGACCACCGCCGTGCAGTCGACGTATGTGACGGGCAAGTGGCCAAACGAACACGGCATTGTCGGCAACGGTTGGTACGACCGCACCGATCAGGAAGTGAAGTTCTGGAAACAGTCGAACAAACTGGTGCAGGCCGAAAAAATCTGGGATGAAGCCAAACGGCAGGACCCTGGTTTCACCGTTTCGAAAATGTTCTGGTGGTACAACATGTACTCCACCGCCGATTTTTCGGTCACGCCCCGGCCGCAGTACCTCTCCGACGGCCGCAAAATGCCCGACTGTTACAGTTACCCAACCGACCTCCGCGACCGGCTACAGGCCCAACTCGGCACGTTTCCGCTGTTCAGTTTCTGGGGACCCAACGCCAACATCGTTTCCACGCGCTGGATTGCCGATGCGTCGATGCTGGTCGATCAGTGGCACAATCCCACGCTGACGCTGATTTATTTACCGCATCTGGATTACTGTCTCCAGAAATTTGGCGGTCCCACGACTGGGCAGGACCTGACGAAGAACGCGAAAGAACTGCACGAGGTTGACGACGTTTGCCGCGACCTGATTCAGTTTTACGAAAAGCAGAATGCGGAGGTAATTATCCTGTCGGAGTACGGCATCACCAACGTCAGTAAACCCATTCACATCAACCGCATCCTGCGCGAAGCCGGTATGATTGGTTACCGGATTGAGCGTGGGCTGGAAATGTTCGACGCGGGTGCCTCAGACGCTTTCGCCACGGCCGACCATCAGATTGCTCACGTTTACATCAAAGACCCGGCCCGAATCGGCGAGGTACGTTCGCTTTTAGAGAAAGTGCCCGGCATCGAACTGATCTTAGATAAAGACGAGCAGAAGGCGTACCACATCGACCACGAACGGTCCGGCGAACTGGTCCTGATGGCTGACGCGGATAGCTGGTTCACCTACTACTACTGGCTCGACGATGCCAAAGCCCCCGATTTTGCCCGGTTGGTCGATATTTTCCGCAAGCCTGGCTATGACCCGGCGGAGATGTTCATGGACCAGACGAATCCGTTTATCAAGGCGAAAGCGGGCTACAAACTGCTCCGTAAAATGCTCGGTTTCCGGTACCTGATGAACGTCATTTCGCTGGATGCGACGCTCATCAAAGGGTCGCACGGGCGCATCGGCACGGCCCCGGAATTTCACCCGGTACTGATTGGTGGCAGCGGGTCGGCCACGCAAATGCAGGCCACCGACGTGTATGGTATCATTGCCGACACGCTGGGCCTGAAAACGGCCGTGCCTCAACCGGAGATCAGTCAATAATGGAAATCGGACTTGTCGGGATTTGTAAAAAAGTGGTAAATTGGTTCGGTACCAACTGACCCGTTCATCTAATCGCGGCATGAAAAACGCGCGTTTCCTTCCGATCCTGTTTTTGGCCCTTTCCGGTTGTGCCCCCACGCGGCCCAATCAGCCGACGGCAACCGATGAATCCGAATATTTCGTGGCCAACACGACCGAAAGCCCCGGCATGTCGCGGCTTGGTCAGAAACGGTTGTTGCCCGATCCGCACGGCGGCTTAGGCACAACCAACGACCTGACACTGCGGGTGACGGACATCCAGTTAACCAAGCAATACACGGTTCTTTTTCTCACCTTCGGCGAGGACCGTCAGCCCAGCAATTACCAGTCGGGCGGCAGTAGTATTTCGTTCAACAGCGACGCCCGACTACTCGCCGGACCGGACCATGAGCACCTGAAGACGTTCAGGTTTGTAAAGGCCGAAGGCATCGTGCTGTCGCCGGAGTCGCAAACCGTGCAGGTTGGTGAACAGGTAAAGTTCCGGCTCTACTTTGAGCGGTTAGACAAGGGCACCGAAGAGTTCAGTCTCTTTGAGTGCGAGGACACGAAAGATCAGACCTGCTGGAACGTACGCGGCATGCACATCAGCAATCCGGCAGACTCAGCAACGGCCCCGAACCGAAGGTAATTTAGACATATATCTATTTGACTACCAATGCGGTGTGCTATTATACGAGGGCGTTGATCTATCAATGATGGTACCTTTGTGTACCTTATTTTCGGGCGGCATTAAACGTCCGCTCCCACCGTATATCTAATCACCATGAAACGACTGATTTATCTAACAACACTAACGGCCGGCCTATCGGGCTGTATGACGGGCAGTTACCCCGGTGGGGGCTACGGCTATCCCGGTTCAGGGCAGTCCAATCCGTCACAATCGCCGAACGGTTCACAGCCCAGCCCGGACGACACCTACGGCTCCACTCCATCCACCCAGCCCAATTACCCCGCTCCATCGAATCGCCCAAATGAGCACAATGGCCGTGCCGCCGACTCCGGCGTTCAGGTACTCGACATTCAACTCACGCCAGAGTACACAATTTTATACATGTCGTACACGGAACGGGCACAGCCGCGCTACGATACCCGAACGGGGAAACAAATCAGCAATCACGTCATTGAAATTGATCCGGGTGGCCGCTTGATCGCAGCCAACGGTGCTCGTGCCTTTCGGTTTGTTAAAGCGGAAGGCATCCCGGTGAAACCGAAGCAACTGGGTGTATTTTCGGGACAGCGGGTCGATTTCGCGGTGTACTTCGAGCGGTTAGACAAAGGACTCGAGCATTTCGACCTCTTCGAGTGCAACGATACCGATCAGTTCGTTTGCTGGAATATTTACGATTTATTCGTCGATAACCCCGCCGACCCGGTTTCCCGACCAGCACCCCGCCCGTCGCGGCCCCAGCCAAACTATCCACAGGCACCGAGTCAGTCGGGGGGCGAAGTAGCCGTACCCACGGCTCCGGTCAGTACGGCATTTGTGGTGACGGGCACCGTACGCGACGCCAAAACCAACCGCCCCGTATCGGCCACCATCGACTATAAATTGTCCAGCAGCCGGTTTGCCGTGGATTCGGTGCAGAGCTTTGCCTCGACCGGTGCCTACCGCATGGCTCTTGACCGGGGGCAGGTGTACACCTACGTGGCCTCAGCGCGGGGCTACCGGGTCGGTACCGGTACGCTGGACCTGAGCAAAATACCCGCCGGACAGAAATTCACGCGCGATATTGTCCTGACGCCGTTGGCCGTGGGCGACAAAATCGCGCTGAAAAACATCTACTTCGAGATGTCGAAATCGGATCTGCTGCCCGCATCGTTTGCCGAATTGAACCAGATCGCGACCATGTTGCAGGACAACCCCGCCATGACGATCCGGCTCGAAGGCCATACGGACATTATCGGCGACCACGACAAAAACCTGCAACTCTCCAAAGACCGGGTGTGGGCCTGTCAGGAGTATTTAGCGAAGCAGGGCATCGACCGCAACCGGGTACAGGCCATTGGCTACGGCGACACGCGCCCGATTCTGACCAAAGGCACCGACGAAGAACGCAAAGTAAACCGGCGCGTCGAATTCGTAATTCTGACGCTGTGAAGCACCATCAGGCACCCTCATCGGCCAGGGTGTGAACGTCCTGGTGGGCCAAACGTGTTCAGTCTCTACCCGCAGATGCGCATACCGACTGGCACGGCGTCTGCCCCCAACGGCATAATTTCGTATCTTTGCGGCCTGATTTTCTAATTCGTATTGCCGTGAACTACCCCGAATATAAAGCCCTCAGCTACGCCCAGCTTGCGGATGAGGTGCTGCAACACTGGAACGATACCCACGCGTTTGAACAGTCCATCGCCCTCCGCGAGGGTCAGCCAACCTTCACGTTTTACGAAGGCCCGCCGTCGGCCAACGGTACGCCCGGTATTCACCACGTGATGGCCCGGTCGATCAAGGATATTTTCTGCCGCTATAAAACGTTGCGGGGCTTTCAGGTGAAACGCAAAGGCGGCTGGGATACGCACGGCCTGCCCATCGAGTTGCAGGTCGAGAAAGAACTCGGCATCACTAAGGACGAC
>JBBQLG010000127.1:0-18272 GCA_038327655.1 Cytophagales bacterium
GCCTTAGCTTGGGCGGCATAGGGCTAAAGTCAAGATAAGGGAATGGCTAAATTTTCTATAAGCCAAACTCACTGAACAGTTAGTTTGCTGTAAGTTAATGAGTTACAAACAGGGGGCGGGACCGCTCCGGCTCGTCCGGGGAGCCGGTACCGGCCACTGCGGTATGATTCGGCCGATGTACCTACTCCCCCGCCCGCCGACTGCCCGCAGGGCCAAAGCAACTCGATTAGGGTGCCTAAACTTAAATCTGAGATGAAAACGTATTATTTCAAACGCCATCAGCGGGATGAGCGGTGGCACCACTACAAGATGCTGGTCGATCGTGACCCACCCGCCCGGGAAACAGTGGATTTTCTCCATCCGGAACCGATTATTGATTTTGCCGACTACGACCAACTGAGTGCGGTCGGGCGCATCGAGTATGAAGCGTTATGGGAAGTGGGCGAGCGAATAGAGGCCAGCGAGTACGAGGCAGCTTACCGGCGAGCCACCGCGGGCGAGTTTGCTCTATACATCAACGGTCGACGACAGTAAGCCCGCCGGTTGAGTCAGCCGAACGCCCCGGGGCTTCTCATGTGTTGGCCGACGTTACTGCGAAAAGGAATAAAACCGCCATATGCTACAGTCTAACGTTGACAGAAATTAAAACCGGAAACGAGTGATTACGGCACTACAGTGTGATAACGAAATTATCTGGAACGCCTACGACCAACGGAAACGGATTACGCAAGATCCTACGTAGCCCGTTTCTGTGCTCCGCTACGTTAGGCTCCCGATTGTAGAAACTCCGCTTTTGATACCTGACAACGCTGCCTGTAACATACAGAGGGAATTTAAGCATTTGTTAACACTTGTTTAACAGGCATTTAATCTGACAGGTAGATGTTTACGACGTTCGTAATCCGACTTCATTATGCGCCTTTTGCTTCTTTGTTGTGTCATGCTGATCAGTAAGGTTGATTATGCTCAGTCGGGTCCTAACCAGACCGATACGCATGTCTTTGCCCAGTCCCATATTTACCAAAAATCAACTTGGCCAGACTGGAGCCGAACGTCCCACAAAGCTAAAATAGACTTTATGCTCAACATAGCCCCCTCGTCGGCGTTGAATCAGACGCTTTACGGTGCCGGGATGGACGTTGTCTATTATCCCCGCCAGCGGTGGGCTACGGGTATGCACTTTACCGTATCGCAACGACGAATAGATGAAACCTTTGGGCAAATCGTCAAAGATCCGGAGCTGCAGCTGGCTGAAATTGGCTGGCTCAACACTTTTGATCTGGTGCATCGACCGGGTTTATTAATTGGCCTAAGTCTGACCAATGGCTTATGTACCGCGCGGCTTGGCGATGCTGCTGACCAGGTTTATTACCAATATTATACCCGGTATGGACGGTCTTCAGGCTATCGGTCACGGTTAGTGACTACTGGGAACTACTACCTAATGCAACCCGGTATAAGTACGTCTTTGCGGATTGGGAAAATGGTTTGGCTCACCGCTAAAGCCAACTGTAGCTTTTTGTTTGGAGGTAACCAGTTTGCTGAACCCAGTCAGTTGGCAGGCTGTAATGTTCAGGTCGGGATTAGTATGTTTGGGCCAGTAGGTGTAAAACGCCGATAGGATATGGTAGGTCGACTGGTATCCTTTTCCGGGATTTAATCAGTGATTATAGCCGTACAGTAATCGGATGGCTGTTATGAAACCGTTTACTGCTTTTTAGCAGTTGATTTACTGCATTAAAGCAGTTACCTTTGTGGAAACACTTTTCATCGATGGCCACTGCAAGCCTACATAGTGACCCCAATACGGCCAAGCGCCAACGGCCTACTGCGGTCACCATAGAGTCGACTGACTATCGACCCCAGCACGTTTCAGGCCTGGCCATCATTGAACGGGCCCGACAGGGCGTTACCACACGTCAGGTCGATCAACTTACCCAACTGCTCCAGATCTCCTTCAAAGAGATGGCCACTCTGCTCCAAGTCGCTGAACGTACCCTGCATCGCTTTCGGAGTGAGGGCCACCTAGACCAACAGGCCTCGGAGCGGCTGCTGTTGTTGGAAAATCTGACAGCGCATGGTCTGTTAGTCTTCGATGGACGAGCCGATGCCCTGGCTGACTGGCTACGCTACCCCTTACGAGAGTTGACCAACCAACCGCCACTCACCTTGCTGACCACCATTAGTGGCTTCGGGCTGGTCGATGATGTGTTGACCCGGATTGAATATGGAGTTTATTCGTGAGTCGATCACCGTCTGATGCTGGTTTACCGACTCTATAAAAGCACCTATATCAGTGAGCCGCTATCGGCCGAAGGGGCTCGACGGGCAGGTGGGCGTTGGAATCCTAAGGGCTTTTCCATCCTGTATACCTCGGCCACCCCGGAATTAGCCCTGCTGGAAGTAGTGGCGCATCTCAACCCCAGTTTCATCCCCAACTTCCATCTATTGGTGCTGGACATACCCGACGAGTATCGGGCCGTTTCGCTAACAGAACTCCACCCGGACTGGCCCGACGAGCAGCCTGATGAGGCACAGCCAACCTATTTATTAGACTGGTTTAAGCAACCTGATACGTTAACCGTATCGGTCCCGTCGGCTATTGTCAGTCGTTCGCGTAACTACCTCCTGCACACGCTTTATCCCGGTTTCAGTGATCGGGTAAAAATCATCGAGAACGAACCGTTCCGGATCGATACTCGTATCCTCAAAGGTGGTTTGTAGATGGAAGTCGGCTGTACCGAAGAATTAACCTTTTATTGCTGGTCAAGTCTACCAAAAGCCACTAAATACCGGTCAAACTCCTGAAATTTCACTGTACTGGCGAAAATCACCAGATTTTTGAAGTTCCGATTTTAATAACTGTTAAACGCTATCCGTAGCATATGCCTGGTCCATTGTTGCCAACCAAAGGGTCGCCAAACCAGTTAATGCCCTTAAAAAAACCATGATTTAAGGCAAATGAGCTTTCCCTTAGTAATTACCCGAGCTACCTATAGTTATACTATCGAGGGCATCGTCATTGACATTGTTGAGTTGAACGAATGGGGTAAGAGCGTGGCCAATGACTTAGATACAGTCCTGAGCGAAGTTGGCGACCAGGTTGGCGATCTAGCGGGTTATGCCATAGTGCACTGCGACCGCATGGGCGTCTGGGACGGGGTGCGCCTGGGGCGGGGACTGGCTAAGTTCTACGAGCTTGGCGAGACGGCTCTAGAAAGGGCCACCACCCGGTTGTTGCATCTGCTAGAGTAGGGCGGCCTAGGTTGTCAGTGTTGTCTTTTTCGGGCGTGTAGATGATCATCTGATTTCCGAGTGTGTTGAGGGTAGCCAACATAAGTACTAGACGTTCAATCAGGTAGTGCTTCTGAAATAATGCTATGCTAATGTGGATTACTGCGACGGATTTTATTCATTGGGTGAGTTGCCAGAATGGCGAGTCATCAGCAGCCGATAAAATTTCTAAATTTAAGCCTATTTTAATTGACGTTTTGATTATTAAGTAGTTATACTTATGCATCAGCAGTGGTTGATATTTCACTTGTTCCCCCAAAACCGTTATTTTATGAAAACTGCATTATCTGTATTATTGCTGACAGTCGTCTTGACGGGTATTTCTCAAGGGCAGGACACCAAAAAGATGGCCCGCAAAGAGCACAAAATGGCTCACAAAATGGATAAGAAGGCCGCTGATACCAAAGAAGATATGAAGGACGACAAGGCGAAGATGGACAAGAAGATGATGAAGGAAGAGAAGAAGATGAAGAACTGATTCGGCGTTAACCGTGTCACCTCCCAAAACAGGCTTGTTGAGCAGCAGGCCTGTTTTTTACTTTTAGGTTATTCCGATGACCAGCCTGTTAGTGTACATTACAGTACATAGCAAACTACGCCTATTAAACGGGCATAAGCGTTTCTTCTGGTTGTACGCGTTCATAATCATCGGGGTCCACAAAACGGGTTTGCTGGCGGTACGTAGCCGCCAACCCCGGCCAGATGGTCGTGTTGCGTCCCTGCCGGTTAAGAAACCAACTTTGGCAACCCGTTGCCCAGACGGTACCCGCCAGTTGCCCCTGAATCCAGTCGTTGTAAGCGGCCTGTACCGGTGCTTTAACGTCCAGAAAGGTAGGCTCGGGTCGCCGATGGAGTAAATCGAGGTAAGCCATCACATAGTTAAGTTGCGATTCGATAATGTGAACAATCGAATTATGGCCCAGACCCGAGTTGGGACCTACCATAAACAAAAGATTGGGAAACCCCGATACCGAAACGCCTTTGTAAGCCTGGGCCCCCGATGCCAGCCAACGGTCAAACAGATTGACCCCGTCCCGGCCAATAATCTGCAACGTCGAAATAATATCGGCCACCCTGAACCCCGTGCAAAAAACAATCGCGTCGGCGGGGCGTTCAACCCCGTCGTTTGCCACGATCCCCTTCGCCGTTAGCTGCTCAATGGGTGCCGTAATGAGATCAACATTAGGACGGTTCAACGCAGGATAGTAGTCGTCGGAAACCAGGACCCGTTTGCACCCGAAGGTATAGTCCGGCGTGGCTTTTCGGCGCAGGTCGGGGTCTTTGATAGTAGCTTTCAGATGGGCTTTGGCAACGCTGGTGGCGATCCCGTTGAACGGTCGGTTACCAATAAAGGAGAAACCCGTCAGTTCCCGGAGCCAGTAAATCCAGGCCCGGTACAGTTTCTGAGCCAGGGGGGCCTTCTGAAAGAGCCGATGCATGGGTGGTGAAATCACCTTATCGAGTCTTGGAGTTACGTAGGGAGCCGTTCGCTGATAAATCGTAACGCGGGCGGCTATCTTGGAAAGTTCCGGTACGATCTGAATGGCACTGGCCCCGGTACCGACCACCGCCACGTGCTGCCCCGCCAGGGAAATATCCGGATCCCACTGGCTGGAGTGAAACGCCTTACCCGCAAAAGTAGTCAACCCCGGCAGGGCTGGGGTACTCGGCCGGCTGAAGGGCCCCGTAGCCACGATGACGACCCGCGCCGTTAGCTGCACTCCGCTCGCATCGGTGAGTTGCCAGTAGCCCGCAACTTCGTTGAACACGGTGTGGCAGATCTCTGTATCATAGCGAATGTGCGCCTGCAGACCATACGTGTCCACACACTGCCGGAGGTAGCCGAGTATTTCGGGTTGCCGGGCATACCGGCGCGACCAGGCAGGATTAGCTTCGAACGAGAAGGAGTATAAATGGGAAGGCACATCGCAGGCGCAGCCGGGATAGGTATTGTCGCGCCAGGTACCGCCTACCTGACTGGCCCGCTCGAAGACGGTAAATGATGTTTTACCCGCTTTTATCAAGCGTATCGCGGCCCCCAGACCGGCAAAACCGGCCCCGATTATCGCTACCTCAACGTCTGCTTTCATCACTGACTCAGCTTGGTCTGATGGTTACTCATTCTACACTAAAGGTAAGCGTAGCATTGACGACTGAAGTGTATTTAGTTATAAAAACCAGCTTATGGAACCCGCTTCATCCGGAATGAAGTAACCAGACGCGTTCTTACTCAAGTAGGGGCAATCTGTCTTTTGGGTCATCATGAATAGTCCGCCGTTTGCTTAGCGCTAACGGCGGACTATTCATGAATGCTATCCTGTCCCTACTTCCCCCGTTGTAACGGTATCGAACGATGCAGGAGAAACCAGTCGTTACCAACCAGCGTTAGTAGAGCTGGACAGAGTTTAGACCACTGGCTTCATGGCTTGTTTGTTAAAAATGCTGGCGGGATGCCTGGGGTTGATTACACTGACTGCTTCGGCGCAAGATTCCCTCCGTACTACCCGTCCTAAAAAGCAATTCATTCCCCTGCCGATTGTCTATTATACACCCGAGACCCACGTGGGTTACGGAGTGCTGGGGGCCTGTCTATTTCAGGCCGGTGCCAATGCCCGCACATCAAACATCGATTTTGCGGCCATCTACACTCAAAATCACCAACTGGTACTCGATCCCACCCTGACCATCTTTACCCGGAATGAAAGGTATCTCATCAAGGCTAATCTTCTGTATACTCAGTTTCCAGAGTTCTATTACGGCATTGGCAACGATACCCGCCCAATCAACCGCGAACTAATCGCCTATAGCAGTTTCCGTACTTACGCTAAAGTGTTGCGGCAGGTAAAACCAGGCTGGTTTGTGGGCGTGCAGCAGCAATTTTTTAGTACGTTCAATGTTCGGCGCTCATCCACCACCCCCCACCCGGTCAATACGCTGGTCGGTGAACTGGGTAGCCGGACTAACGGACTGGGCCTGTCGAGCATCGTGGACACGCGGGATAACATCTACTCGGCCACCCGGGGCTGGTACGCTGAAGTATCCGGTCTGGCTTATCGGCCCTTGTTTGGCAGCCAGTACACCTTTACCAACTACCTCCTCGACTTAAGGCATTATCAGTCGCTGACTCCCAAAACGGTCGTTGCCTGGCAGGTATTCCTAAACTTGAATACCGGTACGGTACCGTTTAAGCAGGCGGCAACGTTAGGGGGCTCCATGCTGATGCGGGGCTACTACAATGGCCGTTACCGGGATAACCATGCGCTCATTTTACAGGCCGAACTGCGGCAACGGCTGGTGGGACGGCTGGGTGGAGCGGTATTCGTGGCTACTGGTGACGTAGCCCACCAGCTTAGTGAGTTTTCGGTGGGTGACCTGAAGCTGACCGGTGGGGCGGGTCTTCGCTGGCTGCTCAGCCGCCAGGAACACGTGAATCTAAGAGTCGATGTCGCCTTTGGGCGCCATACGCAGGGCCTCTATTTTAACATTTCAGAAGCCTTCTGATCGAGTTAAGTACACCCTAAAAGGGGTAATCTGACGCGGTCGGCCTGATTTATAACCGGAAGTGGTTCTCAGCCGATAACACCCTGACGATTATCACCAACGACGGCCGCTCTACTACTTAGGCAGTAGAATTGATTGATGAGTTTAGTGCATTGAGTTGACCGGGGTGTATCGTTGCCCCCCTTAGTCTGGATGATCCGGCGGTGACCCACTCGCTGTCGCTCAGTCGACTCTGATCGGTTCGAAAAGGCCGTGTGCTAGATCGACCCTGGGGTTTTCAAAGTCGACGGGGATACCAATAAATGGCCTGGGGCGTAGCATCGGGTTTCTCCGAGGTGGTGTAGTAGCCCGACCCGTCGATGGCCCAACCCACGGCTTCACCCTGTGGTTCAGACGCTAACGGTACGCGACGGGGTGACCGCTTGAGGGCATCAATCACCGATTCGCCCGCCCGGCGTTTATAATAAAACAACTGGCCGTAGGTGCGGATCAGGATTTCGGTACCGTCGGGCGATATCCCCGCCGAGGTTACTTTGTCGAAGAGGATGCCCAGTTGCCGTTTCATCACCGTGGGCTGCGTCAGCGACTGTGGATAGAGGGCCTGGTAAACAAAGCTGCGGTCGTCTTTCGAGAGCACGTACAGATCAAGCGTTGCCGGGTCGAGCAGGATGGCTTCGGCGTTTTTGGGTCCGTCGGGCAACTGAAGCTGAATGGCGTCGATGGCCGCTACTTCCTCACTCACGGGCAGGGTTTTTCCCGTCAGTGTTGGCTCAGGAAAGCGGTAAATTACTTTGGTAGGGTAACGAAGCTTATTATCACCTATTTCGCAAACGTACACGTACGATTGCCCCGCCACCGGCCCCGGCCCAACGGCAATGTCTTCCCAGTCGCGGTTGGCCAGTCCGGTCAGGGTAAATCGCCCCGCCACGCGTCCTGTTCGGTCCAGCAGTTGAATCTGGTTGGGATTACCCGAATCTTCCTCTGTCCAGAGGTACCCCGGATTCCGGCGGCTTGGTGCCAGACCCGACGCTTCAACCAGGCCGGGATCAGTCAGGGTACCCACCACTTGAGGGCCGCCAAATAGCGTTGTGTCCAGCGCACTATCACCGGCTGAGTAGCCTGCGTAGGACAGCGAATCCAGGGCGGGTGCGGCAGTAGTCATGCTCACGACTGTCGTGCTGACAATCGTCGTGGTAGAGACGGGTGCAGGCGCAGGGACCGTTGCCGGGGTGGCGTGGCAGCCACTGAGCAGGACAGCTAACCCGAGCCAATAAATTAATCTCATGCAGCTAACGAGTGAGAAGGAGAACATAATGGGAAGAAGCACAACGCCCGACCAACAGTGGTCGGGCGTTGTGCCGGGTGATAATAGGGAGCCGGGCCGCTTAGAAATTGCACCGGGCACCAAGCGGCATCCGCCACCGCGACGAAGCCAATGCGTACTTAGACAGCCATTGACCGTATAACGCGATCAGCCCGTCACGTGCAGCGTGTTTTTGTCCGCGCTGAGTGTAACGGTATACGTTTTCACGGGTTTGGTTGGGGGTGGGCCTTTCACGGAGCCATCGGTATGGAACAACCCACCATGATCGAGACAGCGGAAGTCGTCCTGACTCAACTGGTACCAGAGCGAGCCACTCGCATGAGTGCAAACGCTCAGCAAGGCCACATAGCGGTCGTCTTTGGTATGCGCGACGACAATCAGCCCGGCCGTGGCAAACTGCCCGATGGTTTTGAGTTTAGCGTTATCGGGCTGTGTCAGGTCGAGGGTGAAATCAACCTTACCGGCTGGCTCTGTACTGCCGGTGGCGACAGCGGAGGAGTTGGTCCCATCGGTTGGGTTGGCTGGCGTTACGTCGGTCGTCCCTTTCGAGCACCCCGAAAAATACAGAGCCGAGAGTGTGGCTGCACTCAGGCCAAGATTCCGCAGAAAAGTGGCCCGGTTAATCGATTCGGCAGTGGGCTGGTAAGCCATAGAAAAGCAGGTAGGGTAGATTTTACTAAGGTCGAATACTAAAATCGGTACCGCGTGAAGCTACCGTTAAGAAGTCACCCATACGAATTAAAAGGCAATTAAAAAGCTGATTAACAGGCTTGTTTAGTCATAAAGTGGTGGCTTCCGCCCCGCCAGGTTTTATCTTTAGCCGCGCGTCAACCTTAATCCCGCTCATGCTCCCCCTCCGTGATCGATTGCTGATGTTCCGGCCTTTAATGGCCCTTGCTTTAGTCGGTTTGGTGATCGGCTGTAAATCCCCGCCGTCCGACCCGGCGCAGGTGGTTTTTCCCGCCGACGTGCAGGTGAAACCGCTGCCTGATGCGCTCACGTTTTTTGCCTTCGGTGACTGGGGGGTGTATGGACTGGGCGATCAGACCATCGTTGCCAACCGGCTCGACTACTACGCGCAGTACATCAAACCGGCCTTTGTGACGTTGCTGGGTGATAACTTTTACCCGGCGGGCGTGGCCAGCACCACTGATACGCATTGGAAAGCTTCATTCAGCAATGTTTATAAAGGCAGTAACCTGCCTGATAAATTTTACGCCGTGCTGGGCAACCACGACTACCAGCAGAACCCCCAGGCCGAAATTGACTACGGCCGGCTTAACCCGCGCTGGGTCATGCCCGCCCGCTACTACACGCAGGTGTATAGCGTCGACGCGGCCACCAAACTGCGGATTGTTTATTTAGACACCTCGCCTTTCGTTACGGAGTACCGGAACAATGCGGGAGGCTATCCTGATCTCCTGGCCCAAAATACGATCCGTCAGGTAGCCTGGTTAGACAGTGTCCTCAGCCATGCTACCGAGCGCTGGACCATTGTGATGGGGCACCATCCGATCTACTCCGTTGGGAATGACCACGGGGGGCAACCCGAACTACAACAGCAAATCCAGCCGCTGCTGGCCAAATATAAAGTGCCCCTTTACATGGATGGTCACTCGCACACCCTGCAGCACCTGCGCCCGGCCGGTTCGGCAACGGACTACATTGTGTCAGGCGGGGGCGGGGCACCCATCGGGCCGCCCCCCTCCGCTGATACGACCGCGCTGTTTGCGCAGAATGTGTATGGCTTCGCGGTTGTGTCGGTCAATGCCAGTCAGCTACAGGTTTCGCTGGTCGACGAGCAGGGTAAACGGCTGTATCAGATGCAGCGGTAGGTGAGTGGCGTTCTGATGGTCTGTTTCCTTTACTACACGGCCCAGACGCCGGGGTTCTGCCTTCGGCTGGCGGAGTACGTCACGGTAATCAGCAGCCCGGTATCAGGTTGTAAGATAGCTGGCGATGCTGGTAATAATTTGGCGTCACCCGAACCAGATCACGAACAGGTGCTGCCCGTCGGCATAAAAATAACTCAGCGCGTAGCCGCTGGTATCGGCAATTTTTTGGCAATTGCCAGCCCCAGCCCAACGCCCCCGGTCTGGGCCTCGCCCTTCCGAAAACGGGCAAAAAGCCGGTCCGCCGAAATCGTCAGCGGGTCGCCGGTGTTGGCAATGCGCAACGACCGCTGTTGTACCTGGGTTCTTCTTCCAGCGGGATAGTGTTGGCAAATTCGTTTTTGGGTTAAAAAAGGGTGGTTTCATAGGCATCTTAAGCCCAATCACCCATGAGCGATGCCTCAATAAATAGCCCTAACCTGAATTCGCCAACAGTATCCTGTTGCTAAAAGAACCCCATATAAGCTACTGATTTACAGTAGGGAATCAAACTAGGCCGGTTCGTTAGGCAGGCCCGGACTTGTTGGTAGTCAAAATCCGGCCGTCCTGCATCTCGATGGTGCGGTCCGACTTGCGGGCGAAATCATTGTCGTGGGTAACGGCCACAATGGTCTGCTGAAACTCGTGGGCCAGTTGCTTGAAGGTATCAAAGACGATGTCGGTGTTCTTGGAATCGAGGTTGCCCGTCGGTTCATCGGCCATGATGATCAGGGGCGCGTTGATGAGGGCGCGGGCAATGGCCACCCGTTGCTGCTCACCCCCCGATAGCTTCGTGGATAACTTCAAAGCATGGTCTTTCAGGCCGAGCAGGGTGAGTTTTTCGTAGGCGTTGGCCTCAATTTCTTCCCGCGAAAAAGCCCCCAGCCGCAGCGCGGGAATCATCACATTTTTCAGGCACGAAAATTCGGGCAGCAGGTAATGGAACTGGAAAACGAACCCGATTTTTTCGTTGCGGAGCGCGGCCAGTTTATTGGCGTTTTGTCCCGTAACGGTTTCGCCATGTATCTGCAACGTACCCTCATAATCAGTATCCATCGTCGACAGCACGTACAGCAGCGTCGATTTGCCGCAGCCCGATTTACCGATCAGCGTGACAAAATCACCCCGGTTGACGGTAAATGAAATGTCGGTCAAGACCCTGAATTTCTCTGGCTCGTAAAAATACTTTCCGATTTTATCGGCCTGTAACATAATTTCCGCTGCCATGATTATTACTTTCTGAAAATAGAAACCGGGTCAACGTTCGCAGCTTTTCGGGCGGGCAAATAACTGGCTAACAGCGTGACTGCCAGTCCAAACAAACTGCCGTTGATGACGGTAGCCAGCTCAAAACCGATGGGGAAATACCCAATGTCCGGCCCTACGTAAACCGTCGACATGAGGTAAATCAGCAGTGCGGCCAGCAGCAGTCCCAGCACAATACCAATCAGCCCGATGATGGCCCCCTGTAACAGAAAAATCCGTACCACGTCATGGCCCTGAAACCCCATTGCTTTCAGAATCGCGATATCGTTTATTTTCTGGCTGATGGTCATGTTCAGAATGTTATAAATGCCGAAGCCCGCCACCAGCAGAATCGAAATCGAAATGGCCATAATCATAATGTCGCGCATGTTGGACCCCGACACCAGACTGGCATTGGCGGCTTTCCAGTCTTCGGCTTTGTAGCCCGTCAGCGCCGAAAATTTGCCGGAATAGGCCGGGGCTTTATCAAAGTTGAGGACGTTCACGTAAATGTCGCTGACGTAGCTGGGGCTTTCGGCCAGTAACTGCTGGGCCGTAGGGGTGTTAACGTACGATTTTACCTTATCGACGTACGAATTATTGGTGTTAAAAAGACCCACTACCTTCATCACTTTCGTAATGTGCTGCGATGATATAACGCTGATATTATCGCCCGTTTTGACGCTCATTTTTTCGGCCACCCCTACCCCGAGTAAAATACCGTTGGGCGTGGTTTTCAGGTCTGTCAGGCTCCCTTCAACAATGGTCGAACCAATGTCGAACATGCCGTCAGCCTCGTCAATATTTACCCCCGACATGGTGCCCGCTAACAGCGATTTTCCGCTGTTATAAAACACCCCAACGGCCACCTGTGGCATCACTAAAACCACGTCGGCCTGGTGTTTTAGCAGGGCGATAACCCGGTCGGGGTCAATGATTCGGTTGCTTTCAGGAACGACTTTCGGGTTGCTGATCAGGGCAACATGGTTACTATCGGCATAGCGCAGGAGTGGTTCGCTCATCTGATCGTCTTTGTACACGCGGATGTGCGGGGTACTTTTGAAAATGATCGTGCTGGATTTCTTCGAAAAACCGGCCGTCATGGAGTTCAGGAAAATGAAAATAGCAATGCCGATGGTAACGCCCAGCGAGGCCACCAGCGTGAGTCTTTTACTCGACGTGATGTAGGTAAGCGAGATGTCGGAGTCGATGTGATGCTGGTAGTTTGCCATCCGGTTAGTTCGATAAAAGCACGTCGTGTTCGGTAATTCCGCCGAGGATTTCGACCCAGTCGCTCGATACAATGCCGGTTTTCACGACCACCTGTTTGCCGTCTTTTTTCAGGGTTACCTTATCCCCGTAATCCAGGAAGTTGCGCGGAATAACCAGCGCATTTTTGGTTTCTCCCGTGATAATGTTGGCTTCTACCTGCGTGCCGGTGATTCTGAAATCGAGCGGATCAGTGAAATACGCCTTGATGATGAACGACTGCGAACCCACGTCAAAAGCGGGCAAAATCTCCCGAACGGTAGCCCTATACGTTTTGGTCTTATTGGTGTTGAGCTGCACAATGACCGCCTGACCGGTTTTTAGTTTGGCCATGCTGGTTTCGTCCACATTCAGCCGGGCGTAGATGAGGGCCGGGTTGCCAATCACCGCAATCACATCACCCTGCCGCACGTAATCGCCCACCTGTTTTAGCTTTTGATACACCTTGCCCGTTTGAATGGCTTTGATCTGGTTTTGCCCACTGACTACTTGATTTACGTCGCTGGCAAACCGTTGGGCAATCTCCTGCTGGCGGGCCACCGTTTGCTGACTGCTGTACTGCTCCTGCAACGCCCGGAGATTAGCCAGCGAGCTGGTAGCGGCAAGTTGCATGGTTTCGTATTCGAGTTTCGAGACGCTGTTGTTGTCGAAAAGCCGCTTGTACCGCGCCGATTGCCCCTGGTCGAGGGTGAGTTTGGCCGTGGCCGCGTTTATGTTCGCCCTGATCTGCAACAGTGCCGGTGCCGATGCTTGGGTGTTACTCCGCGTAATTCGGTGGAGCTGAGCCGCGCTTCGGGCGTTGATGATGTTCTGGTTGTTATCGATAACGGCCAGCAACTGCCCCGACCGGACGGCATCGCCCTCAATAAAATTGAGTTTGACCAAATAACCGGCCGTTTGGGCGGTCAGGTTATACTGGTCATCGGCTTCCAGACTGCCCGAGGCAAAAACCATGTCGGTCAGGTCTTTCCGCTGCGGAGTGGTTTCGGCGGCCTTTTTACCGCAGGCCACCAGCAGCCATAGGCACGAAATAAGCCCGAATAAATAGCGTGTTTTCATTTGACGGTGTTGCTGATGTTGATTTTCGATTTGGCGTATTCGGTGGTGGCCGATTGTGTCACCGTGTTTAGGCTGCTGTTGAGCCAGGCGTTAAACGAAATGAGCAGGTCGGTGAGCGACAGAACACCAGCTTTGTAAATGTTCAGGTTCCTGGTGTAAGAGTCTTTTTGCAGGCTTTCGATCTGGGCCAAAAGCTGGTAGCTGGCGTAGGCCGTTTGGTAATCGAGTTGCAGTTGGCGGTTGTTGGTGGCATCCTGCAACCGGGTATGTTGCCAGTTATTCCGGGCAATCGTGCTGTTAATGCGGTCGTATTGCACGGCGGCCATTTTCGTCACGTCAGGCAGGAGCGGCAGCGTAACCCGAAGCGCGACGTAGCTGTTGGAGAACCAGGCACTGTTGTCGAAAAAGTGGTTGTTGGTGTTTTGCTGCCAGCCCAGATTACCCAGCACCGACACCGTTGGTAAGTACCATTTCCGGCTTGCGCTGAGCGAAGCCTCGCTGTAGTCGATTTGCCCCTGACTTTGCCGTTGTAATAAATCGCTGCTTGCCGTGAGTGCCCCGTCGAATGCCTGTGGTGGTTCAGGGCCGGTGATGACGATGGATATGTCGGGGTCGATGTCGCACAAAATTTTCAGGTTGCTGGCCTGTTGCTCCCGTTGCGCGGCCAACTGCTGTAGTTTATTCACCAGCGTCAGTCGACTGGCCACGGCGGTATTCACATCCTGGGGCCGAACGATACCCTCTTTTTGCTTGTCCAGCAGGATTCGGACAAGGGTATCGGCGTTGGCTACGCTGGTGGTGGTCACGGCCATTTGCCACTGATAAGAGAGCATATTGTAATACGCCCCGGCGATGCTTTCGTACAGATTTTTGCGGGTCAGGAGGTTGCTGGTGGCCGTGAGTTGCTCGTTGGTTCGGGCCAGTTTCACCTGGGCCGCTGCGTACGGATTGAGAATGTCGATCTGCGGAGCGACAATCAGATTGCTCACGTATGGCTGGCCAAACGTCACTTTTTGGAACGTACCGGCCGGCCCGCCAAAAACTTCGGCCGGAATAAAATTGGTGGTCAGTTTGGTGTTGTCGGTCAGCGTAAAATTGGCCTTGCCCTGCACATTCCACTTTCCCAACTGGGCCGCCAGTATCTGATATTTCGAGAGGATAGTCTGCTGGGTCGCGTTTTTAAACGGACTGCTATGGCTATCCGCATAGGCAAAAACGGCATCGAGCGATGGGAAGGTAATCACCTCCTGCGCCTGAATCGGGCGGCTCCCCAAAAACCAGAGCAGTATCAGAAAACCTGTTTTTAGCAGCGAAAGACCCATTTTTTTGAGAAAATCAGTTGATTGCGGACACGGAGCGTAGACCTCGTACCAGCTAAGTCCAGATAGATAAAGATGAATTCGGTAAAGATTTGGTAACCCAAAGGTATGGGAACAGGCTTGGTGGCTACCTGAGTAAAATCAGCCGTCCGGGTGATTCGGAGCGGCACGGTTTATCCGTAACAAAACTACGGGACAAACGACCGGATGATCTATGACGCAGCAAAGGCCGGTGTATGACCACGATCAGTATTCGTGCTAAGTAAGGTCATGGGTTGGCGGGAAGCCATGACCTACTTTTGGCTCAACCATACGAAATCAGTTCATGAACTTATCCGATGTGCAGCATTTGCTTCAGTCATTAATCGGCGGAGCGTCCGTCAAAACAGTCTACGGCGAGCCAATCGTAGTCGATCAGAAAACGATCATTCCCGTGGCCAAAGTCATGCTGGGCTTTGGCGGGGGCTTCGGCTCGGGCCATGCCCAGGCAACGGGCGACTCAACCGATGCGCCCGACAAGGGGCGGGGAGAAGGCGGTGGTGGTGGCGGCAGTCTGCGGGTTCAGCCGATCGGCATCATCGAAATCACGGCCAAACGTACCCGCTTCCGGCCGCTGGGCGTTGGCCGATACATAGCCCTGGGCATCGCTATTGGCCTGATCATCAGCAACAGCGCACACCGTCGACGCCAGCTAAACAAACGATGAGCCAGCCCGTCAACCCGACCATGCGGGCGATGCTGCTGACCCGAACCGGACCGTTTGGGATGGGCGATCAGCCACTAGCACTATCCGAACTGCCGGTGCCGATACCCGGACCAACCGAAGTCCGGGTTCGGGTGTCCGTGTGTGGCGTCTGCCATACCGAACTCGACGAAATTGAGGGCTGCACGCCCCCCCCGGTTTTGCCGGTGGTGCCGGGTCATCAGGTCGTCGGCACGGTCGATGCCATTGGAAGCGCCGTAACCCGGTTTAAAATCGGTGACCGCGTGGGTGTCGCCTGGATTTTTTCGGCCTGTGGTCACTGCGAATTCTGCCGGTCGGGCCGTGAGAATCTATGTGCCGAGTTTCGGGGTACCGGCCGGGATATCAATGGCGGGTATGCCGAGTACATGGTCGTCGGCGAAGGATTTGCCTACCCAATTCCGGCCGGATTGACCGATGCGCAGGCAGCTCCGTTGCTCTGTGCGGGGGCAATCGGGTACCGGTCGCTGCGGCTGACAAACCTGCGGGATGGGCAACGCATCGGCCTGACCGGTTTTGGTTCATCGGCGCATCTGGTACTCAAACTGATTCAGCATCAGTTTCCGGCGTCGGGTGTATACGTGTTTGCGCGCAGCGAAACCGAGCGGACACTGGCGCGTACGCTGGGAGCCGTTTGGGCCGGTGGTGCCGATGAGGAGCCCGGTGCCTTGCTCGACGCTATCATTGACACCACCCCCGCCTGGACTCCCGTTGTGGAGGCCCTTCGCCATCTGAAACCGGGCGGCCGACTGGTCATCAACGCCATCCGGAAAGAGGATCGCGACAAGGACTACCTGCTCCGCCTGAACTACCCGGAACACCTGTGGATGGAGAAGGAAATCAAGAGCGTGGCCAACGTAACCCGGTCTGACGTTGAGGAGTTTCTGGCGTTGGCAGCCGCCATCCCAATTCGGTCGGCCGTACAAACCTATCCGCTGGCGCAGGCCAATGAAGCCTTGTGGGCCGTTAAGCAGGGCCAGGTCAGTCAGTCCAACGTGCTGGTGATCTGAGCATTTGGGGCGCGGATAAGCTGTTCGGGTTGCCCGATTGCCCAGCCTTGTTAGTTGGTCTACTTAATCGTCAGCACCTCAATTTCGGCCTTTTCCTTCTTGATATCCTGGCGCAGCAGCCCGAACAGGCTTATGTAACTATTCGCTACCCACACCAATGAAAATCCGGCAATGATGTATCCGCGCCAATCCGGAATCAGCAACTGATAATTGGTCAGAATCAGAAAAAACAGGGTTACGTAATGGCTGAAGCAATATTCGCAGGTGAAGAGGTAGAAAAACTTCCGCTCCAACAACGTTTTACCCTGCAAGCTCCGTTTGGCACAGTACTCCCGTGGTTCCCGAAATATTTCTTCATGGGTAACCGTCCAGGCTACGCAGGCAATGGGTATTTTCAATATGAAGAGCCAGAATACGGGCATAGCGATGGTTAAGTAGTACTAATGGTCACTCAATCCGTGGTATGCCCTGAAAATACTCCCTGACGAAGGCGTGTTGCTGGTTCTCGGTCATTTTATCCGCCGATCGGACATGATTTTTACGTCAGCAAACCGGTGATCCTGCCGTAGTTTATTCAGCAATTCCTCCTTAGCCTCGATCGGACCAAACAGCATAACCTCGTCGTATTGCCGGATAACCTCGCCTATTTTTTTGTAATAGTCCGCTTCTTCGTGTTGCTCCTTATTATGCATTAAGTTTTCACTCTTGCCCAGGCTATTTTCCTTTTCCTGGTGCGTGAATGTCGACAGGATAGTCGTGAATTCCATGAGATGAGCCGTTGCATGGTCCATGGAGTTACCCAGTCTTTTTTCTGCTTTCATAATCGTGTACGAAGTAATGATAGCTACTTTTGAGTTTACTGTTGCACAGGAAAGGGGGGACCATTTATTCCTCCCTAAATGGCCTTTTTAACAACTTTTGCGTCTTTTTTTACCTGGTCCTTCAACAACTTGACTTCCTGTTTCCGGTGCGCTTTGCGGTCAATCTTCAGGCCTTCTTGATCGAACTGGTTCTTGTCGTCCTGGCGAGCCTCCCGATTCCGTTTAAGGTCGGCTTTATCGGCATCAACAGTGGCCTTTGCTGCCGTTACGGCGGCTGCTTTCTGTTGCTTTTTGTCCTGTGCCTGCGCTGCGTTCAACGCTAAAGCCAAGGCGATACAGGCTATGAGTACTTGTTTCATACTTGTGACGGGCAGTGCCCTTAAAGAGTGTAAATGAGCCTTTTTTTGGTTTTAACCAATTGACTTTCCGTGTCTCAACCCATCCTCGAAAAACTTCCTGAGGAACCGGATCAGGGACGCGATAGCTGGATATCGGCCGGAAGATGAAACAAAAGTGATTGTATAAAATCAGGCTTTACATGATCCTCATCACCTGAAAGTAAGATATGCACCGGGTAATGGCTTTGTTGCGATCATGGCTACAAAAAAGCCGTACCAACAGATCGTTCCCTGCCGTACGTCGTTGGTTGGCTACAGGTAAATAAAGGTGGTATACCCACTAAGTACATTCAAAAAAGACTTGTCGGATAGCTGATTGACTTATCTTTGAGTATGCGAGCACTCCAAATAGACAATCTACCCCCGTCGGCTCACCAGGAGTTAGTGGAGTTGTATCAAGCCACTAAGCTCCCACGTAT
>JBBQLG010000128.1:0-18139 GCA_038327655.1 Cytophagales bacterium
GATGGCGTAAATGAGGTAGACGATCAAGCCCCCCAATCCGGCCAGTAACAGGCCGTTGATCCGTCTTTTTTTCAGGAAAAGAATCAGTACCAACCCCGTTGCCGACACCAGCGTCATAAAAATGGCCGCTATGTCGATCACCGCCGACCAGCTACGGCCCGTATCCCGCCCTTTGTGCAGGTCATTCATCACAGCCACCAGGCCCATGCGCGTCTCCGTGAGCTGGTACGTTCCCGCCGGGCGGTCAATGAAAACATCGGCTGCGTAGCCCGGTCCCCGAAACGAAACCGAACACTGCCGGTCCTCGATCCGAAAATCACTCACGGCCCCGTTAATGCCGTGCGTGGTGCGGAGAAATTCGACGATGGCCAGTTTCGCAATCGTTGCGGTATCGGTCTGATTCACCCAGGCCGGCATTAGTTTACCGGTGCGCTCAGTGGTCCGGCTTTGCCCGTCGAACCAGTCGGCATGATTGAGCGTCAGACCGGTTACGGCAAAAAACAATACCACCACAAAGCTCACCATCGACAGGTAAATATGCAGCCATCGGGTCGCTCCGGCTACGTTCCGCCGGGCGGTTGCCCGGTTGCCCGCTACAGGTCGGGTGGTTTCAGCGGGCATCGGATTTCTGGCGGTAGTCCAGGGCTGCGGTGGCGATTTCGACATTGCCGTTCAGGGGTTGTTGTTTGGTTTTTCCATTAAAGTCCATCTCCTGCCGGATGAGCTGGTAGCTGCCGTGTTCGCGGGCCGCTTCGATGCAGATGGTGTATTTCCCCTGCTTTACGTACTGTCCTGCATTGTCTTTGCCGTCCCATTGCAGCGTGTACGCCCCCGGCGACCGGGTAGCACTGGTAACCGATGCTACGTTAGTCTCGGCGGTCCGCTGCTGCGCATAAAAGGCCCGCAATTCGGGCAGCCAGCGCGGTTTGTTGTACCACAGTGCCAGGTTGCGCACGGGCTGATGTTTCTCATCTTCGACCCAGACGGCCACGAACGGCCGGTGATACCGCCCCTCAAACTGGCTTAATTCGAAGCTAACAAGCAATTCCTGGTCGGCTTTCCAGAGTTTATCTTTCAGGGGTGTCAGGGACAGCAGCCGGGCCGTGCCGCCGGTCTGGTTAGGAACAGCCGGTTCGGTAGCCAGCACCTTACCCCAGGCTGGGCTGGTAATCTGACGGCCGGTTTTGGTCAGTAACAGGTAGTCGGTACCGGGTAGCGCAGCCGCCAGTTGTTCACTTTCGGCGGGCGGGAGCAGCGTAAACGCCGTAGCCAGTGCCCCCGCCGTCGCAGCATCGGGATGAAGCACCGTGGCGCTGATTACGGCACTGGCGGGCAACCCCGTCAGCGGATGAACGAGGTGCGAATACCAGTTCGCGCCAATTTGCACGCCACGCCGGTAATTACCACTGGTCGCCACGGCCCGGTTCTGTACGGCCAGCCGCGCAATGGGTTGGGCATTTTCGGCATCGGCGCGGGGATCGGCCATAGCAACCGGCTCGGTCCAGTTGCCGCGCACGACCAGATCACCACCACTGTTCAACACCACCGCGCTCACATCGGGCAGGGCCAGTGCCGCTTCGGCCGCCCGGTCGAGGATATAACTTTTGGCGAAGGAATGCAGCCGAAGGGGGGTGTTGGTCAGGCGGGTAGCCGTCTGGTTCGCCGGATCGAGCCGCCAGTGGGGCTGCTGCGCGTCGGCTACGGCCTGCATCCGGTCGGCAGTAGCGGGCAACACACCCGATTCGGCCGCCTGCTGCCAGAGTTGATTGATGCACTCGGCGGCCGCATTGATTACGCCGTTGGTTTGCGCACGCCAGTGGTCGAAGCCGGCCAGTACGGCGAACAGGTCGTCGGAAACCGCCACGGCTTCGCCACCAGATGCCAGCCACCGGCTGAATTCACTATCGGGCCGGTAATTGCTCAGCACCTGCGTAAGCCGCTCCATTTCGGCGTGTATGACCTGCTCCGTTTTCACGGCAGCCCGGTACGATTGGGCCACAATTTTCAGGTCAAACGAGGTACCCAGGATATGGTCGGCATGGGCGATGTATAATCCCTCGGCCTGAGCCGGCGAAGGCGCAACGAAGCCGGGCAGTACAGCGGCACAACCCGCCAGCCAGTGATTTAAATAATTCATCGTCATTCAGGTTTATGATTGCGGGAACGTACTGACAATATCTTTACTGACGGCAGCATAACCCCGTTAAAACGTTTTTACCCGGTCTTTTTCGTCGTCGGCACTGCTGTTGCGTTTGGCGGGTGCGCCCTTCACCGGGGTGCCGAATTTGTACACGAACGACACGTTGGCTACGCGGGTGTCGCGGGTGAGCTGAATCGTGGACACCACATTCTGGAAGTTCTGAATCTCCCGCGACACCTGGCTGTGGAACACGTCGCGGACGTTGACCACTAAGCTCGCCCGCTTGTCCCAGAGCTGTTTGGATACCGCCAGTGACAATTGACTGATAGACCGGATGAGAGCCTGCCCTTCGTCGCGGTTGCGGCCGTGGTAGAAGCCCGATACCTCGGCCGACCAGCCGTTACCCAGCGTAAACTGATTGGTCAAATTCAGGTTCAGACTAAAAGCAGAGGCTACAAAGGGCAGCCCGGCAATCGTGCCGTCGAAACTGGTGTAGGCACCGTTCACAAACGCGTTCATTGACCACATCCGCGTGACGGGTAGCTGCAAACTGACCGCCAACCCGGCGTTGTTGCGGGTGGCGACATTGCCCACGCTGCGGATAATGACCCCATCGCGCTGTTGCAGGGTTTCGGTGATAAACCCACTGGTTTTGCTGTAGTTGAGCGTCGTGGTCAGGAAGCCGCCGTAGGTGTGGCTCACCTCCAGATTGGTGCTGAACTGCGGGCGCAGGAACGGATTACCCGTCGAGTAGCTGTACTGGTCGATGATGCTCAGGAACGGATTCAGATCCTGGTAAACGGGCCGGTCGATGCGTCGGCCAAACGAAAAACCGAACTGGTTCTTCTCATCTAATTTATACCCCACAAACATCGTCGGAAACAAGTTGTTGTAGTGCCGCACGAACAGCGAATCGGGCTTTTCGGCGTTGCCCAACTGGTGGCCGGTGTACTGCGTATTTTCGTAACGCAGTCCCAGTTGCGCGTACCACGCCCCCAGTTGCCGACTTCCGTTCAGGTACACGGCGTTGATGTTTTCGCGGTAGTTGAACTGGTTGCTGCGCTGGTAATCCGGCTGTTCGATACCACCCGCCTGCGTAAAATAATTACCCTGGTTCCTGGTCTGAATCAGGGCCGTTTTTACGCCCGTCTCCAATTTAAACAGGTTCTTCACCGGCTGGCTGTAATCGGCTTTGGCGGTGTAGATGTCGATATTCAGCGGAATATCACCCCGCAGCGGCAACTGGCTCACCAGCCCACCATCCGGAGAATACGTGCTGCTCAGCAGGTTCTGGGCATTGGTCGAATGGTAGTTCAGGTAATCGGCGGAAGCGGTCAACTCCCGATTGCCGGTATCATCGAACTGGTGGCGCAGATTGAGGTTCACGGCTCCATTGCGCCACAAGGCATCGGTCTGGCTCGTGGTCCGAATGGTCGACGTCGGCTGCCCGCTGCCGTCCGTGAGCGTGGTCGTGTTGCCGGCAGTGGGGTGCTGCGGGTTGACAAATCCCGACGCGGTCATACCCAGCGTGGTGTTGGCGGTCAGGTAATAATCCAGGCCCAGTTTGAGGCTGTTGGTCTGGCTGCGCGACAGCCGGTGCGACGATTGATTCAACTCGCCGGTTATAAAGCCGTTGCCATCCACGAAGTTGCGCTGCGTCTCAATGTCGAACGAGCCGTTGTTCTGGATGAAGCTGTAGTTCAGAAACGTGTTCAGCTTGCCGGTGCGGTAGTTGAGGTTCAGGCCGTTATTGCTTTTGAAGTACGGCGACATGCCCAACCCCAGCGTCAGCGTCCCGTTAAACCCCTGACTATCCGTCTTTTTAGTTTTGATATTGATGATGCCCGCATTCCCGGCTGCGTCGTATTTGGCCGAGGGGTTGGTCATGATTTCGATCTGATCCAGTTGGGTCGAACTCATGGAGCGGAGCAGGTTGGTCAGTTCATCGCCGGAGAGGTACGTCCGTTTGTCGTCGATCATAATCACGACTTCTTTTTTGCCCTTCAAACTCACATTACCACTTTGGTCGAGGGTGACGCCGGGGGATTTTTCCAGAATATCCAGCGCCGTTGCTCCCGCGTTTGACGCCAACGCCCCGACGTTCAGCACCATCCGGTCGATCTTTTGCTCGATCACCGCTTTCTGCCCTGTCACCACTACTTCGGCCAATTGTTTCGACTGCGACGTAAGAGCGATGGCGTCTAACCGAACCGATGGCTGCGCCGACGAAACCGAAAACGCGGGTAGTGCCGCCGGTGCGTAACCCACAAATGAAACGGACACGGTGTAGATACCGTCGGCTACCTTATCGAACGAGAACTGCCCGTCGGTATCGGTATACGTGGCTTTTACCAGCCCGGCATCCGATACCCGGAGCAGCGCCACAGTAGCGAACTCAACGGGTTTCTGAGTGGCGGCATCCCGCACGAGACCCGTAAGGCCCGCTGTACTACGGGGCGCAGCGGGTTTGGCAGAACCGGCAGAATCAGCCGGGGTTTGGGCGTTGACGCGGGCCGCAGCCGATAACAGAAGGAGAAACAGGAGTATATTTTTCATGACAAACGATGTGTGCTGGTTTTGATGACACAAAGTTGCCAGTTGTCGCTATCGCCCGAAAAAGAAAGCGGTTCAGTACCAGAAACAGCAGGTCAAATCGGGCATTTTGGTAGTTGAATGCTGATGGTTAGCCGGGGTTAGTAAATCATTTTCCCAGCCACTCCTTGAACGGCGTTACCCGGTCGCCACTGACGAACACTTCCTGCCGGGGCGCGGGCTGGAGATCGAGTTTCAGCTTGCTGCCCGAATACGTGTGAATAGTCCGAATGGCCTCCATCGACACTAAATACGCCCGGTTGACCCGAAAAAACCGCTTCGGGTCGAGCAGCGTGGCCAGCTTTTCGAGGCTGTACTCAATGGACACATTCAGCCCTTCTTTGGTCGTGAGCCAGGTGGCTTTATCTTCAAAAAAGAAGTAAGCGATGTCGGTGGTGTCGATGCTGCGAATCTTCGGGCCGATGGTCACCATAAACCGTTCCTTGTACGCAGCCGACCCGGTTGGCGTGGCCTGCCCCAGTAGCTGAAGCAGCGCGTTCAGGTCCGGCGCAGGCGATGCCGACGGGCGTTCCTGGCGAAGGACTTTGAATTTATCAATGGCCGCGCCCAGTTCATCGGGGTCGATGGGTTTCAGCAGGTAGTCGATGCTGTTGGTTTTGAAAGCTTGCAGGGTGTATTCATCGAACGCCGTGGTAAAGATGATGGGCAGCGTGAGACTGGCCTGCTCGATGAGCCGGAAACCCGAATCATCTTCGAGGTGAATGTCCAGAAAAAGTAGTTCGGGCTGCTCGTGGCTGGCATCGGCGAACCAGGCCACCCCTTTCGCCACCGACGGCAAAACGGCTAAAACCCGAATAGTGGGGTCGTAGTCGTGCAGCAGTTTTTCCAGCCGCCGGGCCGTCAGTTTTTCGTCTTCAACAATGAGTACGTTCATGGAATGAGTGATTGAGTAAGTGAATGATTGACTTATAGAATGATTGAATGATCTGCTGCTCAACATTCAATCATTCTATAAGTCAATCATTCACTATAAAAGGGGAATACGGACGACAAACGCACCGTTTTGCTCACCGATTTCGACGGGCCGGTCGGTGAGAAGCGCGTATCGGTTTACAATATTTTGCAGACCCATGCCGGTGGAGTTTTCCACAACGGGACGCAGCCGAATGGGGTTACTTACCCGCAGCACCTCGCCGGTCAGGGTGATGGTTACCAGTAATGGATTTTCTTCCGAGAGCTGGTTGTGTTTCACGGCGTTTTCCAGCAGCAGTTGCAGCGTTAGGGGCGCAATCGTAAAACGGTCGCGGTCGGTCTCGGGCACGTCGATGGTCACGAATAGTTTACCCTCGAATCGAATCGTGAGCAGAAACGTATAAGCTGCCAGAAAATCCAGTTCCGTCCGCAGGGGTACCCGCTCGTTCTCGCGTTGTTCCAGAATGTAGCGGTAGGCTTTGGACAGACGGTTGATGAACAGAATCGACAGCTTCGGGTCGACCTCCACCAGCGACGATAAAATGCTCAGGCTATTGAACAGAAAGTGCGGACTAACCTGATTTTTCAACGCGTCGAACTGCGCCTGCACCGCTTCTTTTTCTAACCGTTCGGCCTGAAGCTGCAACTGCTGAATGCGCTGATTCGACCGGCGGTTGGCCACTAAGTAAAACGCCGACAGTAACCCCATCACCGTCAGGCCGTTATTCATCCGCCGGCGCTGGCCATTGTCGTTGTGCAGTCCGGGGCGCGGGCGATCCGGTGCCTGCCCCAGCGTGGGAAATCGCCGTTCCAGGCCGTCGTCCATGCGCCCGTGTACCCACCCGAATACGTTATTAAACCCAAGGGCCAGCCCGACCGCCACCACCAGCGTAAACAGTTGAACGGGGAACCGGATGCTGCCGGGTGTCCCCCGGTCGAGCCGGGGAATAAGCCGTTGCTGCAACCAGTCGATGAGTTGAATCCAGCCCAGTAACAGCGTAAACGTCAGGGCCATTTCGACCAAGAGAAAAGGCAGTATCCGCGACAGCGTTCCGCCATCGAACCCCGGCACGTTTTGGTAGAACCGGATGGGCCAGTAAATGATAAAGACGCTAAAAGCCAGTTGGGCTTTCTGGCGTAGCGGCAGGTGATCGGCGGGTTGAGGCTCCATAACGCGCAAAGCTACCGGATTAGCGAACAGCGCAAAACGGCCCGACAAGGATTGTATCGGGCCGAAAGCGCAGGAAAAAAATGCAGAAAACACTGGTCAGGATTCCATAACGATAAACGTCTGGTTCGGCACGGGCTGGACCACAAACGTTCTGACAATCGTTTGGCCATCAGTCGTGAGCGTCAGGCGATACGTACCCACGGCTAAGCTGGACACATCGAACTGCTGGCCTAAACCGTGGGCCAGGGTTACGTATTCGGTGTAGAGGGCGTGACCATCAGCATCCTGAAGGGCTATTTGCGCCCGTTCGGATACGGGGCTGACGAAGAGTTTGATCTTCTGATCGGTCGTCATCGTGATGCGCGTTTGGGGCACCAGCGGGCTGGTTGTCTGCGAGGCAGATGTTTGGGCGAACGATGCGGTACCGGCTGCCAGTCCCAGCATCAAAGCGATTACTTTTTTCATGATCTGTATCAGTTGTTTGGTTTATCTGATACAAAGTTGCGCCCGTCCGCCAGGCCCGGAAACAAAAAGGGGGTGAATGCCGGAATCAGCCGGTCAGACACCCCGTTTGGCAAGTCAGGTGGCTGAAGCCGTTGTTCAGCAATCCCCGGCTGGCACTTTTTTAACGGCTCAAACAACTTCCCGGCCAATTACGGAACGAGTTTGTAGACCGCGCCTTTGCCGCTGTCGAGCAGCACTGTCAGCACGTAAATTTCGCCCGCTTTATCTTCACCGAAGCTGTAGACGTGCCAATAACCGGCATCGCGTGAAATGGGTAGCTTCTCCCGCGACCAGGTTTTCCCGTCCGTTTCGGACAGTTGCCAGATGGGACCCATCCAGTCGGCAAAAATGTATTTACCCGTCAAGGCCGGGATGGCTTTGCCCCGGTACAAAAAGCCGCCCGTCACGCTCAGCCCTTCGGTATGCGGGTATTCGCTGATGGGGTTAACCCAGTTTTTCGGGTCGGGGTCGGCGTCGTTGTGTTCGTGCAGCCCTTCGCGCACCCGCCAGCCGTAGTTACCCCCCTTCTCAACAATATCAACTTCCTCAAACTTGTCCTGCCCCACATCGCCGGTAAACAATTTTCCGGTCTGCCGGTCGAAACTGATGCGCCACGGATTGCGAAATCCATACGCGTAGATTTCGGGCCGACTGTCCGTTTTACCCGCGAATGGATTGTCCTGGGGAATGCCGTACGGCTGCTGATTCACGTCGATGCGCAGGATTTTTCCCATCAACGAGGTGAGGTTTTGCGCGTTGCCGATTTCGCCATGCTTATCGTTCTGACCACCACCGTCGCCAATGGCAACGTAGAGGTACCCGTCCGGTCCAAACTTCAGGTCGCCCCCGTTGTGGTTCGATTCCGGGTCGTCTACCTTCAGCACCACACGCATGGTCGTTTTGTTGGCCGCATTTGGGTCTTTCGACACGGTATATTCGCGCACTTCCTCCTCGTTGTCAACACCTTTGCGGTTTGCAATCGGGGTGCTGCAATAGATGTAGAACTTGCCGTTTTTGGCGTAGTCCGGGTGAAAAGCCAGTCCCAGCAACCCCCGTTCTTCGTAACCCGGCTTTTTGATGACCTCCGCCGACACATCCAGAAAAGGCTGCGGGCGCAATACGCCCTGTTCGATGATGCGGATGCGGCCTTCCTGCTCACAAACGAACAACCGGTCGGGAGCACCGTTGGGCGTTACGGCAAAGGCGGTCGGGTGCGAAAGCTGATCCGATACTAATTCCAGTTTTACGCTGGCTACCGGCTCCGGTGCCTGCCCAAATGTGGTGGTTACCGTGACCAAGCAACCGAGAATGACTTGATGGACGCTGTTCATGTGGGTCTGTACGTTTTGCAATAACAGGATGCGGTACGATGCGAACTAATAAACGGGTAACACTTGGATACAGCTGCCGGTTTTACGGGTCGGCAAATTACCGTTTTTCGGTCAGTTGCAGCGAACTGTCGTTGATCTCGAAGGTCTTCTTTTTGAGTAGATTAATTACTTCGGCCCCGGCCAGCAGCACCGGACCGTAGCCGTGAGCCGCGTAGGTATTGACGGGACGGTGGTAATAAAACGCCGGATCGAAGCCCATGCCCGTTCCTACGCAGGTGCCCTCGACCTGTCCGTTGGCGGTTACTTTAGTGGCCACCGCGTTCCAGCCCAGCAGCGTCATGGGGGCATACGCCAGTGGATCGAGCCAGCCCCGGTTGATGGCGCGGGCCAGGGCGTAGGTGTAAATGGCCGTTGCCGATGTTTCCAAGTACGAATCGTTGCGGTCCAGCAGCTGATGCCAGAACCCCGACCCCGACTGGCAGGCAGCCAAGCCCTTCGCGTGCGCCCGCAGCAACTCCAGCACGGCCGGCCGCCCCGGATGCGTTTCGGGCAGCACGTCCAGCAGTTCCACGTTGGTCATGATGGCCCAGCCGTTGGCCCGCGCCCAGTGAAATTCGGGGTGAACACTCATGCCCTCCACCCAGCCGTGCATGTACAGGCCCTTTTCTTTATTGAACATCCGGGTCGAGAATTGCAGCACCTGCTTCACGGCCTCGTCGTAGTACATCGGGTCGCCGGTGAGTTTGCCCATCTGCGCCAGGGCGGGAACACTCATAAACAGGTCATCGAGCCAAAGCGTGTTGGGCTGGGGCCGGTTGCGAGCCAGCGTCCCGTCCGCCAGGCGATGTTCTTTTTTAGTGATGTAGTTGATATACGTGTCGATTTGCGGCCGTAGATCCACGTTGACCCCTCCCGCCCGGCTGGCTTTAATCATGGCGACACACATGGCTCCGGCATCGTCGAGGGCGTGGGGGGCCAGCATCGCCCGCAGGGCCGTGTTGGTGGTCGGGCTGGCCATGACCTGATCGCGAAAATACGGAATCAGTGTGGTCAGAAACGTGAGCCGCTTATTGGTGTAGTCAGCGTAGCGGGCATCGCCGGTGGCTTCGCTGGCCAGCAGCATACCGGCGTAAGTAACGCCCCATTCATAACTCGTCAGCCGAAAATCGCCGGGTTTGATGATCGCGTTGGGGTTGAATTTTGTGAGGTCAGTAACGGGTTTTGTGGTCTGTTTATCAATCAGTTGCGTGGGAGTACTGGCCTCTAAATACGTATAAACCCGGCTCAGCACGGCCGCTACCCCGTCGGGTTTGGGTTGACCGTACGGCACCGGATAGTCGGGTTGCAGCAGGTGCAGGGGCGTGGTGGTATCGTTGGCTTTGGGAGAAGTTTGCTGAGCCGTTGCCGTCAGCAGGACCAGCAGATACAGGGCCAGCAGTAGGGTGGTATATTTCATACGATCGGGGGTCAGAAACAGGAGTTAAGTGGACTGTTCCGGGGGGGTGAAGGGGCTATTTCAGAATGTTGCCCGCGAAAGATTATTGTTTTTGCATTAAATTCCGTCATGTACCCTCCTGTATGGTTTGGCGTCTTCCCGAAAGATTCTTACCTTAGTCAGGGTGCTTCGGCCCGTCTGACCGGACAGTAGCCGCGAAGCATCGACTCCCGGTGCTTACGTGAAAGATACCAGTAACAGACCCAGTGCCACCCATAATTCAGGTAGTTTAACGGAGTAAACGGGCGATGCACAACTTATTTCCGTCGTCTGCGGTTCATTAAATGAGGGCATGACGATGTAGTATGCATCACCGGGTCACTCACCATAACGGGCATCATTTCCGCCTTAAAATCCTGTCATTCTTGCACACGATACGCCCACGGAGATAAACACAAACTATGGAGACGTTTAATAAAAAGGAAAAAGAAAAATTACGGCAGAAGAAGCGGAAAGACAAAGAAGAGAAGCGGGAAGATCGCAAGGCGAACGCCCAGAAAGGCCAGTCGCTCGATCAGATGATGGCGTATGTCGATGAAAACGGCAACATCACCTCCACCCCACCCGATCCCCGGCGGAAACGGCAGATCAACGAAGAAGATATTCAGATTGGCGTGGCCCGGCAGGAAGACGGTCCGGCGCAGGAAGTGATTCGGCAGGGCGTCGTTACGTTCTTCAACACCTCCAAGGGATACGGCTTCATCAAAGACCTGCAAAGCCAGGAAAGTATTTTTGTGCACATCAATGGCCTGACCGAGCCTATCAACGAGCAGGACAAGGTCACCTTCACTACGACCCATACCCCCAAGGGGCCGAATGCGGTCGATGTCAAAAAAACCGCGTAAGCTACCTGCGTCCTGTCTTCACACATCGCTGACCCGCGCAGCCGATCTGTGAAGACACACGGTTTTCGGGGTCTGCCTCCGCCAACAGCCCGGCAGTTTTACCCGAACAGTACGGATTCCCCAACTCCCCTTCGGGCTACCCGGCTCATTAGGTATTTTTGGCTACTCTTCACCAGCCGAGGCCGACTCAGATGCGCAGCCGGTTAAGGGAATTCGTCGCTATCCGGCACTCCCTGATTACTCCACATCCGGTTACATCACCCCTACTTCCCCCACTTTTTGCCGGTAATCAGCGTACTCATCCCCGCATTGGGTTTGGTACACTGCTTGGCTGTGGTCACCACTGACATTCAGGCACCTGCTTTCGTCAAATCCATATAATTTATGTAATAGAAAAATAATAAATTTCATGTTACCTTATTGAACCATTTATTTCATTTTTTATTTTCTAATGTTATATTTACACATCTCTTTAAGAACCCATCCGCAAATAGTAGAAATGAAACCAACATGTACCACTTGAGTAAAAGTACTTATGGAACATCCGTACCACCTACTTATCGTTGACGATGACGCCTTCATTCTGAAAGTGTTGCACTACACCCTCCGCGATCACTACCAGGTAACGACCCAAACGAACGGGCTGGAGGCAATGAACTGGCTGGAACAGGGTAATGAACCGCACATGGTCATTACCGACCTGACCATGCCCATGTTTACCGGCTTCGATCTGATCCGCCAGATCCGGGCCAGTATGTTTTTCCGGCACCTGCCCATTCTGGTGCTGTCGAGCCTGGAAGAAAGCCAGACCCGGATTCACTGTCTGGAAATTGGCGCGGATGACTATGCCGTCAAGCCCTTCAACCCAATCGAAATAAAAGCTAAAGTCGGTGCCATGCTGCGTCGAACCCAGGGGGAACTCTCCCGGCTGCCTTCCTGACGATTCCCTGTTTTCTTCCTCCGTAATACTTGAACCGCTCACAGTTATGGTTTCTTCACCAGTTTCAACGGAAACGTTCAGCATCCTGTACATCGAACCGGATATGGACACCGCGCTGCCGTTTATGCGGACCTTCGGCAAAACGGTATCCATCACACCCGTCACAACCGTCGATGAGGCAATGGCCGTCATGCAGTGGGGCTTAGAGGCTGACCTCGTGATCATTAATGAAAATGCAGGCGGTATGGATTTCATTAAGCAACTGAAAGCCAACCCTTTTTACAGTACGCTGCCGGTTATTTTAACGGCCGATCAGGTTACGGTTTCGCTCCGTCAGCAGGCATTGCAGGCCAGAGCGCTCGATATTTTTCCGAGCCGAGGAGCCGAAGCCAGCCTGGGCTTACGGATCGACTACCTCATTCAGCGCAAGCAGGCCAGCCACCAGGTATCGGTGAGCGACAACTCCATCGCCGTGGAGATGCCCGCCGGTAAGCGACTGTTCGACATTCTCTTCGCCGGCGCCTTACTGCTGTGCATCTCGCCCGTGTTTGTGGTTGTGGCGGTGCTGATCAAACTCGATTCTCCGGGGCCGATCTTTTACCGCTCCCGGCGCGTAGGAGCCGGCTACCGGGTGTTCGACATGTACAAATTCAGGACGATGCGGCCCAATGCCGATAAACTGATTTCGGCCATGGCCGATCAGAATATCTACAATAAAGCCGTCGATGTATCAACCAGCGGCCTTTGTTCGGTTTGCCAGACGACCGAAGCCGGTTGTCAGCGGCAGCTTTTTCTGGACAATGAGCAGGTCTGCGAGGCCGTGTACATCCGGCGCAAAAAAGCCAAAGCCACGTTCGCCAAATTCCACGCCGACCCCCGCGTAACGCGGCTCGGACGGGTCCTGCGCGACCTGAGCATCGACGAGCTACCCCAGTTTCTCAACATTCTGAAGGGCGATATGTCGGTAGTCGGCAACCGTCCCCTGCCGATGTACGAGGCCGAAAAACTGACCACCTCCGAATACGCGCAGCGGTTTGCGGCTCCGGCCGGACTAACGGGTCTGTGGCAGGTAACCAAACGCGGCCGGTCGACCCAGCTTTCCGACCACGAGCGCATTCAGTTGGACATCGCCTATGCCAACCAGGTATCACTGCGGACGGACTTTCAGATTCTGGCAAAAACGTTTGTGGCGGTATGGCAGAAGGAAAGCATGTAAACCCCAATGGATACGAGCGACCCACGAATGGGCAGCCCGGAACTGAACCGCCCATCCGCGGGCCACTCGTATCCATCATTACCGTTCATTTCAACCAGACAGATGCCACCCTGGCCCTGCTGGAATCGACCCGGCGGCTGATTCACCAACACATCGAAATTCTGGTGGTCGACAACGGCTCGCGGGAACAACCCCTCACGGCTGAGCAGCTGACCCCGTTTCCGAATGCAAGACTGATCGTAAGTCCCGACAATCTGGGCTTTGCCGGGGGTAATAACCTCGCCATGAGGCAGGCCAACGGCGCTTATTTCCTGCTCATCAACAACGATACCGAAGTAACGCCCGATCTGATTGGCGCGTTGCTGCTACCCATCCGGGCGGACGAATCCATTGGTGTGGTCTGCCCCAAAATCCGGTATTTCAGCCAGCCCGACGTGATTCAGTACGCCGGGTACCGCCCGTTGAACGTCCTCACCGGCCAGACCACCTGCTACGGTACGCACCAGGCCGATGTGGGCCAGTACGACCAGTCCGGCCCAACGGCGTTTGCGCACGGGGCGGCCATGCTCATCCGCCGGGCCGTCTGGGAAACGGTCGGCGGCATGCACGAACCGTTTTTTCTGTACTACGAAGAACTCGACTGGTCGCACCGGATTCAGCGGGCGGGGTTCACGATTTACTACCAGGCCACCGCGCTGATCTACCACAAAGAATCGCTTTCGGTCGGCAAAGCCAGTCCGCGCAAAGTATACTACCTGACCCGCAACCGGCTGTATTTCATGCGCCGAACAGCATCAGCACTTTCCCTCCTGATTTTTGCGCTGTATTACGCCGGCGTTGCCTTTCCCAAATCATTGATCACGTACACCTTGCGGGGGCAGGTGCCCTACCTGAAAGCACTGCTGAACGGTGTGGGGTGGAACCTGCGCGATGCCATAATCGGACCGGTTGCCGTGAAGCAGACAGCCAGCGTAATGAGTGAGAATCAACCACCATTAACGACACAAGTATGAGAATCGGCATCGAAGCACAACGCTTGTTCAGGCCTCACAAACATGGAATGGACATTGTGGCACTGGAACTCATCGGTGCGCTGCAGCAATTAGATCACGAAAACGAGTATTTCATCTTCGTGCGCCCCGATGTGGATGTTCAGTGCCTTACACTGCGGGCCAACTTTGTACTGGTGCAGGTACCGGGTGCCAACTACATTCACTGGGAGCAGGTCGCCCTTCCCAGGGCGATCCGGGCCTATCGGCTGGACGTGTTGCACTGCACTGCCAACACAGCCCCCTGGCTAACGGGCGTGCCGCTGATTCTGACGCTGCACGATGTGCTGTTTCTGACCAAAACCTCGGGCGTAAATACCGCAACGCTGTATCAGCGGCTCGGCAACCTCTACCGCGCGCTGTTGGTGCCCCGGTTAATCGGTCGCTGCGGCAAAGTCCTCACGGTATCGGCCTATGCGGGTCAGCAAATCAAAGACGAGCTTAACTTGCCGAATGCCCGGATCGACGTGCTCTACAACGGAGTTAGCAATCGGTTTAACACACCCATCCCGGCGGGGCGGTTTGCCCAGGTGCGGGCTAAATACCAGTTGCCGGAACGGTACATGCTATTTCTGGGTAGTGCCGATCCGCGCAAGAACGCAAAAAACGTCCTTCAGGCTTTTATTCGTTACGGACAGACCGACCCGGACAGCCGGTTGGTCATCTGCGGAAACGTGCCGCCTTTTCTAAAGCAGTTGCTGACCGCCGACGAGTTGGTGTTTGTGCAGCAGCGCTGCCGATTTATTGGCTATATCCACGACGATGACTTACCCGCCCTGTACGTGATGGCCGAACTGTTTCTGTTTCCGTCCATAAGCGAAGGGTTCGGCCTGCCCATTCTGGAAGCGATGGCCTGTGGTACGCCCGTCATTACGAGCACCCTCACCGCCATGCCCGAAGTAGCAGGGGAAGCCGCTTTGCTGGTTAATCCCCACCAGCCCGATCAGATTGCCGAAGCCATACAGCAACTCATGCACAATCCGGTCCTGCGAAAAACCCTGATCGAACGGGGTAAAGAACGGGTTACGCATTTCTCCTGGCTACGCACCACACAGCAACTGCTGAATACCTACAAACTGTACCAACCGCTGCCGCAGGAAACGACCGCACTACCCTGCTCAGTCGTCTGACTCCGGGTTACCTGCTCTTTATCAGCATTTTATTATTCTAATGACAATAAACCCAGTCGGCTGATTAATAGCCGACTGGGTTTATTGTCATTAGAAGGAAGTAGCCTATACCTGGTGTGGTGTATGGATAAAGGTGCGGTTTGCGCCTTTCAGCTTGAATAACAACCGGAACATCATCCAGAACACCATGGGCAGGTGCAGCAACGACGTAAGGAGTCTGGGTGTATAGTAAGCCGACGGAAACGCCAGCAGCATCGTTACAATCATGCCACCCAGCAACCCAACCCAGGCACCAGGGATCGGTGAAATGGGAACCAGCAGGCTCAGCGCGGCCAGTATTGTCAGAATGCCCAGTAACAGCACACGGGGCAGCAGCAGCGACTGAACCATCTTATTCGCATAGTCGAAATTGCCCCGCCCCAATTCACGCAGGCCGGGCATAAAATAACGGGTAGTATACGTCCAGTGCGCTGACAGCCACCGTCGACGCTGGTTGTTGAACACGGCAGTCTGCCGTACTTTTTCGTCGATAATATCGATTTCTTCGGCGTAGCCAATCCGAATGCGTTGTTCCAGCAATCGGTATTCGAGTTCCCGGTCGAACCCGCCAATCGCGTCGATGGGCCGCATGATGTCTTTGAACAGCGCGTAGTCGATGGCTGCTCCTGACCCGATCAGGGCACTGGACAGGCCCATGTACCCCAGGGCACGGCGAAACAGGTGATTGTTAATTTCTTCACTGATAGCGTCGAGGTAAGCAAGGGGCGTATCACTGTTTTTGGCCATCCGGTGCCCCTGTACCGCCCGGTAGCCCGCCTGCAGCCAGCGGTTGAACTGTTCGAGCGCATCGGTAGCCATCAGGTTATCGGCATCCAGCACCAGTGCCACATCGTAATACCCGTCGGGCAGTTGCGCCATCGTCGTGTTGAGTGCTCTGGCTTTCGTACTCACCTCAAACTGCACGGGAACAACCCGAATTGGCAGGCTGGTCAACTCCGCTACTGTAGCTGGTTTCAGGGAGTCGGCAATAACAATGACATCGAACAGGTCAGCCGGATAATGCTGGCGCAGGGCATCACGGGCTGTCTGAAGAATAACCGCGTCTTCGCGGTAAGCCGGGATCAATACGGCAAACCGTGCCCGTTTGTCGGTTGCCGTCGGTAGCTGCCGACGTCGGCCAAAGCGCCCTACCAACGCCAGAATAAGCAGGTAGATCACATTGTAGCTCAGGTAGATGAATACGATACCAACCAGTATCGACAACACAATGGTCAGAATAATCATAGTAGTTAATGAGAAATGTAGACGGCATGTCTAAAATTACAGATTTTATTTACCAAAATTGCAAATATTAAACCATAAGTAGTATTTTTGATTTATACATACAACATTAAAGAGGAAATATATTTCAGTATGTCGCTTTTCGTATCATTCGTACGTAGTCTAACTTATCATCACCATTCACTATGAGACTCTTTACTACCCCCGAATGGGTACAAAAATCGCTCCGTCTCTTCGGACAGCCGGGTTCTTTTTCCAGAGACGCACTTCAGTCACTGCGAGCCGATTTGCAACGCTTTTCGGTGTCAGACCCTGAGGTATCCATTGTTATTCCAGCGTATAATGAAGCGGAAAACATAGTACAAACGCTGGCTTCGCTGGCTGCCCAGACAACTACCTACCGTACCGAACTGATTGTTGCCAACAATAACTCGACCGATCGCACGCAGGAGTTGCTGGATGAGTGCGGGGTACAGTCAGTTTTTGTGGCGGAACAGGGCATCAGTTTTGCCCGGCAGGGCGGCCTTGACAGGGCGCGAGGCCGTTTTATTGTAAGTGCCGACGCCGACAGCCTGTATCCACCAACCTGGGTTGATGCGCTCGTGAAACCGCTGGAGCAACCCGATATAGCGTGTTCTTACGGCCTGTATTCCTTTATCCCGAGTGGGCAGACGAACCGGTTTACGCTGAGTTTACACGAAGCCACCTCCGAAACTTTCAAACGACTCAAGCGCCGGAACCGCGAGTTCGTGGATGTAATGGGCTTCAATTTCGCCTTCAGGAAAGCGGATGCCTTGGCGGTAGGCGGCTATCGGCACGACTTCAATAGCAGAAACATTGATCGGTGCGAAGATGGCTGGATGGCCTACTGTCTGTCGGAACGGGGAAGGCTTGAGCGAGTTGGTTCATCCAGAGCGCGGGCCTGGACCAGCGACCGGCGACTCATGGTATCCGGCAGCCTCGGCAAGGCGTATCTGCTCCGGGTAAAAAAGGAAGCAAGCCGGTTGAGCATTTACATGAGGCCCGTTACCCAGTAGACACAACACTGCGCTCAGGGTACACGGTCGGCACTTCTCCCTGTACGCACTGTGCATCCCTCAACGACTATGCTGCTGTTCACTACTAAGCCGAAAGGAAAAGTCGGCAACAAGGTCTATTACATCTTTAATTTCCAGCCCTAAATCAGAGCGTTTTATTTTACGTGCAGTGCGTGGTTACCAATTCGTGAAGTGTGACCCTCAATATACTGCTAATCATCTGGCAGTAAATAATTTACCTTGCTGCATAGTGGTCAGGCGTGAAGAAACACTTATTCACCCTCCGTCAGGCATCGTGTTTTCCCATCCTTTAACCGGTAACTCTATGCAACATCTTTACCTGCTGCTTACCCTGATCGCCCTGTTACCCTATGGCGGACAGGCCCAAACCACCACCGGCTGCAACTGCGCCACCACCATTGCCCAAAGCGGCACCTTTGATAACGCCAAACTCAAGATCCAGCCCGGCCAAACC
>JBBQLG010000129.1:0-17990 GCA_038327655.1 Cytophagales bacterium
TGTACCGTGCGAACGGTGGTATCCAGGCCATTTGAAATTTCCAACTGGTAGGTTCCGGCGGGCAGGTCACCAACGACCAATCTGCTCCGGTATGTCGACTGATTACTGTGAATACCCTGCTGGAACAATACATTCCCTTTAGCATCAACTAACCGGATATCGACCCGGCCACCGAGTTGCTTATCGATGGCAACGTTCAGTTTAGTGCCATCGGCTGAGCCATAAATACTGGTCTGGTAGGCGACGGGGTGTTGGGGTTGCTTCGGGCCAGCCAGTGCGTTGACGGTAGTGAAGGCAGTAACGGCGCTGAAAGAGAGCGCGATGAGGAAATTGTGGGCGAGCGTTTTCATGATGTTTATTGGTTTTTTGGTTCGTGATTTTAAAATAGTGCCGGGCGTTTGTGCCTGACTAACGATACAAAGATGTAGGTTTCAGCTGGTACTTTGTATTGCATACTACTTGAACGGTGGAAACGTAATGACGAACGGTTTAAACGCCGGACACCTGAGCGAACGGCCTACTTATATGGGGGCAATACTGCTTGGATTAACGTGTCAGGCCATCGGAAACGCCCATAAACAAGTGTAGCCGCCACATTACTGATGTGGCGGCTACATTTGTTTATGGGCAGACTGCTATCCCCCAACCTCATTCGGGGAGTTAGGGGTGAAATTCCTTTACGAAATGCCCTTAAACGCTTCCTCTTCCACAAATGGCTGATTGCGGAGTCGTTTGCCGGTCGCTTTGAAGATCGCGTTGGCTACGGCGGCAGCGGCCGGGGGCAGTGAGGGTTCGCCGAGGCCAGTGGGTTCGATGCCGTTATCGATAAAGTGTACCTCGACCTGCGGAATTTCGTGGAGCCGGATCAGCCGGTAGTCGTTGAAGTTCTTCTGGTCCGGCACACCGTCTTTGAAGGTCAGGTTGCCGTACATCGCGTGGCCAATGCCATCCACAATACACCCCGTTACCTGCTGCCGGGCACCGCTCTGATTCACGACCACGCCACAGTCGGCCACGGAATAAACCTTTTGCAGCACGGGTTTACCCTTCTGAATCACCACCTCGCCGATTTGGGCCACATACGACCGGTGCGAAAAATAGACGCTGAAGCCCTGCGCCAGTAATTTACCATCGGCTCCCTTTTTGGTACCCCAACCCGCTTTCTCAGCCGCCGTCTGAATCACGATTTTCATCCGGTCGAGGTCGTATTTGACGGCACCGACGGGTTTTTGCTTTGCTTTGTCGAGCAACTCCAGGCGGAACTGCACAGGGTCTTTACCCGCGGCCAGGGCTACTTCGTCAAAGAATGACTGTTCGGCGAAGGCCAGAAAGTTGGTGATCGGTGCCCGCCAGGGTCCGGTAGTGATGGGTGTTTTGTTGTAATCGACACTGTCGACGAGCAGGTTGTCGACGGCACCGGCGGGGAAATTGTCTTCCCGGGTGGGATTACCCGCATTCATACCCACGCCCCGTAGTTTGTAGCCGATCATGTTTCCCTGCGCATCCAGGGCGGCTTCGAACCGGTAGCGAACGGCCGGGCGGTAGCTGCCCCCCGTCATGTCGTCTTCGCGGGTCCAGATGAGTTTTACCGGCGCGTTGACCAATTTGGATACCTGCACGGCTTCAATCACGTAATCGGCTTTGAGCCGCCGACCGAAGCCCCCGCCCATCCGGGTCAGTTGAACGGTTACGTTGTCGGGCGAGATACCGAGGAGTTTGGCGGTTTCGTTGCGGGCCAGTTCGGGCGTTTGCGTGGGGCCAACCAGTTCGACACCATCGGGCCGGACGTGGGCGAAGAAGTTCATCGGCTCCAGCGGGTTGTGGGGCAGAAACGGACACTGATATTCGGCCGTAACCACCTTTGCCGCCGATTTGAAAGCCGCATCCACGTCGCCGTCTTTCCGCCGAACGGTGGCTTCTTTGCTGTCTAACAGTTCTTTGAACAGGCGGTTATGGTCGGCAGTACTTTCAGAAACAGCGGGTTTCTCCCACTCGATCTTCAGCGCGTCTTTGGCTTTTTTTACCTGCCACGTCGACTTACCCACCACCGCCACGTTGTTGCCAAACGTCACGACATCCACAATACCCGACATGGCTTTGGCCACTTTGCTGTCTACCGATTTCAATTTATAGCCGAACGCCGGGCGTTGCAACATGGCAAACAACATTCCCTCGCGGTAGAAATCCAGCCCGAACAGGGGTTTGCCGGTGATGATCTTCGGGTTATCGACGTTTTTGATGGTACTGCCGATCAGCTTGAAATCCTTCTGATCTTTCAATTTTACGTCCGTCGGAACCGGAATCTGCGCGGCTTCGGTGGCTAATTCGCCGTAACTCAGCTTTTTGCCAGTTGCCGAGTGCAGCACAAAACCTTTCTCCGTGGTGATCTCCGTGGCGGGAACACTCCAGCGTTTGGCGGCTGCTTCGATCAGCATTTGCCGGGCCGTAGCTCCCGCCGTGCGTAGGCGTTTCCAGGAGTGCGGAATGGAGCCACTGCCCCCGGCCACCTGCCGCTCAAATTTTTTGGTATCCAACGGTGCCTGCTCCACCACTACTTTTGTCCAGTCGGCGTCTAATTCCTCGGCCACAATGATCGGGAAGGCCGTTTTAATGCCCTGTCCCACTTCGGGGTTTGGCGACAAAATCGTGATAATGCCCTGCGGGTCAATGGAGAGGTAGCTGTTGAAACCCAGACCCGCTGTGGTCGCGGCCGGTGCATTGGTCGCGGCCATCATCTCGACGGTCAGCGGTTCGGCGGCTTCGGCTTCGAGCCAGTTGAAGCCCAGAACAAGCCCGCCACCGGTTACGGCGGCTACCTTCAGGAAATTCCGGCGGCTATTGGTTGGTTGCGTCGTCATGGCTATTTCGCGGTTTTGGTGGCGGCTACTTTCACGGCTTCGCGGATGCGGTGGTACGTGCCACACCGGCAGAGGTTGCCGGTCATGGTCGCGTCGATTTCGGCAGTAGTCGGCTTTGGATTGCGCTTCAGCAACGCGGCTGCCGTCATGATCTGTCCGGCCTGACAATAGCCGCACTGCGGTACGTCGACCTCGTTCCAGGCCTGCTGCACCGGGTGCGTACCGGTTGCTGACAGTCCTTCGATGGTGGTAATTTTCTGCGTACCAATGGCCGAAACGGGCAGGACGCAGGAGCGGGTGGCTTCGCCGTTGAGGTGAATCGTGCAGGCACCGCATTGGGCAATGCCACACCCGTATTTGGTGCCGACCAGTCCGAGGTGGTCGCGCAGTACCCATAGGATCGGGGTATCCGGCTCGACGTCGGCCTGGTAACGCCGACCATTGATTTGCAGGTTGTAAACAGCCATTGAGTGTGAGGGGTTTATTGACGAAACGAAGGTACGAATGAATGCGAAAAGGCTGACGTTAACCGGCCCGGTGAAACAATCTACGCCTAATCCGCTGCCAGCGGGAAGGCGATTTAACGATAGTCAGACCACCACCGGAGACAGTCCGGTGTTTTACGCGCATGTTTTCCGTCAGGATAATGTCGCTGAGGGTAATTAATGGCGTTGTAGAAGTGACATTCGGATGAATTCTAAAAGTGGAAAAATCAGTACCGAAGACGTTAATCGTCACTTTATCCATTGACCAATCGGCCGGCAATGTTATTCTGAACCTACCAGCATTATCCGTTTGTCCATCTCTAAGATGATATTGATTAGGTATGAGCAGGTCTGGGAGCATTACATGTACCGTAGCATTTAGCAGGACTGCTACGGCTCCGGTCGAATCAACGGACATTACCCGACCACTTACAATAACCTGATTGGTATCTTCGGGAACGACCTCCCGAATCGCAAGCGGTTTGAGTGGCTGGATTGTAGTTGTCCGCGCCGGGCTGGTGATCGGCCCTTGTTGCCCCTGCGCGGTTTGCCAGCTCAACACACCCATCGTCAGTACGCTTAACCAGTATTGCCAAACCGAGTTTTCCTGAGTTGGAATCACCAGTGGCCGGTTGATCTGGTCGGGCCGGAGTTGGCCGCAGATTTCGCCGGATGACCGGCTTAGTACACGAACTAATTCGCGGTCGGAGAGGGCCGTGTAGTCGACAACTGTTTTCTGACAACTGGTACAGAAACGGCCCTTGTCATTAGGCAGCATATCGGCCCAGCGTTCGTGGCAGGGCGTCGGGATCTGGACGGTCAGGCTTTTCATAAAGGGAAGATAAGTAAAAGTGTCGATATCTTCGTCGACTGAAGAACCCCTATCCCCTGAAGGGGTGCAGAACTTGGTTGCTGAAGCCTAATCCAGTAGCTAAGTGCTGCACCCATTCAGCGGATGGAGGTTTGGTTTGTTACAATTTCCGGTGAATTATCGTCGCTGCGGCCTGGGCGCTGGCTAAGATCGTCAAATCGGAAATCGTGACGTGGGCGGGAGCGGTCACGGCATATACGATCGTGCTGGCAATGTCTTCGGCGGTCAGGGGCATAAAGCCTTCGTAGACCTTAGCTGCCCGCTCGGTGTCGCCCTTGAAACGGGTCACGGAAAACTCGGTTTCCACGGCTCCCGGTGCGATGTTGGTTACCTTGATGCCGTGTTGCGTCAGGTCCAGGCGCATACCCGTGCTGATGGCTTCGATGGCCGCTTTAGACGCACAGTACACCGCTCCGTTGGCGTAGGTTTGTTTCCCGGCAATCGAACTGAGGTTCACGATGTGGCCCCGCTGCCGGGCGACCATGCCCGACATTACCGCTTTCGACACGTAGAGAACGCCCTGTACATTGGTGTCGATCATCAAATCCCAGTCGTCGGGGTCACCGTCCTGAATCGGCGACATGCCGAAGGCGTTTCCGGCGTTATTGACCAAAATATCAATTGCCTGCCACTCAACCGGTAACGAAGCAATGGCAGTCTCGACGGAGGTCCGGTCGCGGGTGTCGAAATTGAGGGTGATCGTTTTGGTTGCTGACGCCAGTTGCCCACTTAATACATCGAGCCGGTCCTGTCGGCGGCCGCAGAGAATGAGGGAATAACCGAGGGTGGCAAAGGCTTCGGCGGTGGCTTTGCCAATGCCCGACGAAGCACCGGTAATGAGCGCAATACGAGACATAATTAAGAAGTGTTAACGTGTTTGATGCGTGAAAATAACCATGCTGACGCATGAAGAACCAATAAATTCAGGTACAGTACCCGCTCTGTTTGTTAACGCTTCGGGCGGTCGATTGATGCCGGGGAAAACCAGCCTGTACCCGGACTGCCGGGTTATTGCGGTGCTCATAAGGGCCAAAACCTACCGGATGGTGTCGGCGCAGCAGCAGTTCGGGACAACAGTGTTTTGCGTAGTCCCACGTACAGACCGGTCGAATTGTACAATAATTTCCCCTGATCGAGTGCCAGCGACGCATTTAACTGGCAGTCACCCAACGTGCCCAGCCGGATCGGAGTGGCCACCTGCAACAGGCCTGAAAACTGATTTATACCCGGTGGATATGGATTCGGATAGGTACCAAAATTCTGACTGTACGATAATTTCATTAGCCAGGAAGTGCGCTGGTTTATCGTACCTGCTGCGCCCAGGTGCAGCAGCGAAACCCGGTTGTTGGCAATGGGTTCGACGGCCAGTTCAGAGCGTACTTCCGATCGCTGGCTCAGGAACGGCGTACCGATGGTCCGGTCCAGATACGTCCAGCCGTCCCGGTACTGGCTGTGGTTGAAGTATTCGTTACGGCCCCGGCGTTGCGGATCATCAATCACAAATTCGGGTCCGCCCTGGCTCCTGGAATAGAAAAATTCAACCGTAAACCGCTCCAGCGAAACACGGCTGGTGCCGGGTGTGCGTCGTTTGAACCGAATGCCGTTTAGTCCGTCGGCAACATTGGTGAGGTAGAACAGGGCGCCGGTTTCGTAGAGAAACTGCCGATAGGCCATGACCTGATACGACCCGATATTGAATTCAATGGCCCCGTCGAATGAACCGAGGTGGTTCCCAATGCGATTACCCTGATCAATAGAAACTACATTGGGATTGGTGGTATAGGACGAAGCTCCACGCCGGGTGGTTACTACGTTAAAGAAAGCACTCCAGCCGGAAGCCAACTGGCCGTTATCGGATAAGTTGGGATCATTGCCCAAGCCGGGTGCATAACCGCTCCATTGGGCCTGGTCGCTGAAGCCGCCGTAGAATTTCACCCGCCAGTTTGGCTTGCCTAACCGCCCATAAACCATTTTCTGGTGTAGGTAACTGTGTTGCACAAACCCGTCGTTGAACCAGCCATGACTTATGTACGCGTTGATGGCAATCAGCCCTTTGGTGAATTTTAGCGGAGCATACCCAACCGTGCCAATTTGAATTTTAGGCAGGGGCAGGGCGTTACCCGACCAGCTATACGAGCCGGAGGTGAGCAGCGTATCGGTAAGGCCAACGATCTCCCGGCGACGCCCGGCATAAAATTCAATCTGGTGAAAGCGTACTTTCACGTAGGCTTCGGTTAATAGTAGCTGTGATGTATTGCCTGCATTGCCTGCCACATTCAGGCCGTAGCCCCAGTCGAAACGCCGGGGTCTGATGACTAAACTATCTGTTTTGGTTGCCCGATAACCGGAGTAGGCTCCCAATCGTACAGTGCCAAAGGATCCATTTGTCGGAACGATTCCGTATTGATTGGCCCGTAGCCAGAAGGGCGTATGTTCACCACTGACAAGGCCACCTGTTTCGACAAATGAAGTATGTATATGGCGTGAATCACCGGATTGGGCCAGGAGACTTGTCGTGAGGAAGAGCAACAGGCCGGTAAGCCACAAGGTTAATTGCATACCACTAAACTATTAATGCGATCAGGTCAGGATAAAAACACTCATTGGATGATCGACTCATTGTGCCAGGTCAAACCGGGAATGAATCGGAAAGATAAAACCGTATTCCGAAAGATGGACTATCTGTCTGATAAAGCGTCTGAAGGGGAGAGGTATAACGCTGAAAGCCCACCCATCAGAGTGATGAGCGGGCTTTCATACGCTACGGCTCGAATCCGTCCGTGTGTTAATCCGTGTGCGACCTGCTATCAGGCATTGGCTTTGTCGCAGAACTCTTCAAAGGCCATCTCCAGATGCTGAGCAATCATCTCCGCCGAACGACCTTCGATGTGGTGCCGCTCGATGAAATGCACCAGTTCGCCGTTTTTGAAAATACCAATCGCGGGCGACGAGGGCGGGTAAGGCAACAGGTGTTCGCGCATCCGGGCGGTGGCCTCAACATCGCCACCGGCAAATACCGTTACCAGCCGGTCGGGCTTCACTTCACTGCGCTGGAGGGCAGTTTTTACGCCGGGGCGGGCGGCACCGGCGGCACAACCGCATACCGAGTTCACCATCACCAGCATCGTGCCTTCGGTGGTGTCAATCGCCTGATCGACTTCTTCAGGGGTAGTCAGTTCGTCAAACCCGACGCTGGTGAGGTCCTGCCGCATGGGGACCAACAAATGTGGAGGATACATACTTCTTCTTGGTTAGTTGTTTGTGGTTAGTCGGCGGCAATTGGTAATCAGCGGCTGTCTACTGATTCCTGACCGCTACCGACTCAATTATTTACATGAAACCTAATTCTAACTTGGCTACTTCCGACATCATATCGGAGGTGTAGGGCGGATCAAAGGTCAACTCGACACTCACGTCGTTTACGCCCTCGATTTCGCGAATTTTCTGCTCAATCTCGGTGGGAATTGCTCCCGCCGAGGGGCAGGAGGGCGACGTTAGGGTCATCAGCACATACACGTTATTGACCGGAAAGATTTTGATGTCATAAATCAGGCCCAGTTCGTACACGTCCACCGGAATTTCCGGGTCGTACACGGCTTTGAGGGCCATAATGACCTGATCTTTCATTTCTTCATCCGTCAGGGTCGAAATCATGCTGTTGGTTGTTTTTGGTTTGCGTAGGCCCGGCCGTACGCTTTCATTCGTTGAATCATCGACGCCAGTCCACCGGCCCGCACCGAGGTTACCAGACTGCTCATGCCCACTTTGTCGATAAAATACAGGTCGGCATTGGCAATATTCTCTGGCTTTTCGCCCGATAGCACCCGAATCAGCAGGCTAATCAGGCCCTTCGAGATTTGCGCAGTGGGTTCGCTGTCGCCTAAAAACGTAACGGTATCCCCGTCCGGTTCCGCTTCGAGCCATACTTTCGACTGACAGCCGGCAATGCGGTTCTGTTCGGTTTTGTACTGCTCCGGCATCGGCGGCAGTTTTTTGCCGAGGTCGATAATGTACTGCGTCTTATCGAGCTGATCGTCGAAGAGGTCAAACTCTTCGATAATCTCATCCTGTTTTTCGTTAATCGTCATGTTATATCTTGCCTAAAGGACCGCCCATCGGGCGGATCGCCCTGATAATAAGCAAATTGTTCTCGCAGGTGTAAACCAGTCGATAACGTTTTACGAATACCTCTCTGATGAATGAAGTATTATAATCAGGAACAAGCCGACCGATTTCCGGAAACTTCTCCAATAAAGCCTGTTTCTGCTCCAACTCATCGGCCCATGCTTCGGCCACCGCAGGTGATCTGTCAAACAAGCGACTATACGTGTTCACCATCTCCTCCCGTGCCTCGTCATTCCAGGTTAATGTCATGCCGCTTTATGCCGGGACGCAGCCATCTTTTCGGTCCTTAACTCACGCAGTTCACGCATCACCTCTTCATTGGAAACCACGTTGCCTTCGTCAGCACTTTTTATTCGCTGTTCGATGAGTTGTATGAACAGAATTCGCTCAATCAGATCCTCTGCCGTAACTTCTTCCGGCAGGTCGCGAAAGCTATCGATTATCTGACTTTTCTTTAGAATAGTTTCAGCTTCCATATCTGTACCGTTTAGGAATCACAACATCATTTTCTGTACCCGGCGCAGGCCGATGATGAACCGGTCGATTTCGTCGCGGGTGTTGTAAACCGAAAAGGAGGCCCGCGTGGTACCGGCAATGCCGAAGCGGTGCATGAGCGGCTGCGTACAGTGATGCCCCGTCCGAACGGCAATGCCCTGCTGATCCAGAATCACGCCCGCGTCCTGATGGTGAATGCCATCCAGCACGAACGAAACCACGCTGACTTTCTCCTTCGCCTGTCCAATGATCCGAACACCACTCATCTCGTTCAGTTGGTCGGTTGCGTAGGCCAGCAAATCGGCTTCGTGGGCGGCAATATTGGTCTTACCCAACGCTTCGACGTAGTCCACGGCAAATTTTGTGGCAATCACGTCGGCAATGTTGGGCGTACCGGCCTCAAATTTATAGGGCAGGTCGTTGTAGGTCGTCTTCTCGAACGTTACCTCCTTCATCATCTCACCGCCCCCGCGCCAGGGCGGCATGGCGTTGAGCAGGTCGCGCTTGCCGTACAATACGCCCATACCCGTCGGGCCGAAGAGTTTGTGAGCGGAAAACACGTAAAAATCAGCATCCATCGCCTGCACGTCGATGTCGATGTGAGAGCAGGCCTGCGCCCCGTCGATGAGTACAACCGCGCCCACGGCATGGGCTTTGGCAATAATCTCCTGCACCGGGTTGATGGTGCCGAGCGAATTGGAGACGTGAATGACCGACACGAACTTGGTCCGTTCGGACAGCATCGCTTCGTATTCGTCCATCAGCAAATCGCCGTTATCGTCAATCGGAATTACGCGCAGCACACAGCCGTTGGTCTCGCACAGCATCTGCCAGGGCACAATGTTGGAGTGGTGTTCCATCGTGGAGATGATAATCTCATCACCGGCCTTCAGGAATTTGCTGCCGTAGGTTTTGGCCACAAGGTTAATGCCATCCGTGGTGCCGTAGGTAAAGATGATTTCGTCGGAGTGTTCGGCGTTCATAAACTGCCGAAGCGAATGCCGGGTTGCTTCAAAGGCCGATGTTGCTTTCTCCGCGAGGTGGTGAATACCCCGGTGAATATTAGCATTGTACCCTTCGTAGTAGCCCATCAGCGCGTTCAGCACCGGCGTGGGTTTCTGCGTCGTTGCGGCATTGTCGAAGTACACCAATTGCCGCCCGTTCACCTGCTGATGCAGAATCGGGAATTCGCTGCGAATTTGTTCGATGTCTAAAATATCGGTGATGGCCTGCATGGGTCGATGGAAGTAGCTGTTGGGTAAAAACGCAGGCAACGGGGGAAAGGTGCCTTACCGGGACCCGTTTACGCGCCCAGTTTTGCCGCCACGGCTGCCGACAGATAGTCCCGAATCGGCGCAATCTGAATCTGACTGATCACCTCCTCGGCGAAGGCGTACATCAGCAGCGTTTTGGCCTGATCCTTCGGAATACCACGCGATTGCAGGTAAAACAGGGCTTCTTCGTTCAGCTTACCGGTGGTCGTACCGTGCGAACATTTCACGTCGTCGGCGTAAATTTCCAACTGCGGTTTGGTGTTCATGGACGCCCCCGGCGAGAGCACTACGTTTTTGCAGGATTGAAAGGCGTTGGTCTTCTGCGCGTCGGGCCGGACGTAGATTTTGCCGTTGAACACGCCCGTACCGTTGCCGTTCAGGATGCCTTTGTACAGCTCGTTGCTGTACGAATTGGGCTGCGCATGGTCGACCAAGGTGTGGTTATCGACGTGTTCGCGGCCGTTGGGCAGGTACAGCCCGTTCAGGAACGCTTCGCAGTATTGCCCGTCGAGGGTGATGTTCAGGTCGTTGCGCACAAAACCCCCGTTGACGGTTACCGTTGTGCCGTGAAAATGGCTCTTGTCCGACTGATTTACCTGCGTCGTACCGATGTGGTACGCACGCTGACTCTCGTCCTGCACTTTGTAATATTCCACGCGGGCGTCGCGGGCAATCGAAATTTCCGTTACCGTATTCACCAAAGCCGCATGTTCGCCAAGGGTCCGGTACGATTCTGCCAGTTTGATTTCGGCGTTTCGGCCCACTACGATCAGGTTACGCGGCTGGGCGGCTACGTTTTTGGTGCGGGCGTCGGTGATGAAGCGCAGAATAACCGGCTCGGCAACGGTTTTGCCATCGGGAACGCGGATAAATACACCATCACCGGCAAATGCGGTATTGAGGGCGGTAAACGCGTTGTCCTGAAAATCGGCGTAGCGGGCAAAGTGGGTGCCGATGGTTTCCGACTCGGTCTGAATCACGTCGGCTAAGGGTTTGATCTGCACCTCCGTTTCGGGGCTGACAATCCGCGACAGGTCGGGCCGGTAGTGGCCATTGACAAAATACAGCACGTTACCGGTCAGGTTCGGAATGCGCAGTTCGTCTAAATCGCTGACGGCTAAGGTACTATCGGCGTCAAAATCGAAGGGTTCTTTGAGCATCGAACTGAGGTTGGAGTATTTCCATTCCTCGTGTTTAATGGTCGGAAAACCGAGCCGCTCAAAGGTTTGCAGGGCCGACCGGCGCAGTTGGTGCAGCGATGTTTTGCTTTCGCCGTTCAGCCGCTCTTCGTTGGCCCGAAACGCCGTGACGAGCCGGTTTTTGAAGTCGGTATAGTGCTGATTTATGGGTGTCATTGTCGTGGTTTGTAGATAGCAGTTTGTAGTCCGTGCCGATCTGTCGTACCGTTTATAGCTACTGAAACGACAAACCACGAACGACAAACGTATTGGTTCAGGCAACTTCGGCGTTTTCGGCTTTGATCCAGTCGTAGCCTTTTTCTTCCAGTTCCATCGCCAGTTCTTTGGTGCCGGATTTCACGATGCGGCCCTTGTAGAGTACATGAACGTAATCGGGTACAATAAAATCCAGCAGCCGCTGGTAGTGCGTAATCACGACGGTCGACCGTTCCGGCGACCGGAGCTTGTTGACACCTTCAGCTACGATCCGCAGGGCGTCGATGTCCAGCCCCGAATCGGTTTCGTCGAGGATGGCCAACTTCGGTTCGAGCATCGCCATCTGAAAAATCTCGTTGCGCTTTTTCTCACCACCCGAAAAACCTTCGTTCAGCGACCGGCTCAGCAGCGACTGATCGATGTTGACGAATTTCATGCGCTCTTTCATCAGTTTCAGGAACTGCACGGCATCGAGCGGGTCCTGCCCCCGGTATTTACGAATCTCGTTGAGGGCGGTTTTCAGGAAGTTCGTCGTGCTGACGCCGGGTATTTCGATGGGGTATTGGAACGCCAGGAATATACCTTCGGCTGCGCGGGATTCGGGACTCAGTTCGAGCAGGTCCTGCCCGTCGAAATCAACACTACCGCCAGTTACGGTGTAGTCTTCACGGCCCGCCAGCACCGATGCCAGCGTACTCTTGCCTGAGCCATTTGGTCCCATAATGGCGTGAACTTCGCCGGCTTTTACGGTCAGGTTGATGCCGTTTAAAATTTGTTTGTCGCCGATGGAGGCCTGCAAATTGCTAATTGTGAGCATACTACGTGGATAATTTCGGGGCAACCGTTAGGCGTGATTCGGGCCTTGTTTCAAGCCGCAAAGGTAACGTTTCTGCCCGTTCCTATTTAGACTGATAACAAAATAAGCCCGTTAAAAGTTGACGGGGGCTTTTGGGGATACGGGTGGCGTATGCCCTCCGGCAGACCATTCCGCTTATTGCCGTATCTTGCCGACTGAATCAGATGCTCTTTTTATGCAGAATGGTAAGCCCGACACTGCCCCCTTTACCCTGTCCGTTTCCTCCGAAATTGGTACGCTTCGGCGGCTGCTTATTCACAGTCCCGACCGGGGCTTGGGTAAAGTAGTGCCCTCCAAAGCGCAGGACTGGCTTTTTGAGGATATTGTTCACCTCGACATGATGCGCCGGGACGAATACGATTACTACGTCAAACTCCTGCTTTATTTTCTGGACCCCGATAAAGTGCGCGGCAAAATTGCCGACCTCAGCCCCAAAGCCGGTTCGCCCGGTGCCGCCCGGTCATTCTATAAACCCGACCATCCCGATTACTTCAAGTCCGATAAAGTCGTCGATATTCAGTGCCTGCTGTCGGACATTCTGCGCGAAGAAGCCATTCGGACCAAACTCATTGCCTCCATTTGCGCCGTGGAGCGAACCTCGTTTCGGACGCAGCAGCAACTGGGCGACTATGAACCCGTTGAACTGACCAAGATTCTGATTTCCGGCTCTCTGCCCGACCAGACAATGCTGTTTTCGCCCCTGCCGAACTTCATTTTTACGCGCGACATCGGCATCGTCATCAACGACCACATTCTCCTGAATAAACCCGCCAAACTGGCCCGCACCCGTGAGGCTTTGCTGGCGCAGTACATCTTTTTTCACCACCCGCTGTTTGCGCAGTACCGCGATAAAATCATTGAAATACCGGATAACGAACACGCGTTTCTCCTGCCCGATGCCGACGCCAACCGCGACCTGAACCGGGCCACGCTGGAAGGGGGCGACGTGATGATGATCGCCAAACGCCATTTGCTCGTCGGCGTTAGCGAACGGACCACGCTCTATGCCGCTCAGCAGGTGATGCGGCTGGTGTTCGAGCGGAATCTGGTCGATACCGTCACGATCATCAAGATCCCCAAAAAACGGGATTACATGCACATCGACACGGTTTTTACGCAAGTAAAACGCAACGTATGGGTGCTGCTCGGCTCATTGGCCCGCACCGGTGATGAGTCCAAAAAGCGCGACGTGATTCACTTTTTCGCGCCCAAAGATGTGTCCGAAGACCTGAAAATTCTCCAGTTTTTTAAGGGCCTGGAACACAAACCCATTGAGATCGAAAACCTCGAAGACCTGTTGTCCGACATCAGCAAAAACGATTTGGGCAGTAAAGAGCCGGTGCAGTTCATTTATTCGGGTAACAACGAATTTCCGTTCGGTGCCCGCGAGCAGTGGACGGATTCGTGCAATTTATTGGCCGTGAAAGATGGCGTGGTAATCGGCTACGACCGCAACGATAAAACCGCCGATGCCTTCCGGGCGGCTGGTTTCGACGTGGTGGGAGCCGCAGAGTTGCTGGACCGGTTCGAGCGGGGCGATGCGGCACCGGAAACCCTCGAAAATACGTTTATCATGCTGCCCTCCGCCGAATTGTCCCGCGCTCGTGGTGGCTCGCACTGCATGAGTTTGCCGTTGTGGCGGGACGAGGTGTAGATGGAACGCTGATTTAACGGATGCCTGCGGCAGCGCGGATAAGGACGGATTTTTTAAAACCTCTTTTTATCCGCCTTTGTCCGCGCTGCCGTAGGCATCCGCTCCATCCGCGTGCCATCGGTTCGTTGAACAATTAATACTTTGGTGGTAATTTGCCCCCACATTGGCCCGGTGGACGCCACTTACTACTTACCACTCTTTTCCCATGCAATCTCAAGCTACCTCGCGCATTCTGATGATCCGGCCGGTTCGGTTTGGCTTTAATGAGCAAACGGCCGACTCAAACGCGTTTCAGGACATAAAACTGGCCGCACAGACCAAAGACATTAGTCAGGAAGAAGCCCGGCGCGAATTCGACGAGATGGAACGACGACTGACAGCCGCCGGTGTCGACGTGATTGTGTACGACGATACCGTTGAACCCTACACGCCCGATTCGATTTTTCCCAACAACTGGGTGTCTTTCCACGCCAGTGGTACCGTGGTCCTGTACCCGATGCAGGCCGAAAACCGACGGCTCGAACGGCGGATGGACATCATCAACGATCTCAGTGAACGGTTTCACGTGGCTAAAGTCGTTGATTTAACCCACTTTGAGCAGGAGGGCAAGTTTCTGGAAGGTACCGGCAGCTTAGTCTTTGACCGGATGAACCGCGTGGCATTTGCCTGTCTGTCGCCCCGCACCAACGCTGATGTACTGGCAGAATACGTCCGGCAGACAAACTACCGGGTGGTGTCGTTTCATGCTTCGGATGCGAATGATAAAGCGATTTACCACACCAATGTGCTCATGTGTATTGGCGATTCGTTTGCCGTAATCTGTCTGCAAGCCATCAAAAACCCCGACGAGCGACTCATGGTGCGGCAGGAACTGGAAGGCTCAGGGAAACAAATCATCGAAATCACGCTGGAACAGTTGGCCGCTTTTGCGGGGAACATGTTGCTGGTGACCACCCTGAAAGGGCAGAAACTCATTGTGATGTCCACGCGGGCGTACGAGTCGCTCACCCCCCGACAGTTGGATAAATTAGATGACTATGCCAGCCTGATGCATGTCGATCTGTCCATGATTGAGGGCAACGGGGGCGGTTCGGCGCGTTGCATGATGGCTGAAGTGCATCTGCCACTCAAGTAGAGGAATAGTCGGTGTAAAAGCCGACTATTTTTAGCCGTATATTTATTGCTTGTACATGCAAATGTAATATCTTTGCCCAACCGACACTAAGTAAAATGGAAAACGAGGTAATCAAAAAAATACTGACCGATAAAACACCCACGCGGTTTAGTGCCTGTCTGCTGTTTTCGGCCAATGCTTTGGCGCGGTCCGTCACTGCTGTTGGTGACGCGGCTTTCAATCAGTTTGGGCTATCGTATTCCCACGCGTACCTGCTCAATGAGGTGGCCCTAATGCCCGGTTCAACGCCGACCTACCTGAGTGAGCAGCTGTATCTGACACCGTCGACCATTACGCGGCTGATCGAAAAATTGGAGCAGAAGGGGCTGGTTACGCGCCGGTCGGAAGGGAAAAATACGCTGGTTTATCCCACCGACGCGGGGCAGGCACTGGTACCGGGTATTGAGGTGGCCTGGCAGCAGAACTGGGATAAATTTAAAGCCGTACTGGGCGAAGAAGATGCCCTGAAACTAACCAAGCTGGTATTTAAAGCCGCCGACGCGATGGGCGGGACCTCTTAAAAGTTTGATAGAGTTTATTGTATGTGCAACCAACTGTTAAGTCCATAATTTAATCTAACCACTACTTTTTTATGCAATACGTCATCACCGGATCAATCGGGCACATCAGCAAGCCCATCACCGAAGCCTTAACAAAGGCCGGTCATCAGGTTACTGTTATCACGAGCATCGATGATAAAGTGGCTGATATTGAAGCACTCGGCGCGAAAGCCGCCGTTGGCTCCGTCGAGGACGCCGATTTTCTGACACAGGCCTTTGCCGGGGCCGATGCCGTCTACCTGATGATTCCACCGAAATGGGGCGTCAACGGCTGGCGGGCGTATCATAATCAGGTGGGCGATAATTACGTGGAAGCCATCAAAGCCAACGACATTCAATACGTGGTGTTGCTCAGCAGCGTAGGGGCACACATGGGCGAAGGCGCGGGACCCGTTGATGGGCTGTATGACATGGAGCAAAAACTAAAGGCGGTACCGGGCCTGAACGCCGTTTTCCTGCGTCCGTCTTATTTCATGTACAATCTCTTCGGCATGGTCGGCATGGTGAAGGGCATGGGCATCATGGGCAGCAACTTCGGCGATGACCCGATTGTGCTGGTCCACACCAGCGACATCGCCGATGCGGCCATTGATGAACTGCTGCAACTCGGTTTCACCGGGCAACGGGTGCGCTACGTGGCGGGTGATGAGCGCACCGGAGCGGAGATTGCGCGGGTACTTGGCGATGCCGTCGGCAAACCCGAAACGCCCTGGGTTGTGTTTTCCGACGAACAGAATACGCAGGGTATGCTACAGGCCGGTCTGAACGAAGAAATGGCCACTGAGTACACAACGATGGGTCAGGCGATGCGCAACGGCAGTATGCAGGCTGATTATTTTGCCAACCGTCCTGCCCAATTAGGGAAGGTAAAATTGGACGATTTTGCCCGTAACGAGTTCGCGCCGGCCTTCAACGCATAACGTGCCCCGGACGCCCGCGTCTGGTTTTCCCGGAAACCGGTAGTACCCAGACGTAGGCGTCCGGGGCACCGGTGCTAAAATAAAAAGGCCCCGCAACCGGACAATTTCGCGATTGTCCGGTTTTATAATTTTAGGCCACCTGGTTTTGGCGTGAAAAAATAAATCAACTCAATCAGAACACGTATGAATTTCCGAACCTTAGGTAACGCCGACGTTACGGTTTCGGCCCTCGGCTTAGGCTGCATGGGCATGTCCGATTTCTACGGCAATCGTGACGACAACGAATCCATTGCCACCATCCATGCCGCCCTGGATGCGGGCGTAAACCTGCTGGATACGGCCGATATGTACGGCCCCTTTACCAACGAAGAACTGGTAGGCCGGGCCGTTGCCAACCGGCGCGATGAGGTATTTCTGGCCACGAAGTTTGGCATTGTCCGCGACCCCAACGACCCCACCAAACGGGGCATCAACGGTCGGCCCGAATACGTCCGGGCTTCGTGTGAAGGCAGTTTAAAGCGGCTCGGCATCGACACCATTGATTTATACTACCAGCACCGCGTCGACCCCGATACACCCATCGAAGAGACTATTGGCGAGATGAGCCGGTTGGTCGATGAGGGGAAAATCCGGTTCATTGGCCTGTCCGAAGCCGGTGCCGACACCATTCGCCGGGCCAATGCCGTGCATCCGGTGACGGCTGTTCAGTCGGAGTATTCGCTCTGGAGCCGCGACATCGAAGATGAAGTTATCCCAACCCTTAAAGAACTGGGTATTAGCCTGGTAGCGTACAGCCCGCTGGGGCGTGGTTTTCTGACGGGTCAGATCAAAAAATTCGACGACTTGGACGCGGATGACTACCGTCGTCATTCGCCCCGGTTTCAGGGAGAGAATTTTGAGAAGAACCTGCAGTTGGTCGCTCGGATTGAAGCACTGGCCGCGCAGAAAGGAGCAAAAGCGTCGCAGTTAGCCCTGGCGTGGCTACTGGCACAGGGCGATTTCGTGGTGCCCATCGTTGGCACCAAACGTCGGACGTATTTGGCCGAAAATCTTGGTGCGCTCGATCTCACACTAACGCCGGATGACCTGAAAGCAATCGAAGCCATTGCCCCGCACGGAGCCGCAGCCGGTACGCGCTATCCCGAAGCGATGATGAAATTAGTGAACGCGTAAGCAGTTCGTAGTTTGTAGTTAGTGACGGTCGGGCGCCGCCCGTCGGAGTGGGTGTAAGGTGACGAATAGACGGGGCCGGCCGACGGCCCAAAACAACACAAAACAGGCCAAACGGAAGAGGGAGCCAAAAAGAAACCAAACAAGGCGGGGG
>JBBQLG010000130.1:0-17983 GCA_038327655.1 Cytophagales bacterium
AATGCCTGGCATCTGCTTCCCCAGCTCATCGCGGAAGGCCACCGGAAACCAGTCGTTGTCGTGTTTACAGGCCAGAATCTGCTCAACACTCTGGTTGTTGTCGACGTCTTTCACCCACATTTTCACTTCGGAATCGGGGCCGTTTTTGCGAAATTTCGTATTGGTGCCGAGGTTCCCCGCCATCAGGTCGGTGTCGTCATCACCGTCGAAGTCGGCCGCCAGCAAACACTGCCAGAACCCATTCAGCGGCCCGTCGGCGATAGGTTTGCCCACGCTGAGTGTACCGTTATCGTTCGTAAATACTGTAATCGGCATCCAGTCCCCGGCTACGACTAAATCCGGGTCGCCGTCTTTATCAACGTCCAGCCAAACGGCATCGGTAACCATTCCGGCCGACCGGCGCGCGGGAGCGAGTTTGTCGGTTTGATCGCTGAAACGCGGTTGCCCATCCCGCCCCGGTCCATCGTTAATGAGCAGGTAGGAGCGCGGTGATTTTCCGTATTTGAACGCCACGACGCGCCCGCCGACAAATAAATCCAGATCGCCATCGCGGTCGATGTCTACCGGGCGGACGCAGCTTTTATTCCCAAACATCGGTGGCAGCGAATGGGTTGCCCGAATGAAGTTCCCGCGCCCGTCGTTCAGATACAGCCGGTCGGCGAGTTGAGGAGCCTCACCCGAAAACTCGTTGCCTCCCGACACCACATACAAGTCTTTGTCTTTGTCGCCATCCGCGTCGAAAAACAAGGCGTCCACATCTTCAAACGCCGAATCAGCCCGGAAAGCAGTCTGCTCACTACCGGTGAACCGGCCCGTCGGTTGCTGAACCATCAGACTACCCGGCTGATTCCGTGCTCCGCCGACGTAGAAATCATCCAATCCGTCGCCGTTGACGTCGCCCACCGCTAATTTTGGTCCTTCGGTCGAAACCTTGAACGGCATCAGCGACTCGCGCACAAAGTCGAAATAATCCAGATTTTCCTTATGCACGAACGGAATACCCATCTGCTGCGACATCTCCACGAACTGCGCCGGTGCTGATTTGGCCGTAAACTGATAACCGGCCGCGTTTCGCGTGTCGTCGGCCTGCCGGAGTGTTAGTATCTGGTTGGTGCGGACGTTGGCTTGTACGGCCATGCGCTGATTTGGCCAAAGCACAATCAGCGAATCAACGGTTGTCAGGCTATCCAAACCAAACGTCAGCACCGGCTCCACCGACGACTCAAACCCACGCGTGGTGGCTACTTCCTGCATTTGGAGACCGTTCCGGGTCTTCAACACGACTTTTGCTCCCAACCCGAACGTATTTCCATCGTTACCCCGCAGCTTCAGTTTCAGGTAGTGCCGACCGGGGAAAAGCGTGTTCGTCTGGTTCTCGTAGATGCTGGCCGGTTCATTTAAGTTGTTGGTAATCAGGTCAAGGTCACCGTCGTTGTCGAGGTCGGCGTAGGCGGCTCCGTTGGCGCAGTTGGGCGTTTGGAAACCCCACGCCGTCGATTTATCATCGAAACGCCCGCTTTTGGTGCCGTGGTAAAGGTAGTTATGCACCTTGCCTTCCGGCATCATGCCAATGGCCGTTTTGTCGAGCGCGTGAGCCGGTCCGTTGCCCGCCCGCTGTTCGTCGTCGGCTAAGTATTTGGTGTAGTCTAAATTATTTGGTCGGCGGGCGATACCGTTGGCGATAAACAGGTCTTTAATGCCGTCGTTGTCGTAATCGGCCAGCAACGCCGACCAACTCCAGTCCGTGGCCGCCACGCCCGCCGTTAATCCAATATCCTGAAACTGCTTACCCGATTGACTGATTTGCAGACAGTTGCGACTATACTGGTTCATGTAGCCGTACTGCAATTTGTACTGATAAATATCGAGGGGGTCCTCGCCAGCCGACGATTTTTCGACGGTTTCATCGGCCGGGTACATATCCAGCGTCATCAAGTCGGGGTAGCCATCGTTGTTCACATCGGCCACGTCGTTGCCCATCGAAAAACGGCTCGTGTGCGGAAACGCCGACCGAATGCTTTCCACAAAACCGCCTTTGTGGTTGTTGACGTAATAATAATCGTCTTCGTGGAAATCGTTGGACACGTAAAGATCATCCCATCCATCACTGTTAATATCCGCTACCGATACGCCCAGACCGTACCCCATCGTCGCCTGATAAATGCCCGCCTGCGCGGTAACGTCGGTGAAATGCTCACCATAGTTCCGAAACAGATAATCACCCGCTTCGGCATCGCGGACGGTGCGGGCGGCTACGTTATCGAAACTGCGGGAGGTGTGCACGGCGTGGTTGAGCAGAAACATATCCAGATCGCCGTCGTGGTCGTAATCAAAAAACGCAGCCTGCGTGGAGAACCCGCCAAAGGCAAGCCCGTACTCGGCCGACTTTTCCGTAAACGTGAGATTGCCGTTGTTGATATACAGCTCGTTGTGGCCGCGTAAGCCGCGAAACTTGCTCACGGCGCAGACGTAAATATCCAGAAACCCGTCGCCGTTCACGTCGGCCATTGTGACGCCGGTTTGCCAGTCAGCTTGTCCGGCCACGCCCGCTTTGTCGGTGATGTCTTCAAATTTCAGGGCCTGACCCGGCTTCGTTTTGTTGAGGTACAGTTTGTTTTTGCCCTGATTGGAAACGAAGTACAGATCGGTCAGGCCGTCGTTGTTAAGATCACCAGCCGCCACGCCCCCACCGTTGTAGAAATACAGGTAATCGAGCATGTTCATCTGCTCGGTGTCCTGCAACCGGTTCACGAAATTGATCCCCGTTTTGGTCGAATCGAGTGATTGAAACAAGGGCTTTTCGGCTGGTTGGTTGCCTCCGCAACCCATCAACAAACCGGTTCCGAGGCTGAGAAATAGAAGAACGTATCTCATTTCGGAGCGGGCAGGTCAAATACCTGGGCCTTGTCGTTGTTCTTGGCCAGCACCAGCCGGGTTTTGCCGCTGCCCAACCGGACCGTCTGCATGGCCCGAACCTGACCCTTCGCGAAAAAGCCCGACTGCGCCGGAGAGACCGGCTGGAAATTCCCCCGCCCGTCGCCGGTAAGCAGCAACCCGTAGCTGGCATCGTAGCGGCCAATCTCGGTCAGCACGTCGAAAAAGTTGCCCGCCAGCAGGATATCCATCTTACTATCGTGGTTGTAGTCGCCGGTTTGAATGGCATAAACGGGCGAGAGTTGAGCGGCTATCGGCAACGCCTTCCGGGTGAAATTGCCTTTACCGTCGTTCAGCAGAATGACCGTCTCGCCCGTAACCGCCGTTTTTACGTCCGTGCCTTCGCGCTGCTGCGCCGTAAATAAATCGGTAAACGAGGCATTCGCGTAATCGACGTGTTTCAGAAATTTAGTCCTGACGGACGGAATGCGTTTCTGTAAATCGGGTTTCTGCACCATCGGGCATTCGCGGCCCTGCCCATCCAGGCCGGGCCGGAAGCAGGTAATGATCTGATCGTAGCTGCCGTTGCGGTCGAAATCGTTGCTGTATAGGTGCGCCGGTTCTTTCTCCGAGGCTATCATGCGGGTATTCAGGCCGAGGTTGCCGACCACGAAATCCACGTCGCCATCATTGTCCAGATCAGCCGCCTGAATCGCGCTCCACCAGCCGCTGCTGTTGTCGAGAACGATTTTCTCAAAGCTTTTCCCGGCCTTATTTTTCAGCACGGTAATGGGCATCCAGTCGCCGGTAAGGACCAAATCGGGGTAATTATCCTTGTCAACATCGGCCCAAACGGCATCGGTGACCATACCGATTTCCTTCGCAAACGGGAATTGGGCCGGTGTCGCTTTCTGAAAATTACCTTTCCCGTCGTTTACGAGCAGTGTTTGAGGAGGATTTTCGCCGTACTTACCGGGTACCATCCGACTGCCCAGAAATAAATCCTGATCGCCGTCACGGTCGAAATCAGCCGCCACAACGCACGAGTTATTCTCCAGCACCCGCACCAAACTCCGGTCCCAGGTGAAATTACCCCGGCCATCGTTGCGGTAAAAACGGTCATAAAGCTGGGTTGGATCATCGAATTCATTGCCGCCGGTGGCTACGTATAAATCGAGGTCTTTATCGCCGTCGGCATCGAAAAACGTGGCTCCGACGTCTTCGGTATGCATTCCGGTGGTCAGAAAAGGCTGTTGCTGGAAGATAAACTGACCCGACGCCTGACCAAAATAGAGCGAACGCGGCATATCCGAGGCTCCGCCCAGAAACACATCGTCGATGCCATCGCCGTTCACGTCGCCCACCGCCATGGCCGGCCCTTCGCGCGACAGCATCTGCTTCATCAATCCGTCGCGGTTATAATCCACAAACTCATTCTCGACGTGGGTGTATTTCAACCCGGACGTCGGTGTCACATCGGCAAACAGCCTGGGCGTTGCCGGGAGAGCCGTTGGCATAAACGTCACGGTCTGATCGGCGTTCTGATACGACAACGTCAGCGTAGTGTTGGCTTTCGGGCTGCGCAACACCTGCTTTTTGTCCGTACCATCGCGCAGACCGGGCCAGACCACCACTACGGAGTCAACAATGGGGTTCTTGTCCAAACCAAATACCAGTGTCAGGTCCACCGACGATTGAAAGCCCCGGTTCGGCATCTGTTGCAGGAGTTGCGTCATGCCTTTCTGGTACAGATATACTTTGGCACCGATAGCGTTCAGGTTTTGGGCGTAGCCTTTTAGTTGCACCCGTAAAAAGTCCTTTTTCAGCGTCTCTACCGACCGGTTCTGGTAGATCGACACCGGGGCATTGTTGTTGTTGACGACCAAATCCAGATCGCCGTCGTTGTCTAAATCGCCATAGGCCGAACCGTTCGAAAAGTTCGGTTTGCCCAACCCCCAGTCGGCCGCCATGTTTTTGTATTGGATGCCGTTGCCCTCATTCCGAAAGGCATAATTGGCTAACGGGCTGGACCCCATTTTATCCACGTACTCCTTATAATCGAACTTTTTGGTTCCGTCGATCATCGAACTTAAATCCGGATTGTCGGCCAGAAACGAGACGTAATCCTGATCGGTGAGGTCTTTCAGGATGCCATTGGCCACGAAAATGTCCTTTTTGCCGTCCATGTCCATGTCGAACAGCAGGGCACCCCAACTCCAGTCCGTCGCGCAGACGTTGGACACGCGGCCGACTTCCGAAAACGTTTGCTGCCCGTCCGGCCCGGCACCGTTGTTCAGGTGGAGCATATTGCGCGAGTCCTGATGGTAAAAATCGCGCTGTTCCTTCAGCCGTTCGAGTTCGTAGCCCTCAAACGAGGTGGTCGTTTTTAGGCGGTAATCGTCGTCGGGCAGCATATCGGTTACGAAAATGTCGAGGTTACCATCGTTGTTCACGTCGGCAATATCGGCCCCCATCGACGCCAGACTGGTGTGGCCCATGTAGTCCTCGATCTGCTCTTTGAAGGTGCCGTTGCGCTGGTTGATGTACAGGTAATCGCGCTCGTAAAAATCATTGGAAATATAGATGTCCGGCCAGTTGTCGTTGTTGACGTCTCCGATGGTGATGCCCAGGCCGAAACCAATCAAGCTCCCGTAAATGCCCGTTTCGGCCGAAACGTCGGTGAAAACCTTGCCATCATTCCGAAACAGTTTATCGCCCCCCAACTTATCGCGGGTGTCGCGGATGTTGGCGAACGCCAGCCGGTCCATCGGTGTGAAACTGTTGTTGAGCAGGTACATGTCGAGGTCGCCGTCGCGGTCGTAATCGAAGAAGGCGGCATGGGTCGAAAAACCACCGTCGGCCAGTCCGTATTCCTTCGCTTTCTCCGCAAAAGTGGGTACCCCGCCCTTGTTGCCGGTGTTGATGTACAGTTGATTGCCCCGTTCGTCGCGATGGCCGGAATTGCAGACGTAGATATCGAGCCGTCCATCGCCGTTCACGTCCGCAAACGTTACGCCCGTCGACCAGAATTTCTTGCCCGTCAGCCCGGCTTTCTCCGTGACATCCTCGAAGGTCATTTTTCCCCGTCCTGGCGTGGACCGATTCAGGTACAGCTTGTTCTGCTCGAAATTAGAGGTCAGGAAAATATCGGGTAAACCGTCGCCGTTTACGTCGCCAATGGCTACGCCCCCGCCGTTGTAGAAATTGCGGTAATTGAAAATGTTGAAATTCTTTTTATCCAGACTCCGGTTTACGAAATCGACACCCGTCTCGGAAGCGGGGAGATCAGCAAAAAGGGTATCGGGATTATCGCGGTGGCAGGCCGTCAGCAGCACTACGGCTACCAGAATAATGGGGTATTTCATGGATTGGTTACGGACTGGCAAGCACCCGACTCATTCGTAGTCAGGCACTTGGTTCATTTTAATAGAAACGTTTGTAGCGGCTGGTTCGTGATACCGACAAACACGTATTGGCCTACTTTTTTCAAATCCCGAACTTCGCCTTTCAGCCCTAAGCCGGTTCGGTCGGGGGATACGGTGGTGAATCGCCAGTTTCCCTGATTCAGCAGGATAACGCCCCGGTTGGCGTCGACTTTGCCCATGCGCAGGCGCAGGTGGTCGTTGTTGCCCGCCAGTAGTAAATCGGGTTTACCATCATGGTCGAAGTCATTCACCAACACGCTGTACACTGGTGCGTACTGGGCTTCGATGGGTAATTCGTGCGGAATCAGTTCACCATTGCGGTTTTCCAGTACCAGCGTCCGTAGCTCGTTGATTGTCCGAGTAGACGCATTTTTGCGGATTGACTCATCGAAGAAATCCTCAAATGTTGCCCCGGCGTAGGCCTGGTACGTGATGAACCGTTTGCGAAGGGCAGTCACCTGTTCGCCGGCTTCATCGCGTGAACAGGCCGGGTACGATTTACCCTGAATAAAGTAATTCGTGAAGCAGTCGAGCGTACCGTTGTTGTCGAAATCACCGTAGGTCATCGTGGCGGGTTCGGCACCGTTGGCGCGGAACTGGGTGTTCAGGCCCATGTTGCCTACGATCAGATCATCGTCACCGTCATGGTCGATATCCGCCTTTTCGATCCGGTTCCACCAGCCAGACAGGTTATCATACACTTTTTGGTGCGTGACCGAAAACTGTCCTTTCTGGTTCAGCAGCACCGTTACCGGCATCCATTCACCCACTACAACCAGATCAGGCCAGCCGTCTTTGTCTATGTCTACGACGGCCGCGTCCGAAACCAGCCCCAGCTTACCCAGCGACCGTTTGGTGAAATTAACGCTGCCATCCGCCCGGTGCCCATCGTTTCTGAGGATGAAACTTTCGGCCACGGCGGGGTAACGACCGGGAACGCAGTGCCCACCCACGAACAAATCCAGATCCCCATCGCGGTCGGCGTCGAAGGCTTTCACGCATGACCCGTTGGCGTTTTCGGTCGGTAACGGCGATGGTTTAAGGTTGCCTGTACCGTCGTTCAGCCAGAGCTGATCCTGCAACTGCATCGTATCGCGTACTTCATAACCACCGTTTACGACGTACAAATCCGGGTGTTTGTCGCCGTTAAAGTCTGCCAGCACCGCGTCCATGTTCTTGCGAGCACCGGGCATCGGCAAGGGCCGGTTGACAAAGCCGGTTGCTGTCTGGCGGAAAAGTTGACCGGGTGATTCAGGCGTACCGCTAATGAACACGTCGGCCAGGCCGTCGCCGTTTACATCGCCGGTGGCCATGCGCGGACCGGCGTAGGTGTAGTGCATCGGCAGCAGTAGCTGCCGCTCAAAATTGTTGTTCGGCGCAATTTTATGTGAGAATGCCGGACCAACCGTCGGTTGAAACAGCGTTGGCTGGGTGGCTGTCGGCTTTTCGGGGGCATCCGTCGCCTGCCGGTAGTTGAGCACCCGCGTCTGATCGGGTTTAACGTTGGCGATGCGCTGCGTTTTTCCATCGGGCCAGCGGACCGTCAGTTGAACGGGCTTGTCGGCCACCCCGAAAAGCAGGTCGCCGTAGCTGCACGACTCAAAACCGCGCGTTGGGTAAAACTCCTGTGTCTGCGTCGCCGAGTCACCTGTTACCTGCACGGACACGCCCACGCCGAATGGGTTCTGCGCCGAGCCGGTCAGGTGTAGTTTTAAAAAATGACTGTTACCACGCTCACGGGTCTGGTTCTGATAAATCCGGGCAGGCTCATTAAGGTTGTTGGTAATCAGGTCGAGGTCACCGTCGTTGTCCAAATCGGCGTAGGCACAGCCGTTGGCGCGGGTGTTATCATCGAATCCCCATTCACGTTGCCGGTTGGCAAACGTAGCGTGGCCGGTATTTTGGAAAATATAGTTTTTGGTCGGCGTCGAAGGCATCCGCTTCAGGTGTTCACTCACCGAGCCGCCCGGCCCGTTCGCTTCGGCATCGTCCATATACTTCACGAAATCGGCGTTGGTAAAGTCCCGGCCCAGCCCGTTGGTCACAAAAATATCTTTCTGCCCGTCGAGGTCGAAATCGGCCAGCAGTGTTCCCCAACTCCAGTCGGTATTCGACACCCCCGCCAACTGACCTACTTCGGCAAACTGGCCGCTGGTTTGCTGAATCTGGAGCATGTTCCTCATGTTCTGGTGCCAGAACCCGTTGGCCAATTGCGCCTGATAGACATTCCAGCTATCGGGCCAGAGCAGGAGTTTCTGCCGGGCATTATCTTCCGGCAGCATGTCGAGCGTGAAAATATCGGGTCGACTGTCGTTGTTCACATCGGCCACATCGACACCCATCGCCGAGTAGGAGGTGTGCCCGATTCGGTCGCGAAGTTCGTCGACGAATTTGCCGTTTTGCTGATTGATGTACAGGTAATCATCTTCCACGTAGTCATTCGTCACGTAAATATCCGGCCAGCCGTCGCCGTTCACGTCGGAGACCGAAACACCCAGGCCAAATCCCAGCGGATTGCCTTTAATGCCCGCCTGTTCGGATACATCGGTGAAATGCCCCCCATCATTTCTAAATAGCTTGTCACCCGCGTCGTAATCGCGTTCAGCGCGCATCTGCGCAGCTTCTTTGCGCTGGTAGCCCTTCAGGTTGTGGTTAATGAGAAAGCAGTCGAGGTCGCCGTCGCGGTCGTAATCGAAGAAGGTCGCCTGCACGGAATAGCCCGAATCGGCCAGTCCGTATTCGGTGGCTTTATCGGTAAAGGTCAAGTCGTGATTATTGACGAACAGTTGGTTCCTGCGCAGCTCTGCCGGTCGCAGCCCCGAATAGCACACGTAAACGTCGAGCCAGCCATCTGCGTTTACATCGGCCAGCGTCACACCGGTTTTCCAGCCCGGTATGGACGTGCCGCCTTTGCGTCCGGTAATACCTGCCTTCGCTGATACATCGGAAAATTTCAGCTTACCGGAACCCGGCTCTGTCTGATTCAAGTACAGTTTGTTATCAACCTGATTACCGGTAAAAAACAGATCCGCGCGGCCGTCGTTGTTGAAGTCGCCGGTGGCTACGCCCCCGCCGTTGTAGAAATACTCGAAGGTCAGAATATTCTCCTGGTCCGTTTCAGTCAACTGATTGGTAAACGTCACGCCGGTTTGGGCCGGGTCTGTTTTTCTGAACAGGGGGTCGGCTGGCTGACAGGCATAGAGCAGAGTCGGTAGAAGTACGGCGAGCCACTTTTTCATTAATCGGTAAACAGCTATGGGGAGGGATAAGTGTCGGTAGAGCGGCTGGTTAAGCGTTTTTAACCAGCAGAACACTTTGGCCAAAAATACGAACAGCAGCCTATCAGTAGGCTGCTGTTCGTGATGCATCACTTGGCTACTAACTGTTATAAGTAACCGGGGTTTTGCGGTGCCAGGTTCGGGTTGCTGTCGATGGCCTGTTGTGGGAACGGGAACAACACCGCCGTATTCGGCGATTTCGTTGCCCGCTGATCGACCGGGTTCAGGAAGGTACCGAACCGGATCTGATCGCTCCGACGCCAGCCTTCCCAGTACAACTCACGACCACGTTCGGCCAGCATGTTGGTCAGGTCAACCGAGGCTAACGCTGAAGCACCGCGGATACTGCGTACGCTGTTAACGATGGACAATGGGGTTGAAGCATCGGTACCACCACGAAGGACGGCTTCCGCCTTCATCAGCAGGACGTCCGAGTAGCGCAGGAACACGTAATCGTTGGCAGGCGTGTCGATAAAGCCGGGCTGTGGCAGGTATTTGATTACCCGAATCCCCTGCGATTCCGTCGCGAAGCCTAAGTTTACGTTCGGCGTGAAAATCAGCGGGTTACCACTGCGGTCTTTAGCGTTCACAAGTTCACTTGTTTTAGCATCGACTACTTTCTGCTGACCAGCCAGGAAACCAGCCGTTAAGCCCGTTACCGGCGTTAAATCGGAAATTGCTCCGCCAATGCGCTCGTCTGTCTTCTCAAAGCTGTTGTAGAAGTCGGCCAGCGTCGTGAAACCATTCCAGGCACTCACATACTGATTGTAGTGCAGTGTCATATAGTAGCGGTTCCGTACGTTACCGGGCTGGCTGGTGGCGTTGTTCGATATGGTGAAGATCAACTCTTTCGAGCGGGCGTCATTCTCCCAGTGGAAGTTATCGAAATATTTGCCTTTCGCCGTCAGGGCGAATTTGCCCGAGTTGATCACCTGGTTAGCAAAGTAGATGGACGAATCCATGTCTGCTTTAGCAAACGTGTAAGGACCCGCCGGATTAGCCGGGTCGTTTTTGTAAACGGCACGGTTCAGATACATTTTAGCCAGCATGGTTGCGGCCGCTTCTTTGGTGGCTACGCTTGGCGTACCGGCACCAAGGTTTGTAAACGCGTACCGCAGGTCACTGATTACGAAATCAGCCGCATTGGCCCGGCTCAAAACCTGTGGGTTGGCTTCGGGACCGTCGGTTACTTTCCGAACAGGTACCCGGCCATACAAATCGACAAGGTACGAGGTGTAGAAACCGCGCAGGAAACGGGACTCAGCCGCCAACTGCGTGTTCGAACCGGCTACCGAGAGAGCCTGAGAGGCCCGGAAAGCACCTGTGTTCAAATCGTTCCAGGCTTCCAGCACCCGGGCGTGCGACGCATCCCAGGTGTGCTGGTGCAGTTTGCGCCAGGTACCAAAGTCGTCCCAGTCCGTGCCCCGCGTGGGGCCCATCATTTCATCGGACGGGTGTTCTTCCAGCGCGTACGTACCGGCCTGGCTTGTAGCGATGTTATTCAACGTCTGATACGAACCCTGTAGCGTGGCTTGGGGGTTCAGCGGGACACCGTTCGTAGAGGCATCCGTTGACGAAAGCTGGCCGAACACCTTGTCGTCCAGTTTGGTGCAACTGGCGGTGCTCAGCATCAAAGCCGCACCCAGTAAACCAATCGTTTGGTATTTTGAGAAAATCATTTTACGTGTGTGTTAAAATTTGTTCATCAACTGCTATTAAGCTACCAATAATTTGTTGAACTATTTTGTTAAAAATGGTCAACAGTATATACGGTAACTCAATAGAAATAGTTGCTTAGAAGCCTACATTTAATCCCAGCGTAATGGTACGTGGCGTTGGGTACGGCGTGTAGTCGATACCCAGCGACGGAACGTTATTCAGCACTTTCACCGTGTTCACGTTCGGATTCAGGCCGGTGTAGCCCGAAATGATGAACAGGTTCTGGCCCGTCAGCGACAGACGCAGCGTCTTGGCAAAGCCGCCCTGTGGCAAACCGAACGTATAACCGACGTTCACGTTCGTCAGACGAACGAAATCGCTCTTCTCCAGGAAACGTGACGATACCGAACCGGGGTTCAGGCCGTTTTCGGTGGTGTTAGCAGCTGCATTCGTTACGTTACGACCGTTTTTCAGGACACCTTTCAGGAACAGGGCATTGGCCGTGTTGTTGTAGATGTAGCCACCGAACTGACCATCGAAGAACACGCTGGCGTTGAATTTGCCGTACGTGAAGTTGTTGGTCAAGCCCAAGCGTACTTTAGCAAACGGACTGCCCTGGTATTTCGATGCACCACCGTCGGCGTACTGCGAGTAGCCATTAGAATCATAACCGGTGAACGTTGGCGTGAAGAAGGCGAACGGGGGATAACCGTTGGTCACCAACTGCGCATACGCACCCGAAAGGCCCTGACCGTCGATGGCACCCACCGTAACGGTTGTACCAATGTCTTTCACTTCGTTCTTCAGCGTCGTGGCGTTCAGCAGGGCTTCCCAGCTAAACTTCTCGCTTTGGGCTACCTGGTAGTTCAGCGATAATTCGATACCGGTGCTGACAATTGACCCCGGCAGGTTTATGAACTTGAACTGTACCGGAGCGGGCTGCGCGTAGAAAACCTGGAAGAGTGTGTTGGTCGATGCCCGGTGGTAATAATCGAGCGAACCGCCCAGCTTACCCTTGAACACCGTAAAGTCGATACCAGCACCGTACGTGGTGTTCTGCTCCCACTTCAGGTTTGGGTTCGGGTTGTTCTGCTGCGTTTGTGAACCGTCGGAATTCTGCGTAAAGATGATCTTCGAGGCTCCGCCCGCGAAATCCTGGTTACCCGTGATACCGTAGTTCGCACGGATTTTCAGATCGTCGAAAATATTCTTCGGGATGAAACTCTCCTGCGACAAACGCCAGGCAGCCGCCAGCGAGGGGAACGTACCATACTTGTTGTTTACCCCAAACCGCGACGAACCGTCGGTCCGTACTGTTGCCGTAATCAGGTATTTCTCCAGGATGTTGTAGTTTACCCGGCCGAAGACCGATTGCAGGTCGTTCTGATTGCGCGTTGATCCTGCCCCGAACGACGTACGGCCGTTAGCGTTGGCCGCTCCGAGGTTATCAAGATAGCTGATCTGCGATTCGTCGTAAGGGAAGTTACCCGCTACGGCATAATTGGTCCGCGTGCCAAACGTCTGGTAAGAGAAACCGAGCAGTGCCTCCAGCGAACCGGGGCCGATTTTGCTGTTATTGTAGTTGGCGGTGTATTCTACCAGTTTCGAGATACGGCTCAGGTTGTCCACCCGCGCGAATCCACCAAGTTTAGTCGTTGGATCGGCAAAGATATTGCCGCTCGATAAGTTTGGAATGATCGTAGAGTTCAATTGAGCATTCAGCCGCGAGTCGATATCTAAGCTCCGGGTCTGCGCCGAATTGTCAATGCCGAAGTTCGCTTTCAATGACAGACCGTTCAGCACTTTCCAGGTAATGCTGGCATTGGCAAGCGACCGGTTCGTAATACCATTGTCGTGGTAGTAAGCCAGAATTGCTCCGGGGTTCCGGAAGCCGCCCCCCGCTAACTGATAGAACGTACCATCGGCATTATACTGCGGATACGTGGGGTTAGCCTGAATGGCCGCACCAATGATATTACCCTGATAGCCGGGGTTATTGTTGTTCAGCGTGTACTGATCCTGTACGTTGGCCGTCGTCGCGTTTACGTCGATGATCACTTTATGATCGAAGAGTTCGTGCGAGGCATTGATACGACCGGTGATGCGTTTCTGGCCCGTTTCCCGGATAATACCCTGCTGATCCTGGTAACCCAGCGAGAAGTTATACCGGGTGTTTTCGGTACCACCACCAAAGCTGGCGTTGTATACCTGCGAAACACTCGTGCGGAACAGCACATCCTGCCAGTCCGTGCTCGATTTACCATTCACGGCCGGGTCCTGTGCATTACCGCCAGCGGCAGCAACACCCGTCAGGAAGGCCGACGGCGACAGCAGGTCATAGCGTTTCAGCGGACTGCCAACGGCCGTTGAGGCTGAGAAGTTAATCTGCTGCGAACCAGCACGTCCTTTACGGGTCGTAATCAGGATAACGCCGTTGGCACCCCGCGCGCCATAGATAGCAGCGGCCGAGGCATCTTTCAGTACCGAAATGTTCTCGATGTCGTTCGGGTTCAGGAACGACAGCGGGTTACGGGGCGTAGAGGAACCACCGGCACCTACATCGGCTCCACCACTGCTGAAATCGCCACCGTCGAGGGGTACACCATCCACCACGTAGAGGGGATTGTTACCGGCCCGCAGCGAGGTAGCACCCCGAATCTGGACATTGATACCGGCACCCGGCTCTCCGCTCGATGGCGTGATCTGTACACCGGCTACCCGGCCCTGTAACAGTTGCTCCGGCGAAGCAATGACGCCTTTGTTGAAGTCTTTGGTGCCTAAGGAAGTTACGCTACCCGTGGCATCCTTCACTTTCTGGGTGCCGTAACCCACCACAACTACTTCCTGCAGTTGCTTCTGATCGGTTACCAGCGATACGTCCACCGTTTCCCGATTACCAATAGCCACTTCCTGCGTGGTCAGCCCGATAAAGCTAAACACCAGTGTTGAACCCGCTGGTACATCCGTCAGCCGGTAGGTGCCGTTCGCATCTGTCGTTGTTCCACGTCCGGTGCCTTTAATTTGTACGGTCACCCCCGGTAAACTTGATTTGTCCTCGGCCGACGTAACCTTGCCGCCAACCGGTGGCTGAGCAAAAGCAAACTGGACGCTCAGGAGCATTAAAAACGTAAAAACCGTCAGAAAGCCGCTCAGTCGGTTTTTCTGCACGGAATGCTGTCGCCGGTTAATTCCGGTTCGACCTACCCGACCGCCTGCGCGGTGCGCTTCGTAGGATTTGTTCATCATAGGTTTGGTAAAAAGTGAAAAATAAAGAATTGGTAATGGTTTAATGATCGTTGCTACACTGATTACCAGCCACGCTTATCAACTTCATATTAATTGGAGATTCAGTCTGTTGGCCAATTTTAATTTGGTTAATAACTAAGACTACCATTGTAAGTATAAAAGTGACAGGAAATTATAGTATGTAACTCTGAATTCATCAGGCAAATTACAAGAAAAGGTATTTATAATACAAACGGCCGATGTTAAAATCGTAGTAGTTCAGGTTAAAATAGGGCCACTTTAGATTAGGCTGTCCATTGGTCTATAGGTAAAGTGATTTAGAATCTGAATCCGTCCCGGGTTCACTGCTTCTGGTACAGTATGTCACGCATGGCCTCAGACGGGTAAATTATTATTCCTAAACTTGTGTTATTTACTGGCGTGGTGAGCCGTTTTGTGGCTGCCCGTTCCTGTACCTGCTATGACCGTATCCCCGCTTGAGCAACTCGCCAGTGAACTGACCGGCGAATTCCACCATGATTTTACTACCCGTACGCTTTACGCCACCGATGCGTCCGCTTACCGCGAGATGCCAACTGCTGTGGCCGTTCCTAAAACGACGGACGATCTGAAACGGCTGATTGCCTTTGCCCGTCAGCAGAAGGTGCCGCTCATTCCGCGAACGGCCGGTACGTCGTTGGCCGGACAGGTGGTTGGTAACGGCCTGATTGTCGACGTCTCCAAATATTTCAATCAGATTCTGGAGGTCAATCCCGGCGAGCGGTGGGTGCGGGTCCAACCGGGGGTTATCCGCGACGACCTGAACCGCTTCCTCAAACCCTACGGCTTACAGTTTGGTCCCGAAACGTCCACGGCGAACCGGGCCATGATTGGGGGTATGGTGGGCAACAACTCCTGCGGGTCAAATTCTATCGTTTACGGTTCCGCGCGTGAGCATTTACTGGAGGTGACGGCCTTGATGAGTGACGGCGATGAATACACGTTCGGGGCTGTGACCGATAAAAAATTCATGGATCACGTTCAACGCGGGCCGATGCGGGGAATCGAAACCCTCCAGTCGCGGGCGTACCGCGTGGTGCACGAGATGCTGGCCGACCCGGTGAATCAGGCCGAAATTCGGGCCAATTTCCCGAAGCGCACCATCGAACGGCGGAATACCGGTTATGCCCTCGATTTGCTGCTGGACAGTGCGCCGTTTACGCCCGGTGGCGTGCCGTTTAACTTTTGTAAACTCATCGCTGGCTCGGAGGGGACGCTCTGTTTTCTGACCGAAATAAAACTGAATCTGATTCCGCTGCCCCCCGCCGAACAGGGTCTGGTCTGTGTCCATTTCCACTCCATTGACGAATCCTTGCGGGCCAACCTGATCGCGCTGAAATACAAACCACAGGCCGTTGAGCTGATCGACGATATTATTCTGGAACGGGCGGCTACCAATCCGGAGCAGTTAAAAAACAGCTTTTTCGTCCAGAAAACGCCCGCCGGTGGGTACCCAATTATCTTAGTTGTCGATCTCTCGCGCAACACCCGCGCCGATGTAGAACAGTTGGCCGCCCAAATGGAAGCCGAGATGCGGGCGGCTGGTTTGGGCTATCATTTTCCGCTGCTCTTCGGCGACGATACCAAGAAAATATGGACGCTGCGCAAAGCGGGTCTGGGCCTGCTCGGCAATTTGCCCGGCGACGCAAAAGCAGTGGCTGTGATCGAGGATACCGCCGTGGACGTAAACGATCTTCCTGCGTACATCCGGGAGTTCAACGAGATACTGAAGAAACACAACATGGCATCGGTGCATTATGCCCATGCGGGATCGGGTGAGTTACACTTACGACCGATTATCAATCTGAAAACCGAAGAGGGCCACCGGCAGTACCGGATGATTGCCGAAGAGATTGCCACATTAGTAAAAAAATACAACGGCTCCTTATCGGGCGAACACGGCGATGGGCGGTTGCGGGGTGAATTTATTCCGCAGATGGTCGGGCCGCACAACTACGAGCTGATGCGGATGATTAAGCAGACGTGGGACCCGGAGGGTATTTTCAATCCCGGCAAAATCGTGGACACGCCCCCGATGGATACGTTTCTGCGCTACGAAGCCGGTCAGAAAACACCCGCGTTCGATACCGTTTTCCGGTACCATAACCAGGACGTGCTGCAACACGCCGAGCAGTGCAACGGCTCCGGTGACTGCCGAAAAACGGAAGGCTCCGGCGGAACGATGTGCCCCAGCTACATGGCTACCCGCAACGAAAAGGACTCGACGCGGGCGCGGGCTAATATCCTCCGCGAAATGCTGACTCATTCCGAAAAGGAAAACCGCTTCGACCACGAAGAAATCAAGGACGTGATGGACTTGTGTTTGTCCTGCAAAGGCTGCAAGTCGGAGTGCCCTTCTAACGTGGACGTTGCCAAACTGAAAGCCGAGTTTTTACAGCACTACTACGATGCCAACGGCGTACCGGTGCGGTCGCGGCTGATTGCCAGTTTCGCCAAATTGTCCGGTCTGGCGTCGTTGGTGCCCTGGGCGTACAATGCTGTGCTGGGAACGCCCGCTCTCCGTCGGGTGGCCAATCGTGTCATCGGCTTCCACCCGGACCGGACCATGCCGTTGTTGCACAATACCACCCTGAGCAAGTGGTACAGGAGTCGTAAGCCAGCTAAGTCGTCGGAGAGACTTGTTTATCTGTTCTGTGACGAATTCACAAACTACAACGACGTTGGGGTCGGGCAGAAGGCGATCATGCTGCTGGAGCGGTTAGGCTATACTGTCGTTATTCCCCAACACGGCGAAAGCGGTCGGGCGTCGCTGTCGAAAGGGTTGCTGCGCGACGCCAAAAAAATGGCCGAGCACAACGTTCGCAGTTTATCAGCCGTAATTACCGCTGAAACGCCCCTGATCGGTATTGAACCATCCGCCATTTTGACCTTCCGCGACGAATACCCGGATTTAGTCGATGCGTCGCTGCTAGACGATGCTACCCGTTTAGCCGCGAACACCTTGACCTTCGAAGAGTTTCTGGCCCGCGAAATCGACGCGAAACGCATCCGGCCGGAGCAATTCACGACGGAAACCCGGCTTATCAAAATGCACGGTCACTGCCAGCAAAAGGCCGTGTCGTCGCTCGTACCGGGGAAGAAAGCCCTATCGCTGCCCCAAAACTATACGGTACACATGATTCCGTCGGGCTGTTGCGGCATGGCGGGGTCGTTCGGCTACGAAGCGGAGCATTACGATCTGTCGATGAAAATTGGCGAGTTAGTCCTATTCCCGGCGGTTCGGCAGCAGCCCGACGCCGTGATTATTGCGGCACCCGGCACGTCCTGCCGCCATCAGATCAAAGATGGTACGGGCCGAAAAGCAAAGCACCCGGCTGAAATCCTGTTCGAGGCTCTGGTTTAATGTGTTGTCAGGCTGTGTGTAGTGGGGGGGGGGGTTTTAGTACCGGAACCCCAACACCACCAACAAATTGAGGTGTTTGTATAAAAAAAAAAAACACC
>JBBQLG010000131.1:0-17744 GCA_038327655.1 Cytophagales bacterium
GCAAGCACCAATCGTTAGGCTACCAGACACCTGCCGAGTGGTATAAAAAGGGGGAAGAAACCGAAAAAGTACAAATTCTATCTCTTGTTCAATCAAGCTTGATTTGACCAAAAACCTGTCCAACATTCGGGGAGTAGTATAGAGCTACTAAAAGCAAGTTTGTCCAAGGCAAGCCCACCGATTAGAAAATGAGCGAAGTTACCGAGCGAAACAGGCCTACTATAGATTCCACCAATCAAGTTTGTTTTTGCTGTCCAATTGAGGGTAGCAAAGCTGAAATAGAGCGCTCCTAAGAGCTGAAGGAGTACAGTGGGGGTTCCCAATAAGTCCCCGTAGGCCGCTATTTCTTGCGGGAAAAACGACAGCAACACTCCCGCAAGACCCATTGCAAAAGCACTCAATGTCATCAGGAGCTTTGTATTCATATATGTAGGAAGCTACTCAAGGGGTATCGATATTAGTAAAGTACAAAGAAGCACCGGTAGTACTTCAACGTGTTATCTGCATTTTTTACAGGTGTGTTGCATAACTATGAATTATGTAAAGGAAATAAAAGGGGAAACAAAGAAACAAGTATCAAAGTCATTGTATGTGGAAAGTACAAACGGCAATTTTAAATAATCAATATATGTGTTAGAACTAAGGATGAAACTTTAGATCCTTTAATGCCTTATCTACTTTTTTATTTTCACCGTATATGATCAAACCCACTAAATCCTGATCTTCATCGGTAAACTTAGCAATTTCAAGTAGATTACCCTCTTCGTTTTTAGTTGAAAATAGAGATCTAGTGTAAACACCAATAGCCAGTTCTCGTTCTTTTGCCCGATTAAAAGCACGTTTTATTTGTAATTCATCATCGGCTTTATAAATTAAAATAGGGTGTTTGATAAAAGGCAAATAAATCGACTGGGAGGCATTTATGAATGCTTGCCCATGAGTTTCAGGAAACTTAATTGCAACTGAACTAGCTAAAAAGGCGACTATATTTAGTTTCTGCCAAACTGGTAATTCATCCCGGATGATAACAGCAATTTTGTTTTCGTACATATGTTTATGGTGCTAAGCGGGGTAAAGTTTAAATCTGTTGTATAAGTGGATATATGATAGTCTGTGCCCCAGAAGCAGTGCCTGCTTTCTTGGCAATACACAAAAACTCATTGTGAGCAAACGGCTAATTCATTGCCTGTAGGGTCAGTAAAATGAAAACGTCGGCCACCAGGATAAGAGAAGATTGGTTTGGCAATCCTACCGCCTGCTCGCTCAACCGTCTCCAAGCTACTTTCTAAATCATCGGCCCAGATCACCACTAAGGGTTGAGAAGCAGTTAGCCCATCCACTTTAAAGAAGCCACCCGCAATGCGTCCATCAACGAAACTGGTATAGTCGGGTCCGTAGTCTTCAAAAGACCAGCCGAAGGCTTTTTGATAGAATTCTTTGGTGGCTACCAAGTCATGTGCTGGAAACTCGACATAGCAAATAGCTTGATTCATGGCAGGATTCATCAATGACGGATTTAGAATTTTGAACTGTATATCCCTGAAATAGCTTGACAGATTTACGATTCACTCTGGCTAACAGATACGGGTCAGATACGTTGTACTTTTTCGGCTTGTCGCCGTTTCGACACCCGCCACCTTTTGGCTAATTCACCTTCCATTCGGTGGGCTTGATCGGGCGTATAATAGTTACAACTGCCGTGCGGACGCAAGGTATTATAATTTACTATAGCCCGCTCAACTTCAGTCTTAGCGGCACTGTAATCAGCAAAGCCCCGGTTAAGTAACATCTCCTCTTTAATGGTTCGGTTCATCCGTTCCGCGAGCGCATTTTCATAAGGATCACCTTGCTCAGTCATACTGATCACAATTTTATGATCTTTGAGCAACGAAATGTACTCGTTACAGCAGTATTGAACGCGGCACCGGCCGCCCGGCCCGGTCTGAATGATGAATGAGTCCGTTTCCTAACCGGCTTTTATTGGCTTTTAAGGCCATTTTTAAGGCACTTAATGGACCACAAGCTCCCAATCATCGACGGCCCAACCCACAATTTTGCGGGAGTAAGCGTCGGTGATCAGACTCAGGTAAACAAAGCCACGGGCAATTAGAATATAGCAGGGCGGCCTGTGCCGTGATATCGCTAACCCACAACTGGTTTGGTGCTAAAATTTTCTTACCTACAGTCAGATTTGGATGTTTATAAAAGCGGTGATGAGACTAGGTAGTCTTCACTTGACGCTTCTTCCGCTTAATTAGTAATCCATTATCCCTTAGTAAGTTAGATAGCTTGTCACGCCCAATTTTAATGTCATACCTTGCTTTGAAGTCAGTAAGTTGATAGTGTAGCACATCGACACCGATTGAAGGCAAGTCCATTCGTCGCCGTCTGACTTCAGAAAGCAACATCATAGCCTGAAAGTCCTCTTTTTCATTCTGTTTCTGCGATTCATACCAAGCCTGTCGGCTTTTCCCAAACAGTCCGCAGAGAGTCTGTACGCTCACCAAAGGGTGGTGGCAATTGAGTTCATCTACCGTTTGGGACCAGACTTTTTTCGGATTGGAATATTGAACCGCGCGGGCGGCCCCGTCTTTCTCGGCGATAGTGATCATCGTCTCGGCGGCTTCGCGCTTAAGCTTTTCAACCTGGAGTAGCTTTTCTACTTGGGCCAGCTGGTGTTTGAGCCGGGCAATTTCATCAGCCTCCGTTTTCATGGGCCAACGGCGTTTAGGGTTAGGATAGTAACGGCGGAGCCGGTAGCGTTGATAGGCCCGATTCCAGACGCGCAGCGAAGTTCGTGACGTTTTGAGTTCAGTCAAGATCTGGGCTTCACTGACCAGTCCTAATCGGTACAATTCGATTACTTGCCAACGAAAAGCGCCGGTTTTGTACTTTTGCTTGAGATCAATAAAACTGCTTACTGCCATAACTTTACACGATTAGTGTCAAGCTATTTCAGGGAGATGCACGTACCCATTTCCTGGACCACTCAGAGATTCAGGATCGGACGTTCATTTGTTTTTTTCTTCCCTTCTGTTCCCACTTGATCCGGTGTCAACCCGCCCAAGGAACTGTGCGGACGAAAGCTATTATTTTTTCAGCACATTTTCGTGATAGACCAGTAAGTGAAAGCCCCACCTTGTTATGAGGTGGGGCTTCTTCATAGTTTGAGGAAGGTTCGATAAACGACTAATTCATTGACCGAAGCCTTGGCAATAAATTTTCAATTTCCTCGATAGGAAAATCCGTATACTCTGCAATCTCAGAAATAGACAACTTTCCGCCTTGTAACATTTTAAGAGCAGCCTCTTTTTTTGCTTCCAGTTGCCCTTCGCCTCTGGCCTCCATTTTAGCTTCCTGAATCTGAACATTGACCACTCGAATCGCTTCGGCATTGATGGCTAATGTGCGTTCATAGGCAAACCGCTCGTCCGGTGTCAACTTGCGCTTATCTAATTCGTCAATAGCAATCTGTAGCCATTCCTCATTCCAAAACAGAGGAAACTGGGTATTTTGAGTCGTAGTATGGATGGTCTTCATCGTGTACACCAGTTTTTCCAGATCAGTCTGAACCTCCTCGGCCAGTAGCCGGAACTTGTCCAACTCTACCGTCACATAAGTAATCTGCTCATCGAGGAGTTCCCCGGCTTGATTGCGAATCGCTCCGACCGTGTGATAAGCCGATCCAGGAAAGATGTTATTCGCCAAGATACCAATGCAATAAATTCGATCCAAGCGGTTGTAGTCGAAGTTGCCTCTCTGGACCAACGAGTTGAACTTGTGAAAGGCATAAAATTTCATGCGCTGAAAGAAGTAAGGGGCATCTGAGACCTGCATCTCAACGATGAAATGGGTACCGCTCTCATCGACACAGGCCAGATCATAGATGCCCCCTCGGCTATCTTTAACCACGGCATCGAAGGTATTCTTGTCGAAGCTTACTTCTTTGATGGGCACAGCTGACCCGATGAGCGCCTGTAAAGCCCGGCGAAGGAACAGTGAATTTCGCTCGTTGCCAAAGACGACTTTGAAGCCATAGTCTGAAACCAGCGGGATAAATAGGGCGTCAGGATCATTGAGATTAATGCGCATACGGCAAATTTACAAAATTGCCCGTTTACACTTTCAAGGGTCAGAAATCACTGTGCTGGATTAATCACTTGTATGATAAGTACCACACAAGGTAATATAAAAACGAATGCAGTCTGGCAGCCTTTTTGATCGAAAAAGCGACCACAACTGACGCGAGGGGGGGCGTGAATGGTACTGACTGTAAGCCAGTTTATATAGTTTAAACCTGCGTTTATGGCCTTCTTCTTCCAACGGGGCGGTTTTACACGTTAATCAACTAAAGTCTTAGGTAAGATTAATTGTTACTGATAATCAGACCCCTATCAAAAAGGGTATATAGAAAATACGGCCCAAAATGCCGATTCCGCTCAACTGAGGGGGTGAAGAAAAAATATCAAGAAGGATTTCCTAACGAATAGCTCTTGCCTAACTTCCTGATAAACAGGCATCAACTAATACATCAGTTATCTGTCGTGTAAATCCGCCCCGTTGCAAGAAGAAGGCCTAAAATCACCCGTTCTCACTTTGTTTTCAAAAAGTTTAAACAGTCTCTTTATCAGCTCAGCAGTTCTTTCCGCTCGTTGAAGGTTTTTAATACCAGCTCGCCGAAGATCGTGTTGGCCCAGGCGAACCACTTCCGGGTAAACTTAGTCGGGTCGTCCTTGTGAAAGGATTCGTGCATGAAACCAGTGTTGCCGTGGGTCTGACGAAGCGTCGTCAGACACTGTTTAATCTCTGCGGGGTCCGAACTGGTCAGACCTCGGACAACAAGGCTGATCGGCCAGATCATGTCCAGCCCAATGTGAGGTCCGCCAATGCCCTCGCCCGCTTTTCCCCGGAAGAAAAACGGATTTTCGGGACTCAGCAACAGCCGACGGGTAGTCTGGTAAATAGGATCGGTTGGGTTAACTGCGCCGAGGTAGGGCATTGCCAGCAGGCTCGGCACATTCGCGTCGTCCATGAGGTTGTAGCTGCCAAACCCGTTGATCTCGTAGGCGTAGACCTTCCCGAATTTCGGATGCGTAACGATGGCATAGTGCTTCAGGGCCGTTTCGACTTCCATACCCAGGGCCAGCGCGTCTGTCCCGACCGTGCCTGAAAGTTTCAGTGCAGCCCACAACTGGGCTAACTGGCGAAGCGATACCACCGCGAAGAAGTTGGCCGGTACCAGATAGGGGAAAACCGTGGCGTCGTCGCTGGGCCGAAACATGGAGCAGATAAGGCCGTTGGGTCGGGCCGGATAGCCGTAACCGCCCATCGGCACCCCGTCCGTGGCCCAGCTTGTCCGTCGCTCAAACTTGTAGGGCCCCTTGCCCGTTTTCCGTTGCTGCTCCCGAAACGTACTGACCACCAATTGCATCGCTCGTTGCCATTCAGCGCCGAACGGCTTCGTATCGCCGGTCATTTTATGGTAATGATACGCCAGCCGGATGGGGTAGCAAAGACTGTCGATTTCCCATTTACGCTCGTGCAAACCGGGTTTCATGGCCGTCTGATCGTCTTTCCACTCCCCTACTTTGGTCGCATCTTTGTAAAAAGCGTTGGCGTACGGGTCCAGGTTGATGCACTGCGCCTGCCGCCGGATAACGCCCGCGATAAGCTGCCGGAGCGGCTCATCCTGTTTCATCAGGGGCAGGTACGGCCAGACCTGCGCGGTTGAGTCGCGCAGCCACATGGCGTCGATGTCGCCGGTAATGACGTACGTATCGGGTTGGCCGTTGACCAATTCAAAGTCCACCGTCGTGTCGAGGGTGTTGGGGAAACAGTTCTCGAATAGCCACCCCAGTTCTTTATTACCAGCCTGGGCTTTCACGGCCCGAATGGCTGCTTCGACGGCCTCACTGGTAAATTTCCGTTCTCCCACCGGAACACGTACAACCGGAAAATCCGGGACCGAAAAGGAAAGTGATGGTCGGGTAGCAACGGTAGCCGTAAGCAGGGCCGTGTTTTGAAGGAATAGTCGGCGATTCATCGGAATTTGGTTTAAGAAACAGTATTCCCGCTTTATTTCTTCGTTGGTTTGGCGACCATGTAGAAGGTCAGGGTACCGCCTTTCAGAATATCCGCGTGGGTAACGACCGGCTTAATCAGTACTGTACCGTTCAGCAGTACCTTGTCGACGTACACGTTTTTAGCGCCCTGATTAACGGTTTCGACCGTGAATGTCCGGCCGTTTTCCAGCGTCAGCCGGGCACTGTTGACCAGCGGGCTACCCAGCGAATAGTCGGGCGAACCGGGCGCGACGGGGTAGAAGCCCATGGCCGAAAACAGGTACCAGGCACTCATCTGCCCGCAATCGTCGTTGCCGCCCAACCCGTCGGGGGTGGGTTTGTACTGCATTCGGAGAATAAGCCGGACGCGCTCCTGTGTTTTCCACGACTGACCGGCCCAGTTGTAGAGATACGCGATGTGGTGCGCCGGTTCATTACCGTGAATGTAGCCGCCGATGATCCCCTCGCGGGTGATGTCCTCCGTTTCGGCGAAAAACTTATCCGGCAGGTTCATCGCAAAGAGCGTATCGAGCCGGGTGCTGAATTTTTCAGGGCCTCCCATCTTTTCTATTAATCCCGCCGGATTGTGGGGCACAAAGAAGCTGAAGTTCCAGGCGTTGCCTTCAATAAATCCCTGCCCGTCGGTACTATACACGTCAAATTCGGGTTTAAAGGAGCCGTCGGCCAGACGCGGGCGCATAAACCCAATGGATGGGTCGAAGACGTTACGCCAGTTTTCGGAGCGTTTCCGGTATGTTTCGTACACGTCGGCCCGGTTCAGGTGGCGGGCCAATTGCGCGATGCACCAGTCGTCGTAAGCATATTCCAGGGTATTGGAGACCGAGGTGCGGTTGGCCGTTGCTGGTATGTAGCCCCGGTCCATGTACGCGCCGATGCCTTCGTAGCTCCGGTGCGTAGCGGTGGCCATGCAGGCGTCGAGTGCTTTGTTGGGGTCGCCCCTGTAAACACCCTTGATGATGGCATCGGCCAGCACCGACACGCTGTGGTAGCCGCTCATGCACCAGTTGTCGTTGGCGTAATGCGACCAGATGGGTAGCATTTTCAGCGTACTCTGGTCGTAATGGGCCAGCATGGATGCCACCATGTCGTGGGTACGGGTGGGCTGCATCAGCGTAAAAAACGGATGTTGCGCCCGGTAAGTATCCCACAGCGAAAACGTGGTATAATTCGTAAATCCGTCGGCCTGGTGGACGCTCTGATCCAGCCCTTTGTACTGTCCGTTCACGTCCGTGTAGGTCGTCGGGTTGATGAACGAGTGGTACATTGCCGTGTAGAAGTTTACCTTGTCCGGTTCGGAGGCCTCAATCTGAATTTTGTTCAATTCGTCGTTCCAGGCGGTTTGAGCCGCTGTTTTTACCCGCTCGAAGTTCCAGTCGGGCGTTTCGGCCCGCATGTTAGCGAGCGCGTTTTCCTGGCTGACCGGCGACAGGGCCATTTTCAGTTTCACTTGTTCACCGGCCCTTGTGTCGAAGTCGAAATACATCCGAATGCGTTTGCCCGCGATATCGGGAAAGTTGCGGGTCTGGTCGAACTTACCCCAGAAACCCCGGTATACCTGCCGTTTGTCGAGGTTGGTTTGTCCATAGCCTTTGAACGGTTTGGAGAATGACAGGGCAAAATACACCGTTCGGGTGCGGCCCCAGCCGTTGGTTTGCCGGTAACCCGTCACCAGCGAATCATTGATGACCCGCACGAAGGTCCAGACCACTTTATCGTCGTAGTTGTAGATGCCAGCGGCCAGGTCCAGAATGATGTGCGACTGATTGGATTCGGGAAACGTGTACTGATGAAACCCCACTCGGTTCGATGCCGTCAGTTCGGCGGTAATGGCGTGGTCGTCGAGTCTGACTTTGTAATAACCGGCTTCGGCCACTTCACTGGCGTGGGAAAAAGCGGAGCGGTAGCCGCTCAGGGGGTTGGCCGCCACGCCCGGATTAAGCTGCAACGTTCCCTGCGTGGGCATAATCAGGAAATCGCCCAGGTCGGAATGGCCCGTGCCGCTGAAATGCGTGTGGCTGAAACCAACAATCGTTTTATCCTCATACTTGTAGCCCGCGCAGTATTTGTAAACCTCACCGTTGTATTTGCCATTGAGTTCGTAGGCCAGCGTATCGGTGTCGGGACTCAACTGCACGGACCCGAACGGCACCGTGGCCCCCGGACAGGTATGGCCCATCTTTGCGGTGCCAATCAGCGGATGAACATACGGCACAAGGTTTTGCCGGGCAACGCTTTTCTGGGCAACGTTTCGTTGAGCAATGGCATTGATGCAACTGAATAGCAACAGAATAATCGGGATACACTTTGTCATAGTTGGGTGAGGCCGGGCCAGGTGGGACTATGGGCTAAGAAGTCAGGTGAAGGTTAAAGGGGTAAAATAACCGATTTCCGGTGTTTAAGCGCTTACTTTTCGAGTCTGACACTGACGAATTTTCATCATCCTGATGGATTTTGTCATTCTGATGAAGGAAGGATCTTAGCCATTAAATCGCCAGGGTCATTCCTTCGCCAAGATGACAAAATCCCCTTAGTTCGACTTCTCGGTCGAAAACGAGTACGGGAAATCGGCTGGTTTAGTGCCCCGCTGTTTGTTGGGTTTAGACAACATATCGAAATCGAGCATGGCGCCCTGTTGTAATTCCCGGTGGCTAAGCCAGTTTTTGTCGTACGCTTTGCCGTTTAATTTTAGCCTGTCAATGTATCGGTTTTGATCGCTGTTGTTGGCGGCATTGATAACGATCTGGTTGCCGTTTTCCAGCGTCGCCGTTACTTTTTTAAACAGAGGTGCGCCCACGACGTACTGATCCGTAGCTGGACAAACCGGATAGAAACCCATGGCCGTAAACACGTACCAGGCTGAGGTTTGGCCGTTGTCTTCGTCCCCGCAGTAGCCGTCGGGCGTGGGCAGGTACATCCGGTTCATCACTTCCCGGAGCCAGTATTGTGCTTTCCAGGGCTCCCCGGCAAAGTTGTAGAGGTAAATCATGTGCTGAATCGGCTGGTTACCGTGGGCGTACTGGCCCATGTTGGCAATCTGCATTTCCCGGATTTCGTGGATCACACTCTTGTAATAGCTCTCGTCGTAACTCGGCGGCATGGTAAACACCGAATCCAATTTAGCCACGAACTTCTCCCGCCCACCCATCAGATCGACTAAGCCCTGCACGTCGTGGAAAACCGACCAGGTATAATGCCAGCTATTGCCCTCGGTAAAGGCATCGCCCCATTTGAAGGGGTTAAACGGCGTCTGGAAGGTCCCGTTTTTGTTTTTCCCGCGCATTAGCCCGCTCTGTTTGTCGAACAGGTTGCGGTAGTTCTGGCAGCGTTTGGCAAAGCGGTCGATCTCGGCCTGCGGACGCTTTAGGGCTTTGGCCAACTGGTAAATGGCGAAGTCGTCGTAGGCGTATTCCAGCGTTCGGGCCGCGTTTTCGTTCACGCCCACGTTGTAGGGTACGTAGCCCAGTTCGTTATAGAATTTCACGCCCCGCCGACCGACGGCATCCATCGGCCCTTCGTTCTCCGAGTTTTTCAGAATGGCTTCGTACAAGGTGTTGATGTCGTAGTTCCGGCCACCTTTTAAGTAGGCATCGGCAATGACAGAAGCTGAATTAGAGCCGACCATCACGTTGCGCAAACCCGGACTGGCCCATTCCGGTAGCCAGCCGCCTTCTTTGTAAGCATTGGCTAAGCCTTCCTGCATTTGCGCGTTTAGCGAGGGGTACATCAGGTTCAGGAAGGGAAACATCGCCCGGAAGGTATCCCAGAAACCGGTGTCGGTAAACATATAGCCGGGTAATACCTGACCGTTGTACGGGCTATAATGCACCACTTTTTTACCGGCATCGAACTCAAAAAACTTGCGGGGAAACAGCAGCGACCGGTACAGACAGGAATAAAAAGTCTGCATCTGCGCCGAAGAACCGCCCTCAACCCGTATCCGGCCTAATTCCCTGTTCCAGGCCGCTTTCGCCTTGTCTTTGACCGCGTTAAAGTCGTCGTTACCAATCTCGTTGAGGTTTAGTTCGGCCTGTTCGTAGCTGATAAATGACGACGCTACCCGGGCATTTACGGCTTCGCCTTTAGTGGTTTTAAAGCGCACCACCGCCCCGGCATGAGCTGACTGGATTTCGATGGTATCCTTCGCCAGGGTTTTGCCGTGCCAGGCCTGCGCATCGGCAAACGGCTGATCGAAATAGATAACGAAGTAGTTCTTGAAGTTTTCCGGTACCCCACCGCTATTGCGGGTCGTGTAGCCGATGATCTTGCGTTCTTTCGGCAGGATTTTCACGTAAGATCCTTTGTCGAACGCATCAACAACGACATAGGAACTATCCGTTTTGGGGAACGTAAACCGGAAACTGGCCGCCCGCTCCGTCGGCGCAATCTCGGTCGTCACGTCGTGGTCGGCTAAATAAACGCGGTAATAATACGGTTTGGCGATTTCGGCTTTGTGGGAGTACCAACTGGCGCGTTCATCCTCGTCGATGCGCAGTTTACCCGTCACCGGCATGAGCGCAAACTGCCCATAGTCATTCATCCAGGGCGAGGGCTGGTGCGTCTGCTTAAAGCCGCGAATTTTGTCGGCCGTGTACATGTACGCCCAGCCACTGCCCATTTTACCGGTTTGGGGCATCCAGAAGTTCATGCCCCAGGGAAGTGCGACAGCCGGATACGTATTGCCATTGGATAAACTCGGCTTGGAGTCGGACCCCATCAGCGTGTTCACCAATTCAACGGGGTCGGTTGTGTTACTCGTTGATTGCGCGTAGCCAGTAAAGGCCAACGTCAGTAGTGCCAGCAGTAGGACTAATTTTCTCATGGTCGGTTGTTGCATTAATAGGTTATCACCGGAAACGCCGAAATCCGCAGCCGCGCCGTACCCATCGGCACCAGCGTTACCGTTTCAACGGGTTCAGCCGAGGCCACCGGACTTTGCGGCAGCACGGCACAAAGCCCATACTGGTCGACCGTCCAGCCGGGAATTTTACGCGCTTTGGCCGTCAGGGTGATCGGCGAGGCATCAGCAATGAAGGGAAACGTGGAAATGGATCCCGGCTTCCGCACCACCGTAAACGACGCTGCCGGGTTGGGTTCGTTGAGAACCAGCCCGTAGTTCCAGGCCGATTTGGGGTAGATCTCGTACGAGGGCCATTGCGCCGGGTCGGCGTCGGGCTGCCATTTGGAGTCGCCGATGGCCGTCTTTTTGCTGTCTTCCCGCCGGTAGTCTTCCTTGATTTTCAGCGAATACGTCAGCGGGCCGTAGTTCACGCTGACGCTGTTTTTGTTCTGGTCCCAGGTCCGCACCGCCAGTGTCATCGGCAGATCAAGCGTGATTTTGTCGCCGGTTTTCCAGGTATCGGTCAGCACCACGTACTGCCCGCCGATCCCGTTCATTTTTACCGCTTGCCCGTTGATGCGCACGGTGGGGGCTTTGCACCAGGACGGCATGCGCAGGTAGAGCGGAAACCGGACGGGTTCGGCCGTTTTTACCGTCAGCCGAACCTGTTCATCAAACGGATAACCGGTTTCCTGCGTAAGCGTCACCGTCTGGCCCTGAGCTACTTTTGCTGTCACCGTCGACGTGTTGTAAAGCACAGCCGCCAGCCCATTGTCGGGGGTGGCCATCCACAGGTTTTCCGCGTAATACACCCAGCCGTTGGAGTGATTATGCTGGCAGCAACGGCTGCTGAACGGATTCATCATCAGAAACGGCCCTTCGTTTTGGAGGCCGGGACTGTGATTTCTGGCATCGCTGACCACCATGTTCGGGGCCGTCAAATACCGCAGCGACCGGTAATCGGGCATGAACGCGGCCGGTAACGTGTTGAACGCCACGTCTTCGCAGTTTTCGGCCCAGGACGGGTCGCCGGTGAAGCGCATCAGCAACTCGTCGGAGGCCATCTGCTCCACCATGCCGCAGGTTTCGACCGCCTGCCGGGGGTCGGTGTAGCCCTCACGGCTGTTTTCGTCGCCCCCCCACATGCCGCCCGGCACCTGCCCGTATTTTTGCCGCACCAGTTCGTAATCGCGGTAGGTGGCTTTCAGATCGGCGGGGTCGCCACTTTGGAGGAAGTACGTAGCCGGTTCGCGGAAGCACTGGGCGATGTTAACGTTGTGCCAGTTGGGCAGGTTATCGGGTTGCCGCCAGTTGGCCGTATTTCGGTGAATCTTGGTGGCCAGATCGAGCAGAAACGGGTCTTTATTGCGGTTATAGAGCCAGTACACACTGAACAGGTTGTCGCCCCCGCGACTGTTTTCCCAGTAGTCCTCCAGAAACTGGTCGTCGGCCAACTGGTTTTGCCAGGTAAAATAACGGGTCATCAGGGTCAGGATGCGCGGGTCAGGATGGTGTTCGTAGTTCGATTGCAGGCACCAGAGCATGAGCATCTGCGCCCAGAGGTCGCGTTTTTCCCTGCGAATCACCACCGGCCCGAAGTCGCCATTGGTGCGCTGGCTGTTGATCGTACCATCGAGCCAGACCTTCGTTTCGGTTAGCATGTCGGGCCGGTTCAGCACGTAGGCCATGTCGCCGTAGCCCTTCAGCCAGTAGGGCAATTCCTCCCAGCCGTAGTCCCCTTTCCCGTCTTTGTTGAGCCAGGCGTTGTTTTTCTTGGTCAGCCAGATGCTGATTTCCCCCAGGTGCCCGGCCAGTCCGTTGGCTTGCCGGTTGAGGATTTCGCGCAGCCAGCCGCCGGGCCTGATGGTACCGATGGGCAGTTTAACGAAATATTCCGGTTGGAGCGGGGCCTGATTGCTGACGTAATGGGCGTTGCGGCTCGTGGTGGCCGGGCGGTCAACGATGGTGGCGGTCCGGGGTAGCGGAGGAGTGTGCCCGCCGGTCAGCAGACTCAGCGGCAGGATAAACAACAAACTTTTCATAACGTTTGGGTCAGGTTTACCGGCCGACTTGTTTGGCTTTCGGGCCGAGCCGACCTTCCAACATCTTGATATAATAGCCGCCTACCACCGACCGCGCCTGAAAGCCAACCTGTCTGGCGTTGAGTGTTTCGTGCCAGTCGGACAGCGGAACCCGCGACGGTGTTTCGTTCACATATTTCCAGACGGGTGAAATGAACGCCCGGAAATCGGTATCCGAATCGGCCATCGTCGCTGTCCAAACGATCCAGTCCGATTTAGTGTACGTTTTACGACTGTCCAACGGCAGTCCATACGGCTGCTGGTTTTTCAGGTAGAAGTTAATTTCCTTTTTGGCGACTTCCTTCGGGAAGATGTCTAGGCCTAATAATTTATCCCAGACGATGTTGTATTTCTGACTCCAGCTACCCGGTGCTTTATCGAACGTAAGGGCGTAATGGTCCCCTTCTTTATCCATCGTCATCCATTTTCTGGCCATGACGCGGGCCAGCGTCAGGTGTTCATCGGCCGTTTTCCGGTCGCCCATCATTGCGGCCATCTTGCCGTAGCAGGCAATGCCCATAATGGCTTTCGCCGACAGGTTGGCGTTACGGGCGAGGTGACCGGCAAAATCATCGGTGCAAAGCTGATTGGCGGGGTCAAAACCATCGCGTTTGAGGAAACCTACCCACTCGGTGAGCGTTGGCCAGTGCTGTTTGGCGAAGTCAGGTTTACCATCTACCTGCACCGCTGCCGCCGTCAAGATCATCATGTTACCCGCTTCCTCCACCGGCATATCTTCGCCGTAGGTCTGCCCATTGGCCAGTGGATAGGTACCGATATCATGCGCCGGAAAATCTTTAGTCCACTGCCCCGACTCGCTGTAGTCGAAGATAAACCGCAGCAATCCCTTTGCTAACTCGTTGTTATACAGCAGAAAAAGTGGGGCCGAGGGGTAGGTTATGTCTACGGTACCGATGGAGCCATTGGAGAAATTTTCTTTGGAAAAAAACAGGACTTCCCCGGTCGTCCCGGCCTTGCGTGGCCCGGCCACAATTTTGTGGGCGGCAATAGCCTGTCGGTAGGCCAGTACGCACAAATCAGCGTATTCCCTACCACCGGCTTTATGAGCGTCCGCCCGGAGGTTAGCGTCAAAAGCCGTGCTTTTTTGCCTGAGTCGGGTGTAATCTTTTTCAGCGGTCTGTAGTAGCGCGGGCATGGTCATTTTTTCGTCGCGACGCCACCAGGCCCGCAGGTTCTTACCGAAGTATTGCACCGAATACAAATCGTCGTAGGCCAGCATCAGGTGTTTTTGCACCGGTGTGGTACCCACTGAACCCATTGGTAAACTAACCGCCAGGCCGTAGTCCTGGGCTATACCAGTGGTCGACGGAACGGTGGTCAGGGTTCCCTGTTTCAGAAAGCCGGTGCGGAGTGCAGTCAATGTTCCCGCAGTGAGTTGTGCCCCGGTTTCAGGCACGGCCAGATAGGCATACCCCCAGTCGATGCGGATGTTGTCGCCTTTTTTTCGCAAAATGGGTTGTTCTTTTGTCCCCACGGTCAGCCAGCGCAGCCCCGTTGTGTTGCCCGCATGAGCTACCACCTCTTGACCGGGGGTGTTGGTCGCTATCGTCGCGGATTCGCCGAAATAGACCTGTACCAGGTGTGATTTACCATCGCGCGAACGCACATCAAAGGTCACGTAGGTCACGGGGCGGGCGGCTACTTCGAGTTCGTCCAGCAACAGGGGCGATAGGAAATTAAGGCGCAACGCCACCGGTCCGGCCGTAAACGTGTACTCGGTCTGGGTGGCCGCCACGGTCACGCCCGTCTGCGTCGCCGTGGTAACAGTTCCCAACGGAGCCACCAGACTAACAATACCCACGTCGATAAATGAGCCGCCCCGGGGACTCACGCAATGCACGGCCAGCACATTTTTTCCGGGGCGTAATGCCTTTTGGCCCTCCGCCGACAGGGGCAGGTACAGGTATTCACTGATGTAATCGGGTTTACTCAGGATTTTTGTGCCGTTGAGGTAAATGTCTACGGCATCGTCGTGGTTGAGCGAGAGCAGTAATTTGGCGGGGTCAGCTTTGCCGTCGTAGGTAAACTCGCGCCGGATATAGATGCCGTCTTTATCCGTCTGCACATTGCGCCAGGGGGTACGGGCTTCGGGAGTATCACCGAACGGGCCGGGAGCTGTTTTCCAATTCGACGCAGTATACCCGGACTGTTCCCATCCTGCTTCAGGTTTGGTCAGCGTGTATTGAGCGGTGTAGGCCCCGTTTTCGCCGGTGGGCAGGATGGGGTCGTAGGTGGTCGGTACGGCTCCCAGGAACTGATACGACTGCCCATCGACCCGAATGATGCCTTCCAGTGATTGCGGCTTACCGGTCCAGTGGCGGGTGGGCGAGTCGGTGAGTTTATCGGTGGTGCTCCAGACGCTGAAATACGGATCGTGGGTCACGAGCGGATAAGCCGGTGGGCGCAGCGTCTGAGCCTGCGCCGACACCACCGTCAGCACAAGCAGTAAAGTCAGGGGCAAGGATTTTTTTTTCATAGAAACAGCATTGGTTATGCCCGATTACACGTGTCGAAGTTATTCCGGCTTGCCGATTCGTCAACCGGTATTGACGATAATGGCTCATTACCAGTACTCAGGTCGTTGCTCTGATACCACCTCGCGCCATTACTGCCTGGCGGCACCGATAACCTCGGCTGGTTTATCTACACTAAGCGAGTTGATCCAGGCGGCAATCTTCAGCGCGTTGGCGCGGGGTACCTGCGGCATGGGTAGCAGCTAAACTGCGTGATCGGGTCAGTTTTGCGGTTTTGGGTTACAAATTAACTCAATAATCTGATCGTTGGTGTATTGGCGTTTGGCCACCTCCGCGTAAAGCCGGACCCACCTGCCGTTTGTTGGACTGATGGCAGGCAAAGCAGGTATGGCGGGACAATAGACCCTTTACCTCGTCGTAGGTGGGTGCCTTCGCGCTTAGGTCGTTGAACGGCACCGGCGTACCGGCGGGCTTAGCCATAAGTCCCGGAGCGATCAGGTTGCTCAGACCAACGAGCCAACAGGCGGCAATGGGTAATAGGTAATTTTTTCATGTATTGTTTGATGACCAATGAAAAGCAAAGAGTGTCAATGATAATGAATCAATTGGTTTTTAGCCTATCTATCTTTCAATGAACTCATTGGCATGATAATCAACCTGTACCAAATGGGTTTCAAGGTTATGCTCCGGGTTAGCCCGTTTATTAGTGCCAACTCCGAAAACTTCCGATATCTGGCCAAAAAAGGGTTGCCGCTAAGTAATCAGCAGTAACCCAGCGATTAGTTGAAACCGACGCAGGAGACTGTAGCCATTATTCGCGGGTGAAATGGCTACAGTCTCCTACTCGAACTGACCAATCCCGACGCCTGAACCACCTCGTTGCCGATCACAGTATTGACGGCTTCAAATCCGACGCAGGTGATGGCAAGTAGTACGAAGATAATATGGTATCCTTAAGCCTGGCCACGCCAAATAGTCACACGAAACTCTCCGGGCAGCTGGGGCTGCACTACGATTTGAACGAAGTCTGGTATTCGTTTAAGATGGGGGTAGGTACCTTCTGTAGTAACTGTGCGACAAAAACCACTCCCGGGTAATTGGTCGCATCTGACTTTCAGCATCGTTTTGCAGGGGCTGATGGGCTACACCTATACTTGCTCCGACATGATTGGCGGGGGTGTGGACCTTGTTTGCCGACGAGTCGAAGCTGGACCGGGAACTCCTTATTTGTTCAGCCCCGGTCCATGCTGTACAATTACTCGCAGGCGGACTACAGTATTACCATCTACAGTTTATGCCGGGCACCCTGAAGAGTGACTGGATAGCCAGCCATTAGCTGTAGACTTTTATGGTGACTTGTACGGAACTCACCGATGAAAGATGAGCTAACTTGCTCATTATCAATACTAACAGGCAATTGTCTGGTAGAGTGGAGTTCGCTATCTTTTTCAGTCGTAACTCAGACCGTACTGCGCCAGCACGTCGGGCGGCACCCCTTCCCAGTTGTTGGGTACGTTGCCCACGTACCCAATATCGGCAATACCCATCTTGCTGGTGTAAAAGCCCGTTACCACAAAATTTCGCATCGTGCTGAAAAACGCCACGCCCTGCGTCATGTCGGGAGTCGCCTTGCCAGGGTAAGCAATCTGCTCCACGATCTCGATCTGTTGCGCTTTCGTGCACTGCGCGAAGGGCTTGCCGTAGCGGCTGACGCATTTATTGTCGAGCCAGCGCAGGCCTCCGCGCATGGGCGTCTGGTTGCGGGGCTGGTCTTTCATCATAAACTCGATGAAGGCCGGCACACCCGCCTGCGACGCACTCCCCGACCTTGCATCGGCCGGGATGATAATGTCGCTCAGCACCGTTACCGTTTGTAGTTCGGCCGGGGTAAAGAACTTCTCCGCGTTCAGGGCGGCATCGCGTTCGGCTTCAAATTTCTGCCGCCCGCCGGGAATTTTCAGGGCGGGTTTCGGCTCCAACCGCTCCGGTACGGCGGCTTCGACCGGACCAACCGCCAGGCCAAACGAGCTTAAGGTCAGGGCTTTAAGTGTATCTCTGCGTTTCATAGGATGAACGTTTGCCCCAACCCCTGAAGGGGCTTCACTAACTTATACTAAATTAAACTGGTGATGACGTATCGACAATGTAAGGATAAGCAGCTAACTGACACACTTTTTGCGGCTGTTCAAAGTACGTCTCCAGCACCGCTTCCACACAATCCTGAGCCGCTTCTAACGTCTCAAACACC
>JBBQLG010000132.1:0-16950 GCA_038327655.1 Cytophagales bacterium
ATGGCCCGGTCGATCAAGGATATTTTCTGCCGCTATAAAACGTTGCGGGGCTTTCAGGTGAAACGCAAAGGCGGCTGGGATACGCACGGCCTGCCCATCGAGTTGCAGGTCGAGAAAGAACTCGGCATCACTAAGGACGACATCGGCAAGAAGATCAGCATTGAGGAATACAACCAAAAATGCCGCGAGACGGTGATGCGCTTCACGGATCAGTGGAACGACCTGACCCAGAAAATGGGCTATTGGGTCGATCTGGAGAACCCGTACGTCACCTACGAAAATAACTACATCGAATCGGAGTGGTCGCTGCTCAAAAAGCTGTACGACAAGGGTTTACTCTATAAAGGCTACACCATTCAGCCGTATTCGCCCAAAGCGGGGACGGGCCTGAGTTCGCACGAACTGAACCAGCCCGGCACCTACAAGGATGTACGCGACACGACGGTAGTGGCGATGTTTAAGGTGAAGGGAGGCAACAAAATGTCTCTTCCAGCCAATACATACATCCTCGCCTGGACCACAACACCCTGGACACTGCCCGCCAACTCAGCCCTGACCGTTGGCGCGAACGTCACCTACGTGCTGGTAAAGGCGTTTAACCCCTATACCTACGAACCGGTGCAGGTCGTACTGGCGAAGGATTTGGTGGGTAAGTATTTCTCCGACAAAGGCAAAGACGGTGATTTCGACGGCTTTGCGGCATCGGACAAAAAACTGTTGCCCTGGAGTCTTGTCAGCGAGTTTAAAGGGGCTGAACTGGAAGGCGTCGAGTACGAACAGTTGATGCCTTACGTTCAGCCGAATGGCTCGGCTTTCCGCGTCATTCTCGGTGATTTCGTTACGACCGAAGACGGTACGGGCATTGTGCACACTTCACCTACCTTCGGCGCGGACGACTTTCGGGTGGCGCAGGCGGCTGGCATTCCGGCCATCATGGTCAAGGATGAAACGGGTAAAGATGTACCGATTGTGGATAAACAAGGCCGGTTCGTTAGCGAAATCGGGGAGTTTGGCGGACGGTACGTCAAGGAAGAATACTACTCCGACGACGAACGTGCCGACCCGGATTTCCGGCCTACCGACGTGCTGATTGCCATCAAACTGAAAGAAGAGGGCAAGGCGTTTCGGGTCGAGAAGTACGAACACCCGTACCCGCACTGCTGGCGGACGGACAAGCCCATCCTGTACTATCCGCTCGATAGCTGGTTTATCCGCACGACGGCGATGAAAGACCGGCTGGCGGAACTGAACAAAACCATCAACTGGAAACCCGAAAGCACCGGCACCGGCCGCTTCGGCAACTGGCTCGAAAACCTCGTCGACTGGAACCTCAGCCGCAGCCGTTTCTGGGGAACACCCTTACCGATCTGGCGATCAGAAACAGCCGTTGGCGGTCGCCACGAAGAAGTCTGCATCGGCTCTATTGCTGAACTTAAAGACTATGTTGGGAAGGCCGTTTTATCTGGTATCCTTACCGCTGAGCAACGCACTAAAAACGAAGCCTATTTAGCCAAAATAGCATCCGGTGATTTTGACCTGCACCGTCCGTACGTAGATGACGTTTATTTCGTTTCGCCAACGGGTAAACTGATGATCCGCGAGCCGGATTTGATCGACGTCTGGTTCGATTCGGGGGCGATGCCGTACGCGCAATGGCATTATCCGTTCGAGAATCAGGACGTGTTTGCACAGGCGTTTCCGGCGGATTTCATTTCGGAAGGCGTCGATCAGACACGGGGTTGGTTCTTCACGCTCCACGCCATCGCCGGGATGCTGTTCGACTCGGTGGCGTTCAAAAATGTGCTGTCGACGGGCCTTGTGCTGGATAAAAACGGCGAGAAAATGTCCAAGAGCAAGGGCAACGCCGTGAACCCATTCAAAACGATGGCCGAGTTTGGTCCAGATGCGACGCGCTGGTATTTGATTACCAACGCCGAGCCGTGGGATAACCTCAAATTCAACATCGACGGGGTAGCCGAAGTCCAACGGCGTTTCTTCGGGACGCTGTCGAACACCTATAACTTCTTCGCGCTCTACGCCAACCTCGACAACTACACCGTGTCGGAGTTTGACCGGGTGCCCTACGAGCAGCTAACCGAACTGGACCGCTGGATTCTGTCGAAACTGAATACGCTCATCGGGGAAGTGACGGAACAGTTTGAGGCCTATAATCCCACCAAAGCCGGACGGTTGATTCAGGATTTCGTCAGCGATCAACTCTCAAACTGGTACGTGCGGCTCTCACGTCGTCGCTTCTGGACGGGACGGTCCGACGCTTCGGCCTCGCAGGCGGGGGAACTCACCGACGACAAGCGGGCGGCCTACGAAACCCTGCAACACTGTTTGCTGTCCGTGGCGCAGTTGATGTCGCCCATCGCACCATTCTATGCGGACTGGTTATACCACAACATGACGGATTCGATCCGCGAAGAGGCAAAGGCAAAAAATACCCCACTACAGTACGAATCGGTGCATTTCACCAACTGGCAAGCCGTCGAGGCTAACTGGATTGACGCGGATTTGGAACAGTCGATGGCGCTGGCGCAGCAAATCAGTTCGCTGGTTCACTCGTTGCGGAAGGGCCATAAAATCAAGGTACGTCAGCCGTTGAGCCGGGTGCTGGTACCGGTATTGAATGCGGATATCCGGCGGCAAATCGAACACGTTGCCCCGATCATTCAGTCGGAAGTAAACGTGAAAGCGATTGAGTTCATCGACGATACATCGGGCATCCTGAAGAAGAAAGTCAAGCCGAATTTCAAGGCACTCGGCCCCAAGTTTGGCAAGCAAATGAAGGACGTAGCCGCTGCCATCACGGCCATGAGCGACGACGACCTGAAGGTTCTGGAAACAACCGGCGCGTTTCCCTTACCAACCGGCGAAATTGCCCTGACCGATGTGGAAATTCTGACTGAAGATGTACCGGGTTGGATCGTAGCCAGTGAAAACGGCATCACCATTGCGTTGGATGTGACGATTTCCGATGAACTGCGGCAGGAAGGCATCGCCCGCGATTTTGTGAACCGGATACAGAACCTGCGCAAGGATCAACAGTTTGAGGTGACGGATAAAATCAGCATCACCCTCGAACGGAACAGCGACGAACTGGCCAACGCCATCGAAGCCAACAAGCCCTACATCTGCGAAGAAGTACAGGCCGTAAGTCTTAACGTTGTGAATGACCTGAATGGAAGCGCAGTTGAGATCGAGATGGATGAATTTCTGTTGCGGGTACTGGTGGAAGTAGCGCAGTAACTACGATCCGAATGCAGGAGCAATTTTGTCATGCTGACGGGGGAAGCATCTTAGATACCGGTACCTAAGATGCTTCCTCCGTCAGCATGACAAAATCGCTGAATTCATGCCAGATACATACTGCGCCGGGTGATTTGCCGTGTACCTTTGCCCAACGCTCTCCCGTTCCGGCATGAAACGCTACCTCTCCATTCTTGTTTCCGTCTGCCTTTGGTTGCCCGCTACGGCGCAAACGGCCAAGCTCATACGCGGGCCTTACCTGCAAACCGTCACGCCAACGGGCATTACCCTCCGCTGGCGCACCGACGCAGCAACCGGCAGCACGGTACGCTACGGCACCGCAGCCGGGCAACTCACCCAAACCGCAACCGATGCCACCCCGGTTACCGACCACAGCATTACGCTGAAAGGACTTACGGCCGCCACCCGGTTTTATTACGCCGTTGGCTCATCGGCGGGCGATGTAGCGGGTCCGGCTACAGATCAGTTTTTCACCACAGCCCCCCCCGCAGGCAGCACCAAATCGGTCCGCATCTGGGCATTAGGCGACTTTGGCACCGGCTCCGACCGGCAGCGCGGCACCCTGGACGCTTTTGTGAAGGCCACCCAAAACAAACCCGCCGATGCCTGGGTCTGGCTCGGCGACAATGCCTATTCGTACGGCTACGACGACGAATTCCAGAAGTGGGTGTTCGATTACTACCCCGCGCAACTGAAAAATATTCCGTTCTGGCCCGCCCCCGGCAACCACGATTACCACGACGATAGCAATGCTTTTGATATTCCGTACTATAAACTGACCACCACCCCGCAACAGGCCGAAGCGGGCGGTACGGCCTCGAATACCAAATCCTACTACTCCGCCGATTATGGCCCGGTTCACCTGATTGCGCTGGATTCGTACGGCAACGAAGGGGGTAAATCCCGGCTTTATGACACTACCGGGGCGCAGATTCAGTGGCTCAAACGCGACTTGGCGGCCAATAAACTCGCCTGGACCATTGTGTTCTGGCACCATCCGCCGTACACGAAAGGTTCGCACAACTCCGACACGGAAACCGAACTGGTCCAGATCCGGCAGGCCGTACTGCCCATTCTGGAACGCTATAATGTCGACGTGGCCCTGTTCGGCCACAGCCATGTCTACGAACGATCGTATTTAATGAAAGGCCATCTGGGCCAGGCCAGTACATTTTTGAAGTCACTCCACGCCGTTGACACCTCTACCGGCCGGTACGATGGGTCACCCAATTCCTGCCCCATCATCCGCAAAAATCAGGGCATCGTTTACGTCGTGAATGGGTCGGGTGGCGCGGCCCGCGGACAGGCAGCGGGCTATCCGCACCCGGCCATGGTCTATTCCAACACGCAGTTGGGTGGTTCCATGCTGATCGACGTGGCCGAAAACCGGTTGGATGCGCAGTGGATTGCAGAAGATAACACGGTTGGCGATCAGTTCACGATCGTTAAGGATGTGAATCAGAAACAGGCCCTGACCCTGAAGACCGGCGAAACAGTTGCGCTGACGGCATCGTGGCCGGGGCAGTACCGCTGGAACAACGGACAAACGGGCCGCACCATCTCCATTGCAACGGCCGGTACCTACACCGTTACCGACGACCGAAACTGCCTGCACGATCAGTTTGTGGTTACCAGCCCGGCTGTCATCACCGGAGTAGAAACCTTTCCGGGCGGGCAGTTCAGTGTGTATCCCAACCCCAGCACCGGGCGGGTCACGGTCGATCTGTCGCTGGCGAAAGTCAATGATGTAACCCTTCGCCTGACCGACAGCCGGGGCGTAGTCGTCTGGCAGCGGCAACTCAGTCAGGTCCAGCAGCACCGCGAAGATGTGACCCTTCCGGGGAGTTCGGCCCTATTTTTCATGACCCTTCAAACCGACGGCACGACCCTGACACGAAAGATTCTCCGGCATTAAGGACAGGCCTCTATCCGGCCGTATCCACCCGCTTTTCAGGCATCACTGCAACACGTAAAAGCCGCACACTGGTGAATCAGTATGCGGCTTTTACGTGTCTAAGCATAACCCTAATGGCAGCTATCGGCAGCCAATTCCTCAACTAACATACTGATCTACAGCACACTAACCCTTTCTAAAAGCGACTTACTATATTTATCACTGCGAGGGCTGTTTCCGTTCATCCGTAAATCACGACTCATTGGGTAAGGCGACACAAATGCGTCCTGACACACCCAAATAAATACTGTCCGTTAACTCTTTCCGGCCATGCAGCGTATATCGAATGTTTTCCTCGCCTTTGCGCTGACTGCTTTTGTTACGGCAGTTAGTTTAGCTCTCATGGCTGCCGCCTGGCTTATGGCGATTCATATCCTGAACGGCCCAACCCGACTGGTACCTAAATGGCTGTTTGCCGGCGTACTGGCAGTGGTTTTCACGCAGGTCACCGCTCAAACCGTACGGGCAGCACACTTGTCATTGTCGCCGAACGATCGCAGCCCGTCAACGGGTCGGCCATCGTTTCGTACAGTGTATCTGTTTTGCCCGATACGCTGCCACAGCCGGTCGTTCAGCGCACGGTCCTTATCAGGAAGCAGCTTATTCCGACCGAACCGGCCTGGCCTACCGATAACAACCCCACCTCGGAGGGAAGAACCATAATTTCGCTTACCCCTATTTTTACCAAAAACCGGATGGCAGTAATTCAATGAGCACAATACGGTCGGGAAACGTGTCGGGCCGTTACGTAAGCGAACTGGTATCCCAAGGCTGCAATCACCGGAGAGTCGAAGTATCAATAGCCTGGCGTACCTCTGTCATATCCCGATAGTCTTGGGGACGTTTTAGTGATCTGCCCGTGATGTTTGAGAAGATGGATTGGGAGCGCTTCATCTGCTCCAGAGCACTCCTTTCCTCGTGTACCGATAAATAAAAACAACCGATGTACTGATACTTTACGTCAGTATTTTCGTCTCAACAGTGATTGAATTCCCTACCCATAAAACCCCATAGACGTGTTAAACAAAGAATCTACCCCCCCGTATGTACCTGAACGAAAGGCTTTTATGACCCTATCGCCCGAATTGATACTGCTTACGTTAACCGTATTGTTGTTTGGGTATTGTTTGCTGTATGTATCGTTACCGCTCATGCTGAAAATGAGTCGTTCCCAACCGATGCAGCCGCTAAGCCAGTCCGCACTACAGCACCTGCCCTAAGCCAAATAATACCACGAACAGGAGCGTTGTCAGGGCAAAACTAAAGACCCGGCGTCTGATTACACAGTTTGCGTATTGTAACGCGCATAGTCAGTACTATCTTAGCAATAGCATCATGGATGAATCGAAAAAATAGTCGTGCTATGGTAACGGATGGAAAACTGACCAATCTACAACAGGAGTTACTAAAACTGTATGCTCAACAGGTTAGTGATACGGACCTGCAAAATATCCGCAAACTCCTTGGTCAGTATTTTGCGGATAGACTTACGAGTTTAGCCGATAAAGCCTGGGAACAACAGGGTTGGTCAGCGCAGACTATGCAGGATTGGTTGAATGAAGAAAACCAGTGAGCAGGTAAGGCATGAACATCGTACTCGATACCAACGTACTGCTCGTTTCTCTTCCTGGCTATTCGCCTTTTCACCCAATCTATCGGGCCATTGTGGAGGAACGATTTTCCCTCTTCGTCACAAACGAAATACTGACCGAATACGAAGAGCAGATAAGCGTCAGGCTTGGTATAGAACGCACAGAAATACAACTGCGTGAGTTGCTTAACCTGCCGAATGTGGTATTGGTTACCGTCTATTTTAATTGGTACAAAATTACCTCAGACCCTGACGATGATAAGTTCGCTGACTGTGCCATAGCCTGCGGAGCAGATTACTTGGTCACGAATGATAAACACTTCAATGTGCTGAAAGACGTTGGATTCCCTGGCGTTGCGATCATTAAAGCGGAGGAATTTCTGACTATCATACCAAAAAGCAGCGACTAATCAGCCTATTGCAATTTTGTATAACAGCAATTTAACCATCTGATTCTGTAAAATATTCAGCACTACAGCACCTGCCCTAAGCCAAATAATACCACGAACAGGAGCGTTGTCAGGGCTAACTGACCCAGTCGGGGATTGAGTTCACCGGCGGCTTTATGTGCCGCAACACCCCGGCCATTGAGAAAGAACAGCGGAAACGAGAGCAGGTAACACCAGCCCACCCAGTTTTGGCCCGTCAGCAGGGAGTAGGCTACGGCGCAGATCATGCCGCCCGCCAGCAACGCCCAGTGGTAGCTGATGGCCCGTTTCACGCCCAGCCGCACCGGAATGGAGTACTTACCGGTTTTGGCGTCGGTTTCAATGTCGCGGATGTTATTGATGTTCAGTACACCGGTGGCGAACAGTCCCACGCTGGTAGCGGGCAGCAGTAAAATCAGACTGACCGATTGAGTGTGTAGAAAATAGGTACCCAATACGCCTACCCAACCAAAGAAAATCAGGACGGCAATGTCGCCGAAGCCGCTGTACCCATAGGGGCGTTTGCCGTTGGTGTAGCCGATGGCAGCCGCAATGCAAAGCAGACCGAGAATCAGAAAGCCCCAGAACACGGTGGGTTCAATGCCGCGCATGGCTTCGATGAGCAGCCAGATGCCGGTAATCAGAGCCAGTACGGCGGTAATGATAATCCCCCGCAACATCATCTCTTTTGTAATGTCGCCGGTTGCCACGGCCCGGCGGGGACCCACGCGTTCGGCGGTGTCTTTACCCGAAATAGCATCGCCGTAGTCGTTGGCGAAGTTGGAAAGGACTTGCAGAAAAATGGTGGTGAGCGACGCCAGCAGGGCAATGGTCCAGCTAAACCGACCAGCCGCCGACGCCAGGAAACTACCGAGAATAATGCTGGCTAATGAGAGGGGAAGGGTGCGCGGCCGGGCCGCCGAAATCCAGGACTTCATCATTCGAATGATTGATTTATTGAATGACTGAATGATTGAATGGGTACGTAAATTCCGTCATGGCATTCAATCCTTCAGTCATTCAATCCTTCAACCGTTAAATACCTACTGCTTTCTTGAATTCAGCGTCGTCGGGTTTCACTTTCGAGTTGAAAAAATTCGTCAGTTCACCTTTTTCGTTGATGATGTATTTGCAGAAATTCCAGGTAGGCTCCTGCTCGTTCCAGCCGTTCATCGACTTGGTCGTCAGCCAGGTGTACAGGGGCGTTTTGTCATCCCCTTTCACGCTTCCTTTCTCGAACATGGGGAAGGTAACGCCGTAGTTTTTCTGGCAGAACGACGCGATTTCCGAACTGGTACCCAGTTCCTGACCCATAAAACTGCCCGACGGGAAACCCAGCACAACAATCTTATTGCCATGCTCCTTATAGAATTTCTCCCAGTCAGCATACTGTGGGGTGTAACCGCACTTGGAAGCCGTGTTGAGGATCACCACTTTCTTGCCTTCGTACTTTTTGAGGGCAACGGGTTTTCCGTCCAGCGACGTTACCGTAAAATCGTACAGGGTTTTGGTAGGTGCTGTCGCGTTGGCGGGGCGGGCAGCTTCTTTAGTACCGAACAGAAAGCCGGTCAGCGTAGCAAGTGTTCCCATGGTGAAGGCAATAAGCAGGATTTTTTTCATGGTTTGTAAATGATTAAAAGGGGTTTACATTTTCTCAGGCACGTCTACGCCTAACAACCCCATTGCCTGTTGAATGGTTTCGGCCACAACCTTCGACAAAACCAACCGTGTCTGCTGTTTATCCGCATCGGTTTCCTTCAAAATCGACAACCGGTCGAACAGTTGATTATACGTCTTGGCCAGTTCGTAGGCATACTGCGCAATGTACGACGGAGCGAGGTCAGCACCAGCCTCCTGCACCCGCTGCGGGTAGGTATTGAGCAGAAAAATCAACTGCTGCTCAATATCATCCAGCGTCGTAGCAGTACCGATTGTGTCAAAAGCTAACTGTTGGGCAGCGGCCTTCCGCAGCACCGACCGGATGCGGGCGTGGGTGTACTGAATGTACGGTCCGGTATGCCCGTGAACGTCCACCGAATCGGCCGGGTTGAAGGTCATCCGTTTCTGGGCGTCTACTTTTAACAGGAAATACTTCAACGCGCCCAGCCCGATCATCCGGAACAGATCCGCCTTTCCTTCCGCCGAAAAATCATTCAAATCACCCTTTACGGCTTCATCGGCGGCCTGCGCAGCCGCGTCGATCACTTCCTGCACCAGATCGTCGGCGTCGACAACGGTACCTTCGCGGGATTTCATTTTACCACTCGGCAAATCGACCATGCCGTATGACAGATGATAGAGGCCGTTGGCATACGGACGCCCCAGCCGGCGCATGATGGCAAACAGGACCGCAAAATGATAGTCCTGTTCGTTGCCTACCACCCAGATCAGCCGGTTGTTCTGAAAGTCGTTCACCTTCAGATCCGTCGTGCCGAGGTCCTGCGTGATGTACACCGACGTACCATCGGCCCGCAACACGAGTTTATGGTCGAGTCCTTCTTCGGTGAGGTCGATCCAGATCGAGTTATCGGGTTTGCGGTAAAAAACACCGGCGGCCAGCCCCTCCTCAATTACATCTTTGCCGAGCAGATACGTGTTCGATTCGTAGTACGTTTTGTCGAAGCTGACGCCGATGCTCCGGTACGTTTCGGCGAAACCGGCGTAGACCCAACTATTCATCGTTTGCCAGAGCGACACAATTTCGGGGTCGCCCTGCTCCCACTGCCGCAGCATCTGCTGCACGGCCTGCATCAGCGGGGCTTTCTTTTCGGCATCTTCGGGTGCCATGCCAATGGCCAGCAATTCGGCGATTTCGGCCTTGTACGCCTTGTCGAACAGGACGTAATATTTTCCCACCAGATGATCGCCTTTCATTCCCGTCGATTCGGGCGTTTCGCCACGGCCCGACGCATCGGTGCCGAACCGCTGATAGGCCAGCATGGACTTGCAGATATGGATGCCCCGGTCGTTGACCAGACAGGTTTTCACGACGTCGTAGCCATTGGCTTTCAGAATGCGGCTGACCGAATCGCCGAGAAAATTATTCCGCAGGTGACCGAGGTGCAGCGGTTTGTTGGTATTGGGCGACGAAAACTCCACCATCACCGACTCGGGTTTGGCGTGCTCCTGATTTTTGGCGGGCAACGTGCCAAAGGATGGATCCGTGTGTATAGCCTCGAGCACGCCCAGCCAGATGGCATCGGTCAGGCTCAGGTTCAGAAAACCCTGTACGACGTTGAACCGACTGACCAATCCCGAATGGTCAATCAGGTACTGCCCGATGGCCTGCCCGATGTCGGCGGGGGATTTGCGCAGGGGTTTGGTGAGGGGAAACGTCACAAAGGTGTAAAGGCCCTCGAACTCTTTTTTGGTCGGTTGCAGGGTAACCTCGTCGGGGCTGACCCCGTATAAAGCGTGGATAGCGCGTTGTATTGCCCCTTTCAGGTCTGCTTGAATGTCCATTCGGCTGTATTCGTTTCAGAAAGCTGCTCGAACGCGTAACGCTCCCGAATAGCCCTGTTTTGGGTGCAAAAGTAGTAACCTTTGGTCTACGTTTGTGGGATTCAGTCGAAAGGGTGTATTTTTAGACATTCCTGATGACTTACCAAATGTCTGTACGTTACTTAACCGGCTGGATACTGCTCCTCTGCTTTGCCCTGACCACAGCGCAGGCGCAGTTGACGCAGGCACTTCGGCTCGAGCTCCCCACCCACCCCAACGAAATTGAAACCTACGACGTCCTGCCCCTCGGCGAACGCGGCTTGCTGGTCACCAACCGGCGGGTCGATAATTCGGCGTACGCCACTACACTGTTTGATTTTCTTTGCTACGACCCGGCGCTGAAATCCGTCTGGCACCGTCCCTTTTCGGCGGGCCGGGGCTTTATTCCCCAGATACTGTTTCAGGACGAAAACCTGCTGTACTGGCTCTTTCAGCAGCCCGATACCCAACGGTTTGTGGTCATGCGCCTGCACACCGACGATGGGCTGATTGAGACCTTTGACGGCGAATTTCCGTCGTCACTCGATCTTCAGCAGTTTCGGGTGATGGGCAATGTGGCTTATTTCGGCGGGTATTTTCACAACCGACCCGTGGTGATGCAGTTTTCGTTCTTCAACCGGATCATCAAAGTACTGCCGGGGCTGTACGTCAACAATTTGGAAATCAGTGGTATGGAAACCGACAAAGCCCACAACGAAGTACACGTATTAGTTCATTCGCTGAAACGGCACTGCCAGTTTTCCATCCGTACGTACTCGCCCGATGGGAAACCCCTGCGCACCATTGATTTCGACGGGGCCGAACACAGCCTGATTTCGGGTAAGCTGCTGCCCATCAGTGCCGACGAGTCGCTGCTGATGGGCAATTATTCGACCGACTGCACGCCGTATTCACAGGGCATTTACGTCACCCGGATTCGCCACACCGAGGGCGGCAAACTCGTGCCCGAAGCGATTCAATACATCGCGTTTTCGGACCTGAAAAACTTCTTTAACTACCTCAAACCCAAGCAGCAGGAACGGCTGATGAGCCGCGTGGGCAAACGCCGGGAGCAGGGTCGCGAGTACCGGTTTCATTACCGGCTGCTGGTTCACGCGCCCATGCCCACCGCCACCGGGCTGACGTTAGTGGCCGAAGTGTACTATCCGCAGTACCGGGGCACCAACATGCCCTACGGCAACGGGGGTATGATGCGGCAGTATCTGGAAGGATTTCGGTACACCCACGCGTTCGTGTGCGGCTTCGACCAGTCCGGTAAACTTTTGTGGGACAACTGCCTGCCCATCAAAGAACTGACTAATTCGCGGTTGACGGAGATGGTTCACCTGGCGCAGCAGGGCGATACGCTGGTGCTGGCCTATTCGCAAAAAGGCGAGATCAATACGCAGGTCATTCAACGGAGTACGGTATTAAAAACGCCCGATGCGTATAAAATGCAGGGTAATACGCCCGACGAGAAAATTATCGACTCGGAACTGGAAACGCTGACGACCTGGTACGACGGGTATTTTCTGGCATCCGGTTACCAGAGCATCCGGGCCGACAAAAACAGTGCCGCCCCACCGCGTGAGGTATTTTATCTCAGCAAACTGATGTACGACCCCAATAAACCCACTGAAAAGGCTGCGGCAAGCCGAAAAAATGGGGGATCGGACCGTTAACCGGTTACGCTGAATGACCGATTCGTCCGACCTATCTGCCCTCCTCGATGCGACCCGGCAGGGCAACGAAACGGCTTTCCACCGGTTCTACGATGCTACCAAAAGCCGGGTGTTCAACACCGCCCTGAGCTACGTGCGCAACCGCGAAGATGCCGAAGAAATTACGCAGGATGTATTCCTGACCGTGTTTCGGTCGGGCGATGCCTTTCGGGGTGATGCCAGCGTAACGACCTGGCTGTACCGGATCACGGTCAATGCCGCCCTCGATTTCCTGAAGCATAAAAAGCGACAGAAGCGGTTTGCATTCCTGACCACTCTGTTCGACACCCATACCGGAGCGGTTCTTCACGAGCCGGTCGATCCGATGCATCCCGGCGTGGTGCTGGAAAATCAGGAGCAGGCCGCCATCCTTTTCCGCGCCATCGATACCCTGCCCGACAAACAAAAAACGGCTTATATCCTGACCCGCATCGAGGGGTTGCCCCAAAGCGAGGTGGCTGCGGTGATGGCCAGCAGCGTGGGGGCGGTGGAATCGCTGTTGCAGCGGGCCAATGAAAACCTCAAAAAACAACTCGCCGACTGGTATCAATCGAACCGGCCGTAGGAAATCAACCCAACTTGTCGTCTCAACACCATGGAACCCGAAAAAGAAAAGTGGATCAACGACGTGCTGCGGAGTCTGGACGGTCTGCAACGGGCCGAACCCAATCCATTTCTATACGCCAAAATCTACAACCGGCTGACCGGCAGGGAGGTGCCGGATCGGGTATCGCTACGAACGGCCTGGCTGACCGTGGCATCGTTTTCGTTGCTGGCCTTGCTGAACTGGTGGATCGCCGTCGGCAAACCCGATGCGGTTCATTCACCGACCAGCCCACTAAGTAGCATGGCCACGGAGATGCAGCTTTACCCAACGACCGATCAACTCTACGACACATGGACCGAATAAAGCTTTTGACCGTTGCCGTGGTCGGGCTGCTCCTGCTCAACGGGCTGACCATCGGCTTTCTGCTGCTGCATCCCGGCCAGCCGCCCCGTCCGGTCCGGGCCGGTCCCGGCGGGGGCGATGGGCCGGGCCGCATCATCAGCGAACGGCTTCATTTCGATGCCCGGCAGGAGGAGCAGTACCAGCAATTAATTAGCGCACATCGGCAGCAGTCACGCGAACTGGCGGATGAATCGGTACGGTTACACCACGATTATTACGACCTGCTAACGGCCAACCAGCCGGATACGGGCCGGGCCAACGCACTCAGTCGGCAAATCGGCGACAATCAGCGGGCATTGGCTCAGCTTAATTTTGCCCATTTCCGGCAGATCAAGGCCCTTTGCCGACCCGATCAACAGGCCGATTTCGTCCGGTTAGTCGACGATTTGAGTCGTTTGTTTGGTCGTTCACCTCGCCCCGAACGGCCAGGACCCGATAGGCCGCCCGGTGGTGGTCCCGAAAACGGTCCGCCCCGCCCGTAGGAATTCCCCGTAGGCTATCGTCTAAGCTCCTGACAAACCAAATCACTACCGCTCATGACTCGATCCCGGTACACCTCCCTCTGCGGTCTGACACTCCTCACGGTTGGCTTACTGACAGTTGCCGCCTGTCAGAAAAACACCGATACCGTTACGCCAGCCAGTACAACCACCGGCTCTACCAGCACTACAACCACCGTCGGATCGACGGTGCCGGACGTGTACAAAAAGATTTATGGCGCCACCGAGGTGTACGTGGAAGGCACGAACATCGTCGTTAAAACAACCAGCCTGCCCGACCACAAAAGCCCTTACTACAAGGGAACCAAGTGGGAAAGTACGCTCTACGAAGCCTACAACGGCACCAATACCCGTTTCGCCCAAAACCCCAATACGATCAGCCAGTTTACGCTGACGTTCAAAATACCGCTGAATCCGGCCGTCGATGCGAATCACTCGTCAACGCCACTTGGTCCAATCGGGGTGTCGCTCAACGGCGTTCCGTTCTTCAACCAGTATGCCGCCATGAACGCCCCCCTGACCAACGAAGTAAACGGGTTCGATCAGTACGGCGGGCATCCGCAGCAGCAGGGACAGTATCACTACCACGTGGAGCCAACCTACCTGACCACCAAAAAGGGGAAAGATGTGCTGCTCGGCTTTTTGCTGGACGGTTTTCCGGTCTACGGCCCCACGGAAAATGGCAAGGCCGTCACCAACGCCGATTTAGACAAGTATCATGGGCACTCCCACACGACCACCGATTACCCCAATGGCACCTACCATTATCACATCACCGCCGAAGACCCGTACATCAGTGGCAGCGGTTTTTATGGCAAAGCGGGTACCCTCACGCAGTAGCATCGGTCGGGTTGTGACCGGGCTGTGGCTGCTGATGGTCGGTTGCCGGTCTCATTCCGCCGAAACGCCCTCGATCCCGGCGGTGTTCGTCCCGGCCGAGCAGTCGGGCTGGCAACGGCGCGAGGGGCAACTCTGGCTACGCGGCAAACCCTTTAGCGGCTGGCAGTATGGCCGCTTTCCGGATGGCGACACCGCGTTTGTGGGAGGGTATCGGGATGGAAAAGCGGAGGGATTACACCGGTTCTGGTACGAAAATCACCGGCTGAAAGAAACGCGGCAGTTTCGGCAGGGCTGGCAGGAAGGCGAACAGCGCGGCTGGTATGCCACGGGAAAACCCGCCTTCCGGTATCAGTTTCGGCACGATGTGTACGAGGGCCGACGCCGGGAATGGTACCCCGACGGGCGGCTGGCGCGGGATGGCCATTACCACGACGGGCAGGAAGACGGGGCGCAGCGAATGTGGTTCGCCGATGAGCAACTGAAAGCCAATTATGTTGTCCGCAAAGGCCGGACGTATGGATTCACCGGAGTTAAAAATTGCGTCAATGCCTGGGATTCGATCACCGTTTCGCATTAAGCCGGTAGTAGTGCCGGTAAGGCCTTACTGCTGGGCTGGCTGGCTTGTGGGGTGGCTGTTGACCGGCATTATGGCCTGTCAGCCGTCTGAGACCACTTCGGTGCGTCACCCCGAAACCGCCGATGCCCTTCCGTATTACAACACCCCCGATTTTACGCCCATCTGGTTGACCGATTCGGGCGAGGTAAACCGCCGGATTACGCACCGCATTGCGCCGTTCGCCTTTCGCAATCAGGCCAACGCGGTCGTTTCGCAGGCTACCGTTGCCAACAAAATCTACGTCGCCAATTTTTTCTTTACGGCTTGTCCCGGCATCTGCCCCAAAATGGCAACGCTGCTGAAAACGGTTCAGGACACCTTTAGCCACGAACCCCGCGTATTACTGCTCTCGTTCAGCGTGACGCCCTGGCTCGATTCGGTACCCCGGCTTCGTCGCTACGCCGACCGGCGGGGTATTCTCCCCAACAAGTGGCACCTGCTCACCGGCCAACGGGGACGGATTTATGACCTGGCCCGCCGGTCGTATTTTGCCGAAGAAGCCATTGGCTTCAGCCGGGACTCGACCGAATTCCTGCACACCGAACACCTGATTTTAGTGGACCAAAACCGCCGAATCCGGGGGGGTTACAACGGCACACAAGCCCTCGAAGTAGACAAATTAATCGGCGACATGCGGGTGCTGTTGGCTACCTGGTCCGGGCAGGTCACCACCCGTGAGTAATACACAGGCAACTGGCAACACGCCCTATTCGCCAACGAAACGCTGGTTATTGACGGATGCGGTTGCTCTCTCAACTCTACCAAATGCGATCTCTGCACAGCCGGACTTATCTCATCGGCATGCCTTTACACCGTTTACCTATTCGGCCCGATAAAATTTGGAAGTGTTCTTGAGGAGTCGTTCCTTGCAAATGAAACCAACACAACACCTGGTAGAAATTCGACCACGGAACTAAAACAATCTGATAATTAGGGAGAAATAGTACCGCGATGTTGCGTACTTTAACCTGTTGGGTGGAATGCAAAACAGTTCTTTCATTTCGGAGCTCCGGTCGACAATCCGCGCCCCGGTTATGCAGGTTTAGGTTTCCATTTCCAAGTCGCGGCTGACAGGACGAACACTCCAAACAGAAATAGTATAAAGTGGTCTTGTATTTATGCAAAGAAGCAAAGCAAAATTTCTGCCTATTAAAAAGATAATAGCAGTATTTTTGCGATGAATACACAAAGGATACCAACGACAGTTGGAGAACTATGACAATAAACTGCAAAAATTGCAATCATCAGTTTAAGGGTCACTTTTGTAATAATTGTGGTCAAACTGCGGAAACACACAAAATGAATATTCATTTTGTGTGGCATGACATACAACATGGGCTTCTCCATTTTGACAAGGGTCTACTTTTTACGTCAAAAGAACTTTTCATAAGGCCAGGAAACGCAATTAGAGAATTTATTGAAGGTAAAAGAGTAAACCACTTTAAGCCAATATCATTAATAGAGTTGTTGCAGGGGTGATAGTCAGTTTGTTGTAGCTGTTCAAATGAATTAATTTTACGACATGAATTTCTCAACGGCTAACTTACGAACAGATCGTCATTGGCGCTCAGCTACCGGGCTTGACCAGAAACGAT
>JBBQLG010000133.1:0-16900 GCA_038327655.1 Cytophagales bacterium
GTTCCTCAGGATGACAAATTAACTGATGACAAACTAACCGGTGCCGAACCAGCCAATAATGAAATTCCGGTTATATTTCTACTTACTTACAGCACCCTAACCCCCTATGATTCAGCCCATTCGTCAGGCCTACAACGCGGCCTTTACGCCCGAACGGTACCAGCTTTTTCTGGAGGGTATTGACCATGAAGTGCCCGGTCAGCTTGATTTCCGGCTGGCCGAGACGCCGGTGTTCGTGCCGAAGGTGCTGACGGAAAAGCTGTTGCAGGCCTGCGATGACATTGTGGCCGTCATTACCCGACCCGACTTCAAGGCACTGACCGAAAACGCGATTCCGGCCGGTCAGCGGGTGCCCAACGAGACCGAACACACCACGTTTATGGCCGTTGATTTTGCGGTATGCCACGACCCGGCCACCGGCGAATTAATGCCCCAGTTGATTGAATTACAGGGATTTCCGTCGCTCTACGCGTTTCAGCCGTTTCTGGCCGAGCAGTATCGGGAGACGTTTCCGCTGATTCCCGATACGGTGTCGCACCTGTTTACCGTAGCCGACAACAACGCCTACCTCGACGCCCTGCGCGACTGCATCGTGGGCGACTGCGACCCGGAAGCCGTGATTTTGCTCGAAATATTTCCCGAAAAGCAGAAAACACGGGTCGATTTTGCCCTGACCAAGCGCTACCTCGACGTAGAATCCGTTTGCCTGACGAAGATCAAGAAACGGGGACGGGCGTTGTTTTATGAGAAAGAAGGCCGGGAGATTCGCATCAGACGCATCTACAACCGGCTGATCTTCGATGAGCTGCTCCATTACCCTGATCTGAAAACCGAGTTCTCGCTCACCGACGACGTCGACGTACACTGGGTGGGCCATCCGAACTGGTTCTTCCGCATCAGCAAATACACCCTGCCCCTGCTCAGCAGTCCGTACGTACCCGCCAGCCATTACCTGAACACGCTGGACAGTTACCCGGTCGATCTGGAAAATTACGTGCTGAAACCCCTGTTCTCGTTTGCGGGCAGTGGCGTAAAAATCAACGTGACCACGGCTGACCTGGACGCCATTCCCGACGAGCAGCGGGGCGGTTACCTGCTCCAGCAAAAAGTACAGTACGAACCGGTGGTGATTACGCCGGACGGAACGGGGGTGAAGTGCGAAATCCGGTTGCTGTTTATCTGGCCCGACGCCGACCCGCGCCCGACGCTTATCACCAACCTGGCCCGTCTGAGCCGGGGTGAGATGATCGGTGTCCGCTTCAACAAGGATTTCGACTGGGTGGGCGGCACCATTGCGTTTTTCGAGCACTAATCACCCGCGTCAGCCCGATTGCTCATGTTCACGGCTCCCGCCTGCGTCAACAGGTCAGTGGCCAACTCGCCTTCGCTGGCCGACCGGGCCTGAATCGTCACCCGGGTTCCACTTTGCCGGGCATCGTCGCTGCCACTATACAGGGATGAGAAAAACCGGCCTGACGAAGCCCGGGGTACTTTGTTTTGCTCATCGGCCACGCCGGGCCGGTCAGGAATAAGTTGAGCCGACATTTCCAGGGCCTCCGGCATAAAACCACTTCCCAACAGCATTTGAACCGCCTGCTGTGCTTCGGAAACGTTATCAAAAAAGCCAATTACTACGTGTGGCTGCGCCATCATATCGACTTTTTAAATGAGGGAAGCCGGGAAGGTAAATAAACCCCGACATGTACCGACATTATCACGGTGTAACAGGTGGTCGTACCTAACACAGTACCGTCGGAACTGGCACAAATGTAGCCGTACTAACCTGGCCGGACTATGATAGCGGTCAGCCACTGGTATGACCGTTACCGGGGGTTTGTGCATGTCCCCAGAAAAATAGGCCTGTCCCGACTGTTTACTGCCCGTCCATGCGGTGGTCGTTAAGCCGGAAAAGAATCATACTCCGGGATGACATCCATCATTGTCTGCTCCGCCGACGCCATTCATCTTTGTAGTGCCTTTACACTGTTAACGTAACCTGCTTACTGAATGAACACCTTCAAATCGGTCATTTACATGGCGGATGATGATGCTGATGATCGCTATTTCATCCGCCAGGCCCTCCAGAGTTCCGATCCGGCCCTGACCGTTATCGAAGCGGAAGATGGTTCGGACCTGCTGATGATGCTGGACCTCTGGAGCCGTGAGCCGACGCCCCGGCCCGTCAGCCTGATTCTGCTGGACATGAACATGCCCAAATCCAACGGGCTGGAAACGCTGCTCGCCCTCAAAGCAAACCCGGCCTTCCGGCACATTCCGACGGTGATGATCTCGACCTCGGCCCTGCCGACACAGGTGGCCGCTGCGTACCGGCATGGCATCAACAGCTACATCCAGAAGCCAGCCTCCTCGTTTGACATGAACCAGATTGCGCAGGCGATTCGCGTTTGTTTTTTGGACGCGGCCATGGATTAGGCCAGACGATAAATCTACCCTTCCGCAACAAATGACTACTTTAACATAAGCGAGATTCCATTTTTGGTGTTAGCCTATATATGTAAAGACTAACTGCCTGTTCCCATGACGTCCGGCACGAATCTCTCCACAATTCCCTTTCTGTCCGGCACCGGCGAAATGAGCACCCTGACCCGGCAATTCGACTGGTCCGGCACACCTGTAGGCAGTCCTGAGCAGTGGCCACAAAGCCTGCGCATCCTGCTGAACGTTATGCTGAACACGAAGTTTCCTATGTTTCTGTGGTGGGGACCCGACCTGATCCAGTTTTACAACGATGCTTACCGGCCCAGCCTCGGCGAATCCGGCAGACACCCCACCGCCCTGGGGCAGCGCGGGGCCGATTGCTGGCCCGAGACCTGGCCCCTTATCTACCCGCAGATCGAACAGGTACTGGCGGGGGGCGAGGCCACCTGGAACGAAAATCAGTTGGTCCCCATCTACCGCAACGGCCAGCTCGAGAACGTGTACTGGACCTATGGCTACAGCCCGGCCCGGGACGAAACCGGAGCGGTAGCGGGCGTATTGGTCATCTGTCAGGAAACCACCCGGCAGGTAGCGACGGCGCGGGAAAATCAGGAACACTTCCAGTTTGCCATCGAAGCCGCGAAGTTTGGGGTCTGGTCGTATGATCCGGCTACTCAACTGGTCCATTGGGACGACCGCTGTCGGGAACTCTACGGTCTGGCCACTGGCAACGTTATTGCTTACAATCAGGCGGTGACTCACATTCATCCCGATGATTTCGACCGGGTAGACGCGGCTGTTCAACGAGCTACCAGTGTGCCGCCGGGGGTAGCGTATGACATGACGTACCGCATCATCGGGGCCACTGACGGACAACTGCGCTGGGTGCGGTTTATCGGCCGGAGCCACTTTACGGCAGCGGGCGGGTTGTACCGGTTTGCGGGCATTGCCCACGAGGTAACCAAGGAGATACAAGCCCGCCAGCAGATCGAAGCCAACGAAGCGTACCTGCAGCGTATTTTTAACCGGGCAGCGGTCGGCATCGCCATTTTTCAGGGACCGTCGTTCGTGATCGAAGTGGCCAACCCCGGCGTGTGTGTCCTCTGGGGCCGCACCGAAGCCGATGTGCTGGGCAAACCCCTGTTCGAAGCCCTGCCCGAAGCCGCCGGACAGGGATTTGAAGAAATACTGGCGGATGTCATGCGTACCAATCAGCCCTTCATTGGCCGGGAATTGCCCGCCACCAGTAACCGTAATGGGCAGTTTACCACCGTTTATTTCGATTTTGTGTACGAGCCGCTGCCTGATGGCGATGGGCGGGTAGACCGGATTCTGGTGACGGCCAGCGATGCCACAGAACGCCGACAGTCCCGTCAGCAGATCGAAGCCAGTGAAGCCGACCTCCGAACGCTATTTGAACAGGCTCCCGTGGCCATCGCCATTCTGCGCGGCCCGACATTCGTGGTTGAACTGGCCAATCCGGGGATCTGTGTCATCTGGAACCGTCCCCACGAAGCCTTACTTGGCTATCCCATCTTTGCGGTGCTGACCGAAACGGCCGGGCAGGGGTTTGAAGAACTTCTGACGGGTGTGCTGCAAACCGGTATTCCTTTTGTGGGCACCGAAATGCCCGCGTCCTTTATTCGGGATGGGCAAATCAAAACGGTTTATGTCAACTTCGTCTATGAACCGCTGCGGGAAGCCAGCGGCTCTATTACGGGTATCGTCGTGATGGGCACGGACGTGACCGAACAGGTATTAGCCCGGCGACAGGCCGACCTGCTGCTGGTGCGGGAGCAGGAACTGAACGAGTTGAAGTCGAACTTCGTGACCTTAGCCTCGCACGAGTTTCGGACGCCAATGGGCACCATTCTCTCGTCGGCCGCCCTGATTGGCCGCTACAACGGGCCGGACGAGGGGGACAAACGGGAGCGGCACGTGCAGCGCATCAAATCGGCGGTAAAGAGCCTGACGGGGTTGCTGAACGATTTCCTGTCGCTGAGCCAGATGGAGCAGACAACCCTGTATGGCAGTCCGCACCCGCTGGATATCCGCCTGTTCTGCCAGGAAGTGATCGAAGACATGCAGGGCGTCATCAAGCCGGGCCAGGCAGTTGTTTACCGGCACCTGTCGGGCCGAACGGCGATTTCGCTCGATGGGCAGATGCTCAAAAACATCCTGATTAACCTGCTGGTCAACGCCAGTAAATACTCGGCCGATGAAAAAGACATTGAACTGACCACGGCCGTAGCGGGCGAGCAACTTACCCTAACGGTGACCGACCGGGGCATTGGCATTCCCGACGCCGATAAAGACAAGCTGTTCATCAGTTTTTTTCGCGCCCGCAACACGGTGCAGATCGAGGGCACGGGACTGGGGCTGTACGTCGTTAAACGGTATGTCGACCTGTTGGGCGGCACCATCAACTTTACGAGTGAGGAGGATTCGGGTACCGTTTTTACTGTTCAATTACCCCTGACCGAACTGACCGTATGAAAACAATATTAGTAATCGAGGATACGCTGGCCATGCGGGAAAACATCACCGAAATTCTCCAGTTGGCACCCTACGAGGTCATGCAGGCAGCCAGCGGCAAGCAGGGTATCGAACTGGCCCGCAAAACCCGCCCCGACCTGATTCTGTGCGACATCATGATGCCCGACCTCGACGGCTTCGGGGTGCTGCACATTCTGGGAAAAGACCCCGCTTTAGCCGACGTACCCTTTATTTTTCTGACGGCCAAAGCCGAAATGGCGGATTTTCGCTCCGGCATGAACCTCGGCGCGGACGACTACCTGACCAAACCCTTCGACGACCTGACGCTGCTGAATACGGTGGAAATCCGGCTCCGCAAGGGGGAACGCGGACAGAATGACCCGATCCCGAGTCCCGTTGGTCTGGACGAACTGACGAATACCATCCTGAACCGGGAAAACATCCACCAGTCGCTCTGCGCGCACTACCCCACCACGCAGTTTAACCGGAAACACCGGCTTTTTACGGCGGGCACCTGGCCCACGGCCCTGTACTTTATCAGCCGGGGAAAAGTCAAACTTTTCAGAACCGATGCGGCTGGTAACGAGTTCATTACGGCCCTGCTCGGCGAGGACGACTTTGTGGGCTACCTCGCGCTGCTGGACGAAGGTATCTACACCGAAAGCGCCGAACTGCTGGACGATGCCCAGATCTGCACCATTCCCAAAGCCGATTTTTTCACCCTGATTTATCACAATCAGGCGGTGGCGAACCAGTTTATCCGGATGCTGGCGGGCGACGTAATCGAACACCAGGAACGAATGCTGAAATTAGCTTACCAGTCGGTGCGCAAACGGGTAGCCGAAGCCCTGCTCCTGTTTCAGCACAAATATTACCGGCCAGCGGCAGACGCCCCCCCCGACGTTTCGGGGGAGTCAAACACGTCCCTGCCGATGACACTCTCCCGCGAAAACTGGGCGCACTTAGTCGGGGCCTCCACCGAAACCGTGATCCGTATCCTGAGCGATCTGCGGACCGAAAACCTGATCGACATCACCGCCGGTCAGATTATCCTGCCCGACATGGACAAACTCAACCACCTGAAACGCTGATTTTCGCAAAAATCCGTATACTATGCTTCTCTTACTGACTGCCATTGACGAATTGGGCGAGATACGGGAATTTTCCTGCCAGCTCCCCCGTATGGAAAGTGGATTTGACCTCCTGACGTACATGGACGCCAGCGGGCAAACCTTAGTGAAGGCGCGGATCATGGGCGAGGGCAGCTCGTTGTACCTGCCCCTGAAAACCGTTGACGGAACGACCACCGCACCCATTGTGCAGGAACTGGAAAAAGACTGGCGACAGATTTTAGACGCCCCGGCGGCTGACCCGTCCGGCAACAAATACCCCAAAGAAACCCCGATGCCACCAACGGAGCATTGCCTTGTTTATTTCAGTACCTCCTTCGGGCTGTTTCAGGAGGAAGACCTGATGTCCATTCTCCAGCACAGCCGCCGAAACAATGCGCAGGCGGGCATTACGGGCCTGTTGCTGTACCTGAACGGTAATATAATTCAGGTGCTGGAGGGCGAAAAACAGGCCATCGAATCCCTGTACAAACGGATCGAAAAGGATCAGCGGCACACGCACGTAGTCTGTGTGCTGAACCGCCCGATCACCCATCGCCTGTTCGCCCGCTGGAGCATGGCCTACGAAACCCTGACCACGTCTCAACTGGAGGACATCGATAACATTGTAGCCTAGTTCAGGAGCCAGGAGTCCGTTTCTCCCGCCGACGACGCGGTAATCCTGAAGACGCTGAAGGCGTTTTATGAGCTAAATCATGACTAAACCGGAAAAACCATGACGGTTGTCATCGCCCCGCATGACCGGTGTTTTACGGCAGCCGGTATGCAGTCATAGTTCAGGTGGTCTACTCCGGCGACCTTTGCGCGCGAGTTAGTCCGGTAAACGGGCGGGCTTGCCTGAAGCGGCCCTATTCCCACGCGTAAACCGATGGTGATCGACAAATGTCCGGGTTGCGCGATATGACCTTGATCCTTTTTGGTCATTACAGAGTCCCGGCGATGGTGTGCGGCTCCGGATGACCACAGGTTACTCCGTCCGATTTGGCCGACTGGTACGCGAGACCGCCCGATGCCTATCCGCTCATCAACGAACATGTCCTTCTTTTCCAAGCACTCCCCGCCAAAGCAGCAACACCAGGCGTTTTCGGCCTTCTACGCGTTGTATGCGCCCACGCTCTGGGGACTGATTTTGGCCGCCCGACTACCGGCGGACCGGTCAAAAACTATTTTAGCCAATACCTTTATCAACGCCTGGCGGCACCCGGACCGATCCAAGGTGGCGGACGAACAGTTTTTTAGCTGGCTGATGCGGCTGGCGTACGCCGAAGGCCTGCCCGCCAACTCGCTGCGGTACATTTTCAGGCAATCCTGAGTACCCGTACCCCCTCCCCAAAAATTAACGCGCCCCGTCCCGGATGGATGCCCGTTTTAGCGTCCATACTGACGGTAATCACCTCAGCGACTGACAAGTATCATCTTTTTTCCTGATAACTATTATTCACTGGTGGGGTAACGGTCATTGGTTTGGCGATTCCATCCGGTGATATTCGCCCATGGTTTTACGGTTACTGTAACGTTTTTTTATACGGATTACCCATCACGTATTAATGCAGTAACCATTACAACCTAAACAGCCAAATAGTACCCAAACCAGTTAACTGCATGCAAGTAGACACCGAGTTAGAGGCCTTAGGGCGCATTATCAGGGCAGTCAAAACCTACCGCTATCAACTCCGAACCCACCGGGCAGTAGCCACCACAGTATCTATGGACGACTACCTGAAAAAGCAATTGTCGATTTATGACTGGATTTTGTGGAAACGGTTGTGCAGCGGTCAGGGAGCAACGCTGCGCTTTGAGGAAATAGCCTACGCCTGACGAACGATACCAATCCCCGATTCTTCTCCTCAACCCGTTACCACCGATGCCGGAAATGCAGACATTACCAAAACCAGCCTGGCCAACAGAACATACCTATTTGGAGCGCAGGGCCAATGTACTTCAGCAATTTAGAGAGGACTACGCGGTACTGACAAGCAAAATAGAGGTGCTGCGCGCTAAAAACGTTCAGATTTCGCAGGAAATTCTGTCAATGATCAGCCAGAACAAGGCACTGATCGACCGATGCCTTGACGCGTATCAGCAATAACTGACCGGCATGCATCCGTACCCCTATGGGCAAACCCGCCAATGGCTTTTGGCGCGATGACGTATCATCGCCCTAATCCGTGACGAGCGCATTGCCGCTGCCACCGGAACCGGATGCCTCAGGGCCGGGCGGCTAACGCGCCTTTACCTGGGCAGATGGCTCAAAAGCAGCGCCTGCATGTCGTCGAAGGTAACGGGTTTCGTACGCAGCAACTGCGCATCTACTTCGTGCTTTTGGGCGATGTAAGTTAACTCGTGCGAACTGGTGAGGAGCCGGGCAGGAATGAGTGCCCATTGCGGGTGTGCCTGTAACGCTTTGTAGGTGTCGGGGCCATTGAGCAGCGGCATCTGTACATCCAGAAATACCATGTCCGGGTAGGGATGGCTGGCCTCGTGCAGAGCCGTCAGCAAGTGGCTACCGTCCGTAAAATGGCAGTACTGGTAATCGGGTAAGCAGTTGCGAAGGGCTATTTCAAAGAAAATGGTATCATCTTCATCATCGTCGGCCAGGTAAATACATCGTTTAGCAGTAGTCAAATCGAAATTAGTTGGCAGGATTAGCCACGTCCGTATAGCGGTGGCGTCAGGGTAACCAACGCTATAGTACGGCAATAGGTTTTACGGGAATGTTTATTTCCGGAAACAAAATGACCGTTGTCAGTTAGCTACCTGATGGATGTCATGCCCAAACCGGGCCGCCCCGCCACCCCTTTGCTGACCTCAACCGGAACGGCTTCCGCTAAACTGACAACAGACAGCTTCCGGACTGAGCCTCGTCATAGTTTCCAACTCGGTTACTGGTCACTTTTACAGTTGTCGTGCAGCCAATCACGTTAGCGGCTATGCCCATCTTTTGTGAGCCGTATGTTCCCGAACCAGCCGCCAGCCGCCCCACTTGCTTACCCGCCCGTACTGAACAGCGGTTCGTCGGGCCGGACGTTCGCGGTGTACCCGCCGGACTCCCCCTGATCGTAGCGGTTACAAGCCGGCACTCCGATTTGCCGCAGGTGGCCTGTGTCAACACCGCGACCGAATTTCCGATGAACCAACTAATTTCTCAACTACCATGACGGAATCCATCACGCCAGCCATCGTCCCGACAAGCGAACGACTGGCCGAACTGCACCGCTACTGGCGGGCGGCCAACTACCTCGGAGCCGCCCAGCTTTACCTGCGCGACAACGTCCTGCTCGACCGGCCGCTGCTGGCCTCCGACATCAAACCACGTTTGCTGGGTCACTGGGGGACGCAGCCGGGCCTGAACCTGATTTACGCGCACCTGAACCGGCTCATTCAGGATACCGATGCCAGCGTGTTGCTGGTGGTGGGGCCGGGTCACGGGGCACCGGCTATTCTGGCCAACCTCTTTCTGGAAGGAACCCTCGGCGCATTCGACGCGCGCTATGAGCCGGGCCTGACGGGGCTAACGAACCTGATTTGCCAGTTTTCGTGGCCTTACGGCCTGCCCAGCCACCTCGTTCCCGGCACCCCCGGCCAGATTCAGGAAGGGGGCGAACTGGGGTACTGCCTTTCCCACGCCTTCGGGGCTGTTCTGGACAACCCGGATCTGCTGGTAGCCTGCGTGGTGGGCGATGGCGAGGCCGAAACCGGTCCGCTGGCAGCGGCCTGGCATTCGACCAAGTTTCTGAACCCCGCTACGTCGGGAGCCGTGCTGCCGATTCTGCACGTAAACGGCTACAAACTCTCCGGCCCCACGATTTTCGGGCGCATGAGCGACGCGGAACTGACGCACCTCTTTACGGGCTACGGCTATCAGGTGCGCTTCGTGCGGGGCAGCGATCCCATGCAGGTACACGCGGCCATGTGGCAGGCCATGAACTGGGCACACGACGAAATTCAGGCCATCCAGCAAACTGCCCGGACGGGAACGTTAAGCGGTGTTCCTGCCTGGCCGATGCTGATTCTCCAAACGCCCAAAGGCTGGACCTGCCCGCTGACGGTAGACGGGCAACCCGTCGAAAACACATCGCACGCCCATCAGCTACCCGTGCCCGACCCGGCCGGAAAACCGGCGCAGCTTGCCACGCTGGAAACGTGGCTCCGCAGTTACACCCCGCAGGACCTGTTCGACAGCACGGGCCGCCCGTTTGACCACGTCGTCAGCATCTGCCCGGCCGAAAACCGGCGCATCGGCCTGAACCCCCACGCCAACGGCGGGCAGTTACTGGTGCCCCTCGAACTGCCGTATTTCACCGACTATGCCGTATCGGTACCGGTCACCCCGACGCCGGCAATGCGCCATCCCGACCAGCCGGGTACCGTATCCGTGGAGGGAACGCACATTTTGGCACTTTACCTGCGCGACGTGTTTGTGCTGAACGCCAATGCCCAAAACTTCCGCATCGTCTGCCCCGACGAAACGACCTCGAACCGCATGACCCCGTTGTTTGGGGCCACCCAGCGGGCCTGGATGGGACCGATAACCGAAACCGACGAGTACCTGGCACCCGATGGCCGGGTGATGGAAATTCTGAGTGAGCACACCTGCGAGGGCTGGCTGGAGGGCTACCTGCTGACGGGGCGGCACGGGCTGTTCTGCTGTTACGAAGCGTTCATCCCCATCGTCGATTCCATGCTGAACCAGTACGCCAAGTGGCTGAAGGTGAGCAAGGAAACACCCTGGCGTAAACCACTGGCCTCGCTCAATTACCTGCTCACCTCGCACGTCTGGCGGCAGGACCACAACGGCTACACCCACCAGGTGCCCAGCTTTATCAATTCGGTGGTGGCCAAGAAAAGCTCCGTCGCGCGGGTGTATCTGCCCCCCGATGCCAACTGCCTGCTGTCGGTGATGGACCATTGCCTGCGCAGCCGTGACTACGTCAATCTGGTGGTGGCCTCCAAAGCGAGTCAGGTGCAGTGGCTGGCCATGGAAGCCGCCATCGAGCATTGCCGCCGGGGTATCTCGATCTGGGACTGGGCCGGTAACGAAACCAGACAGCCGTTGACCGATACGCCGACGAACGGGGCAGAAGACGCGGGTACGCCCGATGTGGTTCTGGCCTGTGCGGGCGATGTACCCACCAACGAGACCATTGCCGCAGCTACCCTCCTGAACCAGCACCTGCCCGACCTGAGCGTACGGGTGGTAAATGTCGTGGATCTGCTGGCGATGATGGCCCCCGATGCGCACCCGCACGGGCTGCCCGAACCGGTATTTATCGAATTATTCACGAAGGACAGCCCGGTCATTTTCGCGTTTCACGGCTACCCGATGCTGATTCACGAGCTGCTGCATCACCGCACCAACCCGGTCCGGTTTCACGTCAGGGGCTACCTGGAAGAAGGCCGCACCACCACGCCCTTCGATATGCTGGTGCTCAACAACATGAGCCGCTATCAGTTGGTCCTGTCCGCCCTGGACCGCGTGGAGGACCAAACCGGTCGGTTCGCCGGTGCGGTGGATGCGCTGAGGCAGTTGTGCCGGGATATACTCACCGAACACGACGCCTACATCCGGGCCAATGGTCAGGATATGCCGGAGGTCAGAAGCTGAGTGTACCGGCGGTCGCTTACGTACACAAATCGAACCCATGAAAAAACAACTGTTTATGAAACCGAAACACCCGATTCTCCTGCTGCTTGTGCTGTTGCTGAGCACAGTAGCAGCCGCCCAGCAACCGGCTAATGATTATAAAGGACACGTGCTGACCGGGAAAGGGCAGATTCAGACCAACGGCACTACCGTCGGGACGGTATCGAAAGAAGGCATTATTCGGGATGCGGGCGGAAAAAAAATCGCGTTCCTGCAGGCGGACGGCACGATGAAGGATGCGAAGGGGAATCGCCTGGGCCGCATGGCAAAAAACGACATGGCTTACTACAATGAGATGGGCGAACTGGTCTTTACGCTGAAAGAGCGCGCCGATCAAACGTGCGATGTTGTTGACACCAGCGGAACCATTATCGGCAACGTTCACGACAGCATGAAGGGCAATGCCTGCGCGCTTCACTGCTTCGAGACGAAAATGGGGCCAAAGCCTGCGCACAGTACCATGAAAATGAATCGGCAATTCCACCGCCGGGCCGCCCGTTTCGTATAAATAAAGCGTTTTGGGCTGGCCCGTGTTCTCCATTGTAAACCCCGGTATCATGGCCCACGAAGAAAAGAAAAACAAGAACATCAAGAAGGTAGCCACGAAAGCGGCCAAAGTACACGGGGCCCCCAAAGTACCCAAGTACGAACAGAACGAAGCAGGTTCCGGCCCGTTGAGCATACCGTCCAAAGACAAAAAAGGGGGTAAGTAAAGCGGCAAACCCGGAAAACGCGGGTGTATTACCGATTTACCAAATCAGTAGTACACCCACATTTCCCGGGTCTTGATCACTTGCCGATGCGAAGCTGGTAACTCGCGAAAGGAAACAGGAAAATGGTATTGTTACCTCCGGAGATGAAGGGGAAAAGTACGGCTACGTCGAAAGAGTGCCGTCGGCGGTTAAAGCGCACCCCGCCCGAAAGCGACAGATTAGTGTCTACCCTGCGGCCGATAAAAATATGGTTTTCGCTGATGAAGCTCAGCGAGGGGCTTACTTTCCGCACTAAACCAAAGGTAAACACTTTTGTATCCGAGAGGCTCCTCCTGGTAAAAACCGATCCTATACCAACCGTTACGTTGCGCTGTGGGGTGCCGATAGTGGCAATCCCCTGCAGGTAACTCGTCCCGAACTGCGCGTTATCGAAGAGGTTGTTGCCAATGATATACTGTCCCTGAACGCCCAGCCGCACCGTTTTGCTGACCGGCACCGACACCTTGGTGTTGAGACTGAATAAAGCCGACGGAATAATCGTAAAGAAACCTGCTCCCACGCTCCAGTTATCGGTAATGCCGTAGTCGAACTGAGTGATATAAACGAGAGAATTTCGAAAATACCCCTTGCCGCGCTCAGCCTGATAGGCCGTTGGTGTGAGGTGCATATACTGCGGAAACAGATTGGGATAACCCACGGTGCCGTTTTCCTCGGCGGGCCGACCGGACGCATCGGTACCCACCGCTACCATGCTCGTGATCTGATCGGCCTTCACGGTCACCTGCCCCAGGTTCTTCGTTTTAATAACCGCTTCGGTGCTGTCCTGCCGGATCAGCTCACCAATCAGTTTGGTACCGTCTACGAGCGTAATAGTATAGCGACGCCGGGTAGACTGGTCTTTTTTGTAGAAATCGTCCTGCGCCGAGGCCGTAAGTGATACCAGCAGGAGCCAGCCAAAAAAGAGTAGTTTCATGGCATTCTGGAGAAGGTGGAACAGAAATGTATGGTTTACGGGGCAATTAATAAGGCGCTACTAGTCCACACAGTAACCGCTACCGGCCAATGCGCAGGTTGTACGCCAGGTACGGAATAAACTGCGGATTCCGGCTGCCACCCCCGTAGGTCTGCCCCAGCACGCCCAGGTCGAAGGCGTGGCGGGGCCGGTCGATGCGCAGGGCCGCCGAAAACAGACTGGCCGTTCCCGAAAAATACTGGTATTGGTTGGTGTACAGGGTATTGTCGGTGATGAACGACAGCCTGGGTGTCAGTTTCAGCAGTGCACTGAGCGTAAAGTAGGGTTGCCGGTTTCGCTTGTTGTTGCCGCCACTGCTACGGCCGTAGCCAAGGGTCACACTGCGCTGGGCATCCCCCACCGACGCCACCGCCTGCAGGTTCCAGACCTCGTTCAGTTTATACAACTCGTAGGTGCGCGACGGCTGATACGCGGCACTCACGCCCAGGCGAAACTGCGGCCCGATCGGAACGCTCACTTTGGTCTGAAAACTGACGCTCTGCACGAACCAGGCGTCGGACAGGAACCACGCCAGCGGTAGCACCGACGCGCCGATGCTCCAGTTGCGCGAAATGCCGTAGTTCAATTCGTTGTAAATCCCCCAGACGTTGCGGTAGTACAAATGACCGGGATCGACCGTATAAGCGGTCTGGTTCAGGGTCATAAACGGGGCAAAGGCGTTTTCGACCGTGGTCCGGCGCGGATCGACCACCGTTTCGAGCAGGGCGGGGTCAGCGTAAGTCATCTCGCCATTCCGCTTGCGGATCACCAGCGTCGTGCTGTCGCGCCGGACAATCCGCCCCCGCACCTGCGACCCGTCCTTGAAAAGGATCAGGTAATTGCCCACTTCGTTGGTATCCTCCACCGGCGCGTCGACCACGGCCGCAACAGGCAGCAGCGGGTTCGCGGTGGGCGTGTCGATCACCCGGTCGAAAAGTTCGAGGTCTACGTAAGTCAGTCGGCCGTTGCGCTGCCGGACCACGATGTTGCTACTGTCGCGCCGGACGATGCGCCCCGATACGACGGAGCCATCTTTAAGCAGCAGGGTGTAGTTTTTTTGACTGCCCGGCGCGGGAATGGCGGATGGAACGGACTGCGCGGAGGCCATAAAAGCAGTGAGTACGAGTACCAGGATCAGAACTGTTTTCACGAAAGATAACGTTAGATGAAGGGAGGCAATATTGATAAATTCATCATGCAAACGGTTACAAACCGACAACTTTTTTTCCAGCATATAGCACAGACCTCCGATTTTCCCTTAGCGTTGGAAATCGAGCGGGCGGAAGGCATTTTTTTATTCGGACACCACGGCGAACGCTACATGGACCTGATTTCGGGCATCGCCGTGAGCAACGTCGGGCATCGGCACCCAAAAGTACTGGCCGCGATTCAGGCGCAGTTGGACAAGTACCTGCACCTGATGGTTTACGGCGAATACGTGCAGAGTCCGCAGGCGCAGTTGGCCGAAGCCCTGGCCCAAACCCTGACCGGCCCCCGGTTCGACCTGTTACCCAAACTGACCACCGGGCCGCTCGACACCGTGTACCTGACCAATTCCGGCACGGAGGCCATTGAGGGGGCCATGAAGTTAGCCAAACGCTACACCGGCCGCACCGAACTGATTTCATGCTTCAATTCCTACCATGGCTCTACCCAGGGCGCCTTGTCGCTGTCGGGCGACGAGAATTTCAAACGCAACTACCGCCCTCTCCTGCCCGGCATCCGGCACATACAGCATGGCTCCTGGCCCGACATCGAGCAAATCGGTTGCCGCACGGCGGCCGTCATTATGGAGGTGATTCAGGGCGAAGCGGGCGTTCGGGTACCCGATCCGGCGTATCTACAGGCCATCCGGCAACGCTGTATCGACGTGGGGGCACTGCTGATCTTCGACGAAATCCAGACCGGTTTCGGCCGGACGGGGGCGTTCTGGGCCTTTGAGGATTTCGGACCGGTCATGCCCGACGTACTGGTTTGCGCCAAAGGCATGGGGGGCGGAATGCCGATTGGGGCGTTCATCAGTTCGGCGGAGGTGATGAACGTGTTTCGGAATAACCCGGTGCTGGGCCACATCACCACCTTTGGCGGGCACCCGGTTTCCTGCGCGGCTTCGCTGGCCACGCTGAACGTAATCCGCGACGAGCGGCTGCCCGAACAGGCCGAAGCCAAAGGGCAACTCATCCGGAAGTTGCTGGTGCATCCGGCCATTCGGGAGGTACGGGGAAAGGGCCTGATGCTGGCGGCTGAATTTACCTCTTTCGCCGTGCTGAAACCCATCATCGACCAGGCCATTCAAAAAGGACACGCCAATCCAGAACTGGGGTGTCCGGGCGTCATTACCGACTGGTTCCTGTTCTGCGACAACTCCATGCGCATTGCCCCGCCCCTGATTATCACCGACGACCAGATTCGGGTTGCCTGCGCCGTGATTCTGGATTCGATCTAAGCAGATTGTGATTCAGTTACAACGGGTTCACGTTTATTAGAAGTCCGTTTTGAACAGCACTATCCCGTATCTCTCACTAACGAGGACGGTTTCCAGATGAAGGAGATTCTGCCTAACCACTGAACGATGCCACGACTACTATTGCTCTGTTTGCTGCTTTTTCCGGGAGTTGTGCTGGCGCAAAACCGCCCGATGCGGGGATTGGTGCAGCCAACGACAAACGAAACGGGACGTACTGGAAGATCCGGTTCTGTCACGCTGATCGCCGGTTCTGTCGGCCCTCGTAACCGGGCGCGAACCATCACTCCTACCGTCGACACGTTGCCGGAAGCGGTTCAGACCTTGCCCGTAATTGTTGTAACAGGATATTATACTCAACCAGGAATAGACATAATTTCAGTCGATCCGCGTATCCCACCGTACCCGCCCCTGCCTTACATCGACCGAATGCGCCAATTGTGGAGAACCGAAGCGGAGCGGCATTAACCAAACCTTTCGGCGGCTGACGGGTTAGGTGGTCAAACGAAACAGACGCGTTATGGAATCTCCAACTGAACACTACCAGCCCGGCACCGACCAGAATCAGGGCGTACTGGGCGAAATGGCCCGCAATGAGCAGGCCAGCACCTTAGACCCCGCCACGGTGGGCGTTTCGCAGGAACCCCAGTTTGACCCTAATGTCTTCACCAACACCGAAGCCGCCAACCATGCGATGGCCCGGCAGGAACTCGGGGCCGATGCCGACAATGATGATGTGTCTGGCGAAGAAGCCGTGGAAGATGGTGACGTTACCATCGAAGGCACGGACGAAGAACAGGCCAGCTTCGACGGACCGGATTTCTGACAGGCAACTTTTAGACGAACAGTTCCTCCATCCATGCACCAGCCGGTGTGTAAAACAGGGTACTGCGGTAATGGCACAGGTCGCTTAAACGCGCCATAACCCAAAATCGCGGGGATGCCAGATCTGGCATCCCCGCGATTTTGGGTTATGGCGCGTTTAAGCGACCTGTGCCATTA
>JBBQLG010000134.1:0-16290 GCA_038327655.1 Cytophagales bacterium
TTGGCGGACTGGCTACGTTACCATATTTCCAACGTGGTCTCTGTGGCGGTCTTGGTCATCCTGAGGGCCGAAGCATACTGGCACCCTGCCTCATAAGATCCTTCGTCCCTCAGGTTGACAAAAACGACAACATTCTCACAAAGTCTATGTATTTGCCGAAGAAAGTTAGGGTAATATACAGGCTTGGCGCAATTTTTTAGGGCAGAATTGCCATCTTCCCTAAAAATTACTTTGTTTGCCCGTATGACCGACCGTGCCTTACTGCTAACCGACGGCCTGCTGACCAAATCCGACGCTAAAACCGCCCACGGCCTGATTCGGGGCACCGACCGCTACACGGTAGTGGGCGTGGTCGATGCCCCTGCTGCCGGTCAGGATGCCGGTACGCTGCTGGATGGGCACCCCCGAAACATTCCGGTTTTTGCCAGTGTCGATCAGGCCCTGACGCAGGTTGCCCGGACACAATCTGAGCCGGTGTCCTGTGCCATCGTGGCCGTGGCTACGATTGGGGGCGTGTTGCCACCGACGATGCTGACCGATATAAAACGCTGCCTCGAGCACGGCCTGACCATCGTGAACGGCCTGCACGAATTTCTGAACGATAAATCCGAACTCGTTGCTTTATCCCGGCAGTACGGCGGTCAACTGATCGACGTCCGGCGACCCAAGCCCCGCCACGAACTGCACTTCTGGACCGGCGAAATCAAGCAGATTACCGCCCCAATTATCGCCGTTTTGGGTACAGATTGTGCCCTCGGCAAGCGCACCACCGCCCGGCTGATTCGGGATACCGGTAGCCGGGCCGGGCTGAACGCGCAGATGATTTATACCGGGCAAACCGGCTGGTTGCAGGGTGTTCGCTACGGGTTCGTGTTCGATTCGACACTGAACGACTTTGTGTCGGGCGAACTCGAACACGCCCTGGTATCGTGCTGGCGCGACACCGGAGCCGATTTGCTGCTCATTGAGGGGCAGGCCGCGCTCCGCAATCCGAGTGGTCCGTGCGGGTCGGAATTTTTGGTGTCGGGAAATGCGCGGCACGTCGTACTGGTTCACGCGCCCAAACGGATGTACTACGACCACGACCCGGCCTGGGGCAAAATTCCATCCGTCGAATCGGAAATAGCCCTCATTCGGGCGTACAATTCGGAGGTGATTGCGCTCGCCCTGAACACCGAAGACTGCACGATAGAGGAGGCATTCGCGTATCAGCAACAGTACGCCGACCAACTCGGTATGCCGGTGCTTTTACCCTTACAGGAGGGCGTCGACGCCATTCTGCCCGTTTTGAAGGCATTACTTTCTCCAACCCATGCGCATTAAATCCATCCGGGCGTTTCTCCGCGACCTGGCCCTGACCAAGCCGTACACCATCGCTTGGGAAACAACCTCGTCGGTCGAGAACGTCTTCATTGACATCGAACTCGATAACGGCATGGTTGGTCTTGGGGCTGCCAACCCATCGCCCGAAGTCGTGGGGGAGTCGCCGGAGCAGGCTCTGCTGAATTTGCAGGGTGAGTGGGTTGCGGGTCTGGTCGGGCAGGACATCCGGCTTTTTCAGCAGCACATCGACGCGGCACAACGGCAGTTTCCGCACGCGCCCGGCACAATGGCTGCGCTGGATATTGCCCTGCACGATGCGTTTGGGCAGTACCTGGGCATTCCGCTGGTGCAGTTCTACGGGCAGAAAATTCGGTCGTTGCCCACGTCGGTGACCATCGGCATCATGAACGTTGCCGATACGCTGGCCGAAGCGAAGGCCTTTTACGGGCAGGGGTTCCGGGTGCTGAAAGTTAAAACGGGCCTGAACGTTGCGGAAGACAGTGAGCGTGTGCTGAAACTGCGGGAGGCATACGGGCAACACCTGACCATCCGCGTCGATGTCAATCAGGGCTACTCGCTGACCGATTTGACCCGCTTTCTGTCCGAAACCGGCACCGCCAATCTGGAACTGATCGAGCAGCCGTTGCCCGTCGGGCAGGAAGCGGAATTACTCACGTTGCCCCATGCGACACGGCAGTTGCTGGTGGCGGACGAATCGCTGAAAGACCCGGCCACGGCGTTGCGCCTGAGCCATCAGCCGCAACCGTTCGGCACCTTTAACATCAAACTGATGAAATGCGGGGGCATCCGGGCCGCCCTCGACATGGCCATCATCGCCAGAACCGCCGGTATTGCGCTGTTCTGGGGTTGCAACGACGAGAGCCGGGTGAGTATTTCGGCGGGGCTGCATGCGGCCTTCGCCAGTGCGAACACCCGCTACATCGACCTCGACGGTAGTTTCGACCTGGCCGAAGACATCGTTTCGGGTGGTTTCATCATCGAGGACGGCTTCATGCGGCCGACGGACGGGGCCGGGCTGGGTTTGGTTCGTTTGTGATCGTTCATTTGGCTACTATGCTCCCCTATTTTCCGTTCGGTCAGCAGTTTAACGACAAAATGGGTACGCAGCCCCTGCCGGAAAGTGACGGTCTTATTGAGGTAGACGAACACTATCTGACCGAAATTGCCCTGAAACGCCAGCTCCTGACCGAATGGCCCGGCTACTATTACCAGGCGTTGCCCGGCCACGAAATAGCCCAATGGGAGGTGCTGGAAGCCGTGCTGCTCAGTCTGGTTCGTTTCCACCCCGATCAATTTACGCTCCGGCAGGCGGGTGGCCAATGGTACTGGCAGAATCACCGGTTGCAGGAAGAAACGACCTTCACGTTCGGCGAGGCCATGACCCTGCCGCTGGACCCGCTCGATTGGGTGGGCCGACAGGTACAGGAAGATTTGGTGCTGCTCGCGGGCGACGATTCCCGGCTGGTTGCGGGTCAGCTTTGTTTCGGGAACGGCTGGTGCTTAGACGAGAAAATGGGGTTGCCGTTCTGGGATATTCACGCAACGATTGTCCCGATGGTAAGCCCGATGATGCAGGCGGCCCGCAAGCTGATGGAACGCCTGCCCGTGGGTCGTCCGGTCTGGCGGCTGAACTGGAGTGTGAAGGTAACCGACCAGTTGGACATGACTACTCGCCACACACCTGCCCTCGACCAACTCCTGCTCGACCGGCTGCCGCACCTCCTGCCCGACATCATTGGCGACAACCTTTTCGTCCGCATCGAACGGCAAACGCTCACCCGTCTGCCCCGCTCCGGCGCGATTCTGTTCGGTATCCATACCTACCAAAATCGGCTGGCAAACGAAGCGGCCGACCCGGACCGCGCCCGGCGCATGGCGCAGGTGTTTCGGACCACGCCCCCGGCCATGCTCGCCTACAAAGGCATGACGGCTTTCGCGCCCGTGCTGATCGACTATTTAACCAACCGCTCTCATGCCTAAACTCGCCCGCACGATTGAGTTACGCCCGGCTATTCTGTTGGTCGTCAGTGGCATTGTGGGCTCCGGCGTGTTCAAGAAAGTGGCTCCGATGGCGGCTGAGTTAGGTTCACCGCTGTTGGTGCTGGCTTGTTGGGTAGTTGCCGGGCTGATTAGCTTAGCGGGTGCGCTCACCTACGCCGAGATGGCCGGTATGTTTCAGCAATCGGGCGGGGAGTACGTGTATTTCCAGAAAGTGTACGGCCGGTTGTTTGCGTTTCTGTACGGCTGGGGTTGCTTCACGGTCATGCGGACGGCTACCATTGCTGCCCTCGCCCATATTTTCGGGCAATCACTCGTATCCTTTTTCAACGTACCCGATGCGTCCGTAGAAATGACCGTGAAGGTGGTAGCTACCGGGCTGATTATCGGCCTGAGTATGGTTAACTACGTCGGTATTTCGTTTGCCGAAGGGCTGAGCCGGGCACTTACCTACCTGATGTTTGGGGCCGTTGTCCTGATTGCGGTACTGGGCTTTGGGGCAAAATCGGGGAGTCTGCTGAACCTGACCCAATCGGTTCAGTATGCTAATCTGACCGCGCCCCGGCCGTTGCTGAGTGCGCTCGTGGCGGCTTCGCTGGGGGCGTTCTGGGGCTATGAAGGCTGGAATCAGATCAGCTACATTGGCGAAGAAATCAAGAATCCGCAACGCACCCTGCCCTTAGCCCTGATCTACGGCACAAGCATCGTTATCGCCATTTACGTGCTGCTAAATGTGGTGTACGTCTACGTGCTGCCGATTGATGCGCTGGTTCAGTTGGCGGGAACACCGGGTAAAATTGCGGCTGTCGAAGTGGTCCGGCAGGCTGCTGGCGTGTTTGGTGCCCTGTTTATCTCCGTTTTGATCCTCGTCACGACGTCCAACTCAACCAATGCCTCGATCCTGATGGCGGCCCGTGTTTTTTACGCGATGGCGCGGGATGGCTTGTTCTTCAAATTGGCGGCCCGTATTCATCCGCGCTACCAGACACCCGCCGTTTCTATTCTGTTGCAGGGGGCGTGGTCGGCAATGCTGGTGTGGTCGGGGAGTTTCGATCAGCTAACGGATATGCTGGTGTTCGCGTCGTTCATTTTCTACGGGGCTACGGCCCTCGGCGTGATTCTGCTACGGCGCAGCCAGCCGGATCTGGTCCGGCCGTACCGGGTGATTGGCTATCCGTATATCCCCGCGTTTTTCTGTAGCTGCTGTGTGCTGCTGGTCGGCCTGACGCTCGTTAACCAACCCCGCGAAGCCCTCACCGGCCTGGGTTTGATCGCGACGGGTTTGCCGTTTTACTGGTTCTGGCGCAAGCGGCCGGGAGTGAGTGAGGTGGAAAGTAGTTGAGGTGTGGTTTTTGTCAGTCAGTTGATTTGTCATCCTGACGCAGGAAGGATCTTAGAAGCCTGACCGCTAAGATCCTTCCTGCGTCAGGATGACAAAATCACCGGAATAAGAAAAAAGAAGACCATTACGCGGGTTGGAGCAACTGGCTGAACGTTTCCCGGCCCTGCGCCAGGGCTGCATCGAGACCCGTTGCATCGGTGCCGCCCGCCGTGGCGAAAAACGGCTGACCACCGCCCCCGCCTTTTATGTGTTTGGCCAATTCTTTCACCAAAGCACCGGCGTTCATTTTTTTGTCGGCGATGAGCGAATCGGGCAGCATAACAGCCAACTGGGGTTTGCCGTTGATGTCGGCTCCCAGCACCAGCGCGAGGGTATCGACTTTCGCTTTCAGGTCGTACGCCAACTGCTTGAGCGCATCCGCCGATGGAACCGTAACTTTCTCGATCAGCAGGTTCAACCCGACACCGACCTGTACCCGGCCGAGCAGTTCGTTTTTGAGTTGTTGCAGCTTCTCGTTTTCCAGCGCATCGACCTGTTTCTGCAACGAACTCCGCTCGTCCAACAACGACTGAACGGCTTTCACCAGGTCTTTGGGGGCTTTCAGCAACTGACTAAGCTGATCCAGTACCGCGCCCTGCTCGTTGAGGAGTTCGAGGGCTTTCTCGGACGTCACCGCTTCGATGCGCCGGATACCGGTCGAGACGGACCCTTCCGACGTCAGTTTGAACAGGCGAATTTGCCCCGTTGCCGGTACGTGCGTTCCTCCGCAAAGTTCAACCGAGAAGCTGGGATCAAACGTGATGACCCGGACAAAATCGCCGTATTTCTCGCCGAAAAGGGCTGTTGCCCCCATGTTCCGGGCTTCGTCGATGGGTACGTTTCGCTTCTCATCCAACCGGATATTCTCGCGAATCCGCTCGTTTACGATGGTTTCGACGCGCTGAATTTCGTCGTCGGTGAGTTTGGCGAAGTGCGAAAAGTCGAACCGCAACGCGTCTGGCCCCACGTACGACCCTTTCTGCCCAACGTGCTTGCCCAGCACCTCGCGCAAAGCCGCGTGGAGCAGGTGCGTCGCCGAGTGGTTGCTCGACGTGAGTGTCCGGCGGTGAGGATTGACAATCGCTTTGAAACCGAGGTTGTTAGCACTATTAATTTTGTCTTCGAGATAAGGCTGGTCATCCCTAATAACATGAATTGTGAGATCGTTTTCTTTGCGCGTATCTACGATCTTGATCGGGTTGTGAATGTCTGCTAAATAGGCTGCATCATAAATGACAATCTCGCCTTGGTCACCAATTTGTCCGCCACTTTCGGCATAAAAAGGGGTCTTGTTTAAAACCAAATGGATTTCACTCCCACGTTTACTTGATACTTTCCTATACTTTAAAATTTTGGCATCAGATACTTCTAACTCGTCATACCCAACGAATATTGGCAATGTTTTCAATTCATAATCTTCAACGGTATTATCTGGTATATACCAATCACCTGTTTCAGATGAGGCATCTTTTCTCGAACGTGCCTTCTGGAAAGCAAGTGCAATAGCAAAACCGGCTTCGTCGATGTTGAAACCCTTTTCGCGGGCGACTAAGGCCGTTAAATCGGCCGGGAAGCCAAAGGTGTCGTTCAGTTCAAAAACCGTTTCGCCGTCGATGGTATCGTCTTCGGTTTCGCCCAACTGGTCGATGATCTGATCGAGCCGTTTCAGACCCGTTCCCAGCGTCCGCAGAAACGAGATTTCCTCTTCCCGAATGACCGTGGCGACGAAATCGCGCTGGGCGTTCAGTTCGGGGAACACCTCGGCGAATTGCAGGGCCAGCGTAGGGACGAGTTTGGTCATGAACGGCTCGGTGAGGTTCAGGTACGAGTAGCCGTAGCGGATGGCCCGGCGCAGAATCCGCCGAATCACGTAGCCCGCTTTGGCGTTGCTCGGTACCAATCCGTCGGCAATGGCGAACGACACCGCCCGGATGTGGTCGGCAATCACGCGCATGGCCACGTCGCTTTTCTCCATCGACCCTTTGTACGGTTCCCCCGACAGTTCTTCGATGACCTGAATCGTGCCCGAAAACACGTCGGTGTCGTAGTTGGACGTTTTCTGCTGGATAGCCATGCACAGCCGCTCGAAACCCATACCCGTATCGACGTGCCGGGCGGGCAGCGGTTCGAGAGAGCCGTCGGCCTTGCGGTTGAACTGCATGAATACGAGGTTCCAGATTTCCACCACCTGCGGGTGGTCAGCGTTCACCAGCGACTTACCCGGCGTCTGCGCGACTTCTTCCGGGGTCCGCAGATCGACGTGAATTTCGGAGCAGGGACCGCACGGACCAGTGTCGCCCATCTCCCAAAAATTGTCTTTTTTGTTGCCGTAAATGATCCGGTCGTCGCCCACGATGGGTTGCCAGAGGTCGAACGCTTCCTGATCGAAGGGTACGCCATCGGCTTCATTGCCTTCAAAAACCGATACGTACAGCCGGTCTTTGGGCAGGCCGTACACCTCCGTCAGCAGTTCCCAGGCCCAGTGGATGGCTTCTTTCTTGAAATAATCACCGAACGACCAGTTGCCGAGCATCTCGAACATGGTGTGGTGGTACGTATCGAATCCAACATCTTCGAGGTCATTGTGCTTGCCCGACACGCGGAGGCACTTTTGGGTATCGGCCACGCGCTTCGCCGGGGGGGTGCCGTTGCCCAGGAAGAAGTCTTTAAACTGCGCCATCCCCGAATTGTTGAACATCAGCGTCGGGTCGTTTTTAGCGACCAGCGGGGCCGAAGCCACAATCAGGTGTTGTTTCTGCTGAAAGAAAGCCAAAAAATGGCGACGTATTTCGGGGGAAGTCATCATGAAGGGGTACGTTAGCAAGCTTACCCCACCCCTAAAGGGAGCCTTAGTTGGTTTCTAAGACACGATAAGCCCCCTTTAGGGGGTGGGGGGGTATTTAAAACCGCAAAATTACGGGAAAACTTGCGTTTTCTGTGGAACGGAGGGAAGTTTGTCGGATGGAGGAACTGAACAAGCGGTATTACGGTATTCGGGAGGTCGCCGATATGTTTAACATAAACGTCTCGAAACTGCGGTTTTACGAGAAGGAGTTCCCGTCGCTGAAACCTAAAAAGAACCGGGCGGGCGACCGGATTTACACCAAAGATGAGATCACCCACCTGCGCGAGATCTTTGAACTGGTGGAAGTAAAAGGACTGACGTTACAGGGTGCCCGCGATCATTTCAAAAACCGTCCGGCACAACAGGGTGAAAACGCCAAAATGGTTGCCAAACTCCGCGACATTCGGGGTTTTTTAGTGCAGTTGCGCGATTCGGTATCCGAAAGCGACGATTGACGAGATACCATGCTAAAAACAACTACCCACCGACTTTATATACTTTGTTTCTGGGGCTGGTTCGGCATAGTGGCTAACCCCGTCTGCGCCCAAACTCCCGTGGTAACCGGCCGGATTACAACCCCGGCCGAAGACCCGTTCGCTGCGAAATCGGTTCCGCTGGCCGGGGTTTCGGTGCGGTGGCAGGGCATGACTACGGGTACCGCCACGGATACCGCCGGCCGTTATCAGCTTACCCGCCCCGTAAAAAGACCGGCGATCCTGCTGATCTCGTCGGTAGGTTTTGCGGCCCGGCGTATGGTCGTAGCCGATCAAACCGAAGTAAATGCCACCCTGCTGCCGTTGATTCAGGGGCTGGCCGAGCGGGTCGTAACAGCCTCGCGCCAACCTGTCCGCAAACTCGAAACCACCACGGCGGTGGAGGTGCTGCCGGGCCGCGACATCCGCGACCGCACCCCCGCCACCTTTGCCGACGCCCTGCGCTACGTGCCGGGTTTGTACACCCAAACGGCCACGGGGCGGTACGGAGGCCAGATTTTCGTGCGGGGCTTTCCCGACGGCACCAGCAATGGGCTGGTTTACACCAGTGTTTTGATCGACGGGTTGCCGACGCTGGCTTCGCCCGGCCGACCGGTGGATGAGTTTTTTAAACTCGACCCCACCACCGACCGCATCGAAGTCGTACGCGGGTCAGCGGCCACGCTGTTCGGGCGTTCATCGGCGGCCGGGGTCATTAACGTCATTACCAAAACCGGGGGCGAAAAACTGGCCGGTACGGTCACGCTGAGCCACTACAGCAATGTGTTCGGTACCGGCCTGAATCCCCGCGTGGATGTCGTGGTCGGTGGCCCCGTCATAAAGGCGGTCCGGTTCAGTGTTGGTGGATTTTACCTGCATGACACCGGCTACCGCAACTCCGGCTACCCCGACAAAGGCGGGCAGGTACGGGCGAATCTGGACTGGCTGCTGCCGCGTGGCGGATCGGTCCGGGTGTTTGGCGGCTACACCAATACCGTCAGTCAGAACCACACCGAAATACCGTACCGGCTGAGTGATTTGACCGTGGCCGACGGCTGGACTGCCCGCGACACCTATTACACACCGGCTTACGAAAGCATCCAGTATACCGTTACGACGCCCCAAAGCACCACGCAGAGCCGGTCTGCGGGCGATGTGTACCCGGCCGGTAACTACGCCAGGGGGTATCAGATGGGCGCAACCCTGAACCTGCCCCTCGGCCACGGCTGGACGCTTATCGACCGGTTTCGGTACCAGAACGTAACCACCGGCCTGAGCTTTGCCCTTGGGGTGGCCCCGTTTTTTACCCTCACGCCACCCACAACTCCCGGTACCATCAACACTACGAACCTGCACTTGCTGCTCGACGGGGCAAGCGGGAACGTCGATCAGATCAACGAATTTCGGCTCGAAAAAGAGGCAGAAACCGGGCGGACGAAACACCATGTCAGCATCGGTACCTACTACTCGGCTGCGCGGCTGACACCGACGTATTACAGCTACGCCTACTATGCCGACGTGGTGCCGCGCGGCCGGGTTTTCGGATTCGTTCCGCCCGCCTATGCCTCGCCAACAACCGGTTCGCTGGCCCGGTCGGGCGATTACCACGAGGAGACGCTGTCGTTTTTTGCCGGCGACGACGTGAAAATCAACCCCCGCCTGACCATCAACGCGGGGGTACGGCACGATCAGGTCCGGCTGAATCTGGCCGAAACCCTGCCGCCCCTCACCCTTCCCGGCATCCCGCGCGACCCGGCCCTGCCCGCCGTAGTGACCAATACCCGTGCAGTAACGGCCCGCGATTTCAGCGCGTCGCTGGGCGTCAATTACAGGCTTTCGGCCCGGACGGCGTTTTACGGTAATGCCGTCCGGGCGTTTCGGGCACCCGACTATTCTGCCTACACGACGCTGCGCCGGGTAGCGGTGCAGAAAACGGTCTCCATCAACGGTGCCGATACGCCGGTGTACGGCTACGACCCCAATGCGGCCTATACGGTACTGCCAACGGGACTGGAAAAGAACGAAACTATCCTGAACGCCGAACTCGGTTACCGCGCCGGATTTGGACCACTGAGCGTCGACGCTACCGTATTTGGCACCCGCATCGACCACCGGCTGGCCACCACCTACATCGACGGGATCGCCGTGACCCGGCCGGTGGGCAACAACGTGATTGCGGGTACTGAACTGGCCCTGACCTATACGCCCGCCACCGTGCCGGGACTGGTCCTACGAAGCAGCCTGACGACCCAAAACGCCCGGTTTGCGGCTTTCGACATTGCCCTGAGTCCGGGCGTAGTGGTGTTCGATGCGGTTGGTAAGTCTATTACGGCAGTGGTAGATCCGCTCGGTAATCTGTACGGGAATACGCTTAAGCGCCTTGCCGACGGTACGGGCCGCGACGCAACGGTGCTGGATTTGCGGGGGAATAAACTGCCCGGCGTTCCCGAACTGATCTGGAACGGACAGGTCAGCTATACCCGGAAGCACGTGGGGCTGGATGCCCGGCTGAACTACGTGGGTAGCCGCTTTCAGGACCCGACCAATGTGATCCGGTTACCGGCGCAGGTGTTTACCGAAGCTGGATTCAGCTATCGGGTGGCGGGCATCGGGGGGCGTGTACAGGTGCAGAATCTGTTCAACAGCCAAACCCTGACGCGGATGCTGGGCAACGAAGCGGATCAGGCCCTGGTACAGAAACAGGTAAATCCGGCGTTTACGAGCGTGGTTGGGCAGGGGTTTCCGTTGTTGCCCCGCCGGGTTATTTATTCGGTCAGCTACAGCTTTTGAGACTGGTTTTATTACCGGTACGAACGGTGCCCACTCCGATTCCACCCAACTATTTGCCCCGCCGATTACCGTTTCTGCCGAAGCCTGTGTATTTTGAGCCGTTCCGACGCGTTGACCGTTCGTGCGTTTTTCCTGCTATTCCCGACCGTACCTTTTTGTGGATCAACTACCCGATAAACAGTATCAGATTGCCCTCTCGTTGGTACCCGGTGTGGGTTCGGTGCTCATCCGTCAACTCATCAGCTATTGCGGCTCGGCGGCTGAAGTTTTCCGCGCACCGATGCCCCGCCTGCTCAAAGTACCCGGTGTGGGGGATGTAACGGCCCGCGCCGTCCGGCAACCCGGTATGCTGGCCGAAGCCGAACAGGTGATGCTTCGATTGGATAAACTCGGTGCCCGCGCCCTGTTTTACACCGATGCGGAGTACCCGGAGCGCATGAAAACCCTCTACGATGCGCCCCCGCTGCTCTACGCCAACGGACCGGCTGACCTGAATGCCCCGCGCACCCTCGGCATTGTCGGTACGCGGCAGGCTACGGACTACGGTCGGCGCATTACCGATGATATTATTCAGGCCATGAAACCGTACGGGACGTTTATCATCAGCGGCCTGGCGTACGGAATCGACATTGCCGCTCACCGGTCCAGTTTGGTGCATAACCTGCCAACGGTGGGCGTGATGGCCAGTGGTCTGGATATTATTTACCCGACGGTGCATCAAAAAACGGCGCAGGACATGCTGGCACAGGGTGGCCTACTGACCGAAAACCGGCCCGGAACCAAGCCAGATGCCCACTTTTTTCCGGCCCGCAACCGTATCATTGCCGGGCTGAGCGATGCGGTTGTGGTGGTCGAAGCCGCTGCAAAAGGGGGCGCACTGATTACGGCCGAATACGCCAACAATTACCACCGGGAGGTTTTCGCCGTGCCGGGTGGCCTGAGTCAGACATTTTCGCAGGGGTGCAACAAACTGATCCGGGAGAACAAAGCGCAGATTTATACGCGTCCGCAGGACATCATCGAAGCCCTGAACTGGGATCAGGCCACGCCCGGTACCAATACCAGCCCGTTGGCCCGCAAACCCTCTGCGCCCGCTCTACCCACGAATTTTACCGACGAAGAGAGCCAGATTTTAGCCCTGCTTCGTCAGCAAACCGATGTCCACATCGATGATCTAAGCTGGAAATCGCAGATTCCGATGGGCAAATTAGCGTCGTTGCTGCTCAGTCTGGAGTTTCAGGGCTTCGTCCGCACGCTGCCGGGGAAGAAGTATCAGGTGGTGTATGTGTAGTCAGTGATTAGCAGGCAGGGGGCAGGGGTTAGTAGGCCGCTGGGGTAACCTGATACTAACCACAAACCACTAACTACAAACCACTTTCTCTCCACTCCGCCGGGTTTTCGCGCCAGCGGGCGAGGGATGCCAACTGGTCGGCAGACACATAATTGAGCGTCTGTGCTTCCTGAATCAACGTTTCATAATCGCTCAGGCAGCATAATTGGACATTGGCATTGGTGAAATTCTCGGTTGCCACGGGGAAGCCGTAGGTGAAAATAGCGGCCATACCCAGCACCTCGGCCCCCGCCTGCCGCAGGGCATCGACCACTTTCAGCGAACTGCCGCCCGTCGAGATCAAATCCTCAATCACAACCACTTTCTGGCCCGCCGTGAATTTCCCTTCGATCTGGTTGCCCATGCCGTGCTTTTTGGGTTCGGGCCGGACATAGCAGTAGGGGAGGTTCAATACATCGGCCACCAATGCCCCCTGCGCAATGCCCGCCGTGGCGACACCCGCCAGTATATCAGCTTCCGGGAATTGCTCTCGGATAGCGTCGGCTAAGGCGTGTTTAATAAAGGTCCGGGTGTCGGGGTAGGAGAGGGTAATGCGGTTGTCGCAGTAGATGGGCGATTTCCAGCCCGAACTCCAGGTAAACGGATTCGCTGGCTGGAGTTTGACGGCTTGTGCCTCCAGTAATCGGCGGGCAATTTCCTGTTTTATGGATGTCATTGGGTATAGTAGGTTTAACCGCAAAGGCGCAAAGAGGAACGCAAAGTGCGCTGAAGGTCTGTTTAACGCGCACTTTGCGTTTCCCTTTGCGCCTTTGCGGTTAAGTTTTTCTTAAATCACCGTGCCGCCATCGGCGTAAAAGAAACTGCCGGTGGTGTACGATGCCGCCTGCGACGCCAGCATCAGGGCCAGCGGGCTGATTTCGTCGGTGGTGCCCATGCGGGCGATGGGCAGGCGTTTGGTGAAGTGCGCCAGCGTTTTGTCGTCCTGCCAGAGGGCTTCGCTGAACTTGGTTTTGATCAGGCCGGGGCAGATCGCATTTACCCGAATCCCGTCCGTACCCCACTCTTTGGCCAGCACTTTGGTCAGCATATTCAGCGACGCCTTGCTGACGGAATAAATGCCCAGACCGGGGTCGGGCGTGTCGCCGGCGATGCTGCTGATGTTGATGATGCTGCCCCCGCCCCGTGATTTCATGCTCGGATAAACCAGCTTACTCAGCTCGAACGGAGCCTTCACGTTTACCTGCATGATCTTGTCGAACGCCGATTCGTCGCAGTCCAGCGAGGGACCGTACACGGGGTTCGTGGCCGCATTATTGACCAGAATGTCGACGCCCCCGTAGATGGCAATGGTCTGGTCGACGAGGTGTTTTAGCTGCACCATGTCGCCGGTATGCGCGGCCACGCCGGTCGCTTCGCCACCAGTGCGTTTGATGTCGGCGGCCAGTTCGTCTAAGGTGGCCTGCTTGCGGCTGCTGACGATGACATGGGCACCAAAACGGGCAAACACCCGCGCCATGTCTTCGCCAATGCCTTTGCTGGCCCCGGTGATGATGGCGACTTTGCCGGTCAGGTCAAATAACTGTTTTTCAGCGGATTGCGTTGGTGCCGGGGTGTTCATGGCGTAAAAATGGGTTCGGTTAGGCAAATTGAACCGCAAATTGGGCCATTTGTCGTTCCTTTCAAAGAAATACCCTGCTGCTGGCGTTGTTGGATAAAAACGGGCCGTTTGCGGTGATTTTCCTACTTTCGCTGCACGATTATTGCCCTGTAGTACGCCGACATACCTGCCCTTCATGAACAAAGCCGATCCTGACCTGCCCCCGTTTGCCCGCTCATGGCCCCGGCTTTACGCCATCGTTGTTGGTGCCTTAGTCGTTGAAATCATTCTGTTTTACTGGTTAATGACCGCCTTTTCATGAGTAGTCTGGACTGGCTCGTATTGGGCGGCACCCTAACCGGCCTTATTTTGTACGGCCTTATCCGCAGTCGGCGGAGCAAGACTATGGACGAGTACCTGCTGGCGGGACAGTCGCTGCCGTGGTACCACGTTTGTTTATCGGTGATGGCTACGCAGGCCAGTGCCATCACGTTTTTGTCGGCACCGGGGCAGGGTTTTTCCGATGGGATGCGGTTTGTCCAGTTCTACTTCGGGTTGCCGCTCGCAATGGTGGTGCTGTCGGTTACGTTCGTGCCGATGTTCCGCAAACTGAACGTTTTTACGGCCTACGAATTCCTGGAAACCCGCTTCGATGCCCGCATCCGAACGTTTACGGCGGGGCTGTTTCTGTTGCAGCGCGGCCTGTCGACCGGCCTGTCGATCTACGCGCCGAGCATCATTCTCTCCACGATTCTGGGCTGGAACATCTACTGGACCAATGCGCTGATGGGCGGTATCGTGCTGGTGTACACCGTGACCGGTGGTACGAAAGCGATTTCCTACACCCACATTCAGCAGATGATTATCGTGACGCTGGCGATGGGGCTGGCGGGCTACATGACCGTTCACCTGCTGCCCGAAGCCGTGGGTTTTACCGATGCGCTGCACGTGGCGGGCAAGGCCGGGCGGCTCAACCTGATCGATCTGAAATTCGACCCCAACAGCCGGTATAATCTGTGGTCGGGCCTGATTGGCGGGTTCTTTCTGCAACTGTCGTACTTCGGCACGGATCAGTCGCAGGTGGGGCGGTACCTGACGGGGGAGTCGGTGGGGCAAAGCCGATTGGGATTACTCATGAACGGGCTGCTGAAGGTGCCGATGCAGTTTTTGATTCTGCTGATTGGAGTGCTGACATTCGTGTTTTACCAGTACAACGACGCGCCGTTATTTTTCAACAAGCAGGAAACCGAACGGCTCAAAACCAGTCAGTATGCGAGTGAATACCAGTTAATCGAGATCAAACACGGGCTGCTGAACAGTCAGCGGCAACAGGCCGTGGCGGAACTGCAAACGGCCCTGGATACCGACAATCAGACCGTGGTAGAACAAGCCCGTACCACTCTGAAAACCGCTGATGCGGGTTTAGCTACCCTAAAAACCAGTGTAACCGACCTGATCAAAAAGAACAATCCGGCCGCCGATACCAACGACGTGAACTACGTTTTTCTGCGGTTTGTGCTCGATTTTCTGCCCCACGGCCTGATTGGTTTATTGATCGCCGTGATCTTCAGCGCGTCGATGGGGTCGATTGCTTCGGCGTACAACTCGCTGGCATCCACCACAGTAATCGACATTTATAAACGCCGGGTCAACGCCACCGCCAGCGATGCGCATTACCTGAAAGCGTCGCAGTGGGCCACCATTGGCTGGGGTGTTTTCTGCATCGTCGTGGCGCAGTTCGCTAACCGACTCGGTAGCATGATCGAGGCTGTCAACATTCTGGGATCGCTGTTTTACGGGGTTATTCTGGGCATCTTTTTAGTCGCGTTTTACCTGCCGCGCATCGGTGGCCGGGCTACGTTTTTTGCCGCTATTGTAGCAGAAGCTTTAGTCGTGGTCAGCTACTGGCTCAACCTGACGGCGTTTCTGTGGCTAAACGTCATCGGCTGCGGCCTTGTTATCGGATTTGCGCTGTTGCTGGAACGGCTCATGCCCAAACCGGCGCGGGCGTGAGTGGAAGATTACCCCGCCAGGGCGGTTCATCAGGTGCTATTTTGTTTAAATTTGACTAACGAACCATCAGGCAATGACGACGAAACTTAATCCTGCCCAACTCCACCTTCTGCAATTATTTGCGCACGATATAAGTGAGAATGAGCTGGCTGAAGTCAAACAACTCCTGTCCGACTATTTCGTTCGTAAAGCGGATGAAGAAATGGCCCGTTTACAGCAGCAACGGCCAACGACGCAAAACGACCTTGATGCGCTCCTCAACGCCCACCTGCGTACGCCCTATCGGAAAAAATGAGGGTGCTGCTCGATACCAACATTGTTCTGGTGATAACGCCCTACTTCTCAACCTACCGCTGGGTATATGATGCCCTGCGCGACGGGCAGTTTGAGATCATTGTATCGACCGAAATTCTGGCTGAGTACGCTGAATTATTGGAACGGCAATACTCGGTTGACTTTGCCGAACGCACGTTGCTGGCCTTCGATAATTTCACCAGCGTCGTAAAGGTGGAACCCGCTTTTCGTTTCTGACTGATCGAAGACGATGAGGACGATAAT
>JBBQLG010000135.1:0-15597 GCA_038327655.1 Cytophagales bacterium
TTGCGCATGGTATCGACACCATCAAAACCGAAAACCTCTACGCGTTCGATGGCAAACCTGCTTTTTCTATGGGACAAGGCCAATGACTACTGACTGGTAAATCACGGCCAGCAGGTCGGTGCCGGCTTTGTTCGTTCTCACCCCTTCATTAACCCCATTTTCTGATGAACCTCCATTTGATCAACGGGCAGTTCAGTCCACAGGATGCGCTGGACATCCTGACTCAACTAACGCACGTCAAGGTAAAGTACCATGAACGGCAGATTAAGGCTACTGATACGGAAGAGGATGTTAAATCCCGCGAGAGGCGGATCAAAGCCTTGCAACAGAGCCTACAGCAAGCCCGGCAGACGATTGCCGAAAGCGGCCAGCGCGGGGTGAGTTTACAGGCCGACATTAGTCTGACCATCGATTAAACCAGATTATCCTTAAGCACATGACACGAGCACTCATCCTTCGTGGTCCTGCGGCCTTATTGGCCGTTGCCGGACTGCTCTCCCTGCACGCCCTGCCCGGTGTCAGTCATTCGCCCCTCGGCTATGCTGCTGATGCCAGTATCGCCATTCTCCTGCTGGCTTTTGGTGAGTCGATCGTACCCACGGTGCTGCTTGCATTCATTGGGCTGCTTCGCCTGCCGCACCAAACGGGCCGCTGGCTTCACGCCTTCTTCCGGTTGGTCAGTCGTTACAAGCAGCTAGCCGGTCATGTGGGGAAAACGGGCCTGAACGGGCTGAGTTTGCATCCGCTCCTGATGGCCCTTCTGCTAATTGCTGCCGGTACGGTGTCTCCCTCCGACGGGGTTGATTCGGGCCGCTACCTGCCAGCGGTTGAACTGCTCTCCCGCGCATTGGTCATCCTGCTGGCGGGCGTAGGCTGCTTTCTACTCTGGATGCGTTGGCCAGGCAACCACGTAGGTACCCCTCGCCTACCCGAACCACAGCCCGAAGCGGAAACCGCCGACGAAGAGTCAGGTGTGCTGGACACCATGGTGTAAGGGCAGGAAATAATAGAGGCCTGAGACAAGGGTAACGTCATTGTCTCCGGCTCAACCAGAATAGGGCTGTGTTTCGCCAGATGGTTCTGTTTTCGCGCTTTTTGCTGGCGGTTACTACTTAGATGGTTACCTAGAGTACATCCAGATCCGCCACGACGGGTGTACGTGTCCAGAAACAGAGTCGAATTCTGCAAGGCTGTCTACCGGTTTATCGAACCCGTCTTCTTAATGCAACCAGGCAAATCAGTGATTTTAGAATAAACTTGTTGGTTTAATCTTTAAAAAGGCAGCAGTTGGGATGCCCTTTGACCCGCTAAAAACACGTTGTCCAAGTGTAGCTTGCGCAACGAAAACGCATCCCCGACCCGCTTAGTCGACGACCCCGTTGCCCTGCCAGACCAAGCACCTTCGGCCCACGTTGCCCTATAAAATCTGCCTGGTCATCTCGCGCCTGCCAACCGGATCAAATGGCCCTTCAGGCCGCCTGTCAGCACTCGGCAGGTGGCCTGAACACTACCTAAAACTGACTCACCATACAGGGCGGCCCTGCATCCGACCCCATTGGTTAGTTGCCAGCCACAAACGAAACACCTTGTACCGGCCCCTAACAGGGCCAATCCGCAGTAAACAAAACCCACAAGCGCCGTAAACAGGCCGGGTCGCGATTGGTTATGGTAAGGCCCGGTGTTGGCCTGCTGCCTGTTTACCCACCCGGACCGTCTGTTATGCTGACCCAGTTTTTGTTTGCCACCGGCATTGAGAACAGCAATCCCACCATCCGGTCAGGTACCTGTCGCCAGGACGAACTCGATAAATGCGGCCACTACCGGCACTGGCGGCTCGATTTCGATCTGGTCCAGCAGCTTGGCATCTGGTTTCTGCGCTACGGCCGGCCAATTCACACCACGTTTCTGGGCCATAACCGTTACGACTGGTCGTTTGCCGACCAAACCTTCGCTGACCTGCGCCAACGCGACCTGATCCCGATTGTCGATCTGTGCCACTTCGGGGTGCCCGACTGGATCGGTAATTTTCAGAATCCCTATTTTCCGGCCCTCTTTGCCGACTATGTCCGCGCTTTTGCCCAGCGTTTTCCCTGGGTGCAGCTCTACACCCCGGTCAACGAAATGTACATCTGCGCCGAGTTCTCGGCCCTCTACGGCTGGTGGAACGAGGAACTCCGCTCCGACACCGCCTTCGTGACCGCCCTAAAGCACATTGTCAAAGCCAACGTGCTGGAAATGAGTGCCATTCTGGAACTGCGGCCCGACGCCCTGTTTATCCAGAGCGAGTCGTCAGAGTATTTTCATGCCGAAAATCCGGGGGCGATCAAAGCCGCCAAGGTGCTGAACGCCAAACGGTTTCTCTCCCTCGACCTTAATTATGGCTACCGCGTTGATGCAGAGAGATACCAGCGGGTAAATCGGTGGCTCTCCTGTTTGAGAACCCTGACCTGATGCCCCATAACGTGGTTATTGTGAAGCCGGGAAGTGTCCAGCGGGTAGGCGAAGCAGCCGATGCCATGTCCCGTTTAACGGATGGGTTTGACCGTAATTTCGTCCCCGACAGCCCGGATGTCCTGTTTTATACCCCATTGGTCAAAGCCGGTCAGCGGTTTCGGCTCACCTTTAAAGCCTCTGAGCAGCCCGGTCGGTATCCGTTTCTGTGTTCGTTTCCCGGGCATTGGCGCGTGATGCAGGGCGTGCTTACGGTGAAAACGAAAAAGCCGTGATCTCGACAAGGTCGTAGCTGGGTGGGTCTGGGTGGTTACGGCTGGTCGATTCCGAGACGAACCCCGTTCTTTACGGTATGATGACTCAACGGAAACTGACCCTCCTGGCAATGACTGCGGGCAGCTTGCTGACCTGCCAAAAGGCTGACCCCGGCACCTCGCCGACCCCAACGCCTACCCTGCCGGTGATGGTGCAGACGGTGGTAGCCGTAACCCTCGACGTAGCCAAAACGTACCAGACCATCGATGGCTTCGGGGGTTTCGGGGCGCAAAACGTGTACTGGTCGAACGGGCCCTTTACCAGTCCGCGCTTTGTAAATGACGTAGTAACCGACCTCGGCTGCACTATCATCCGTGATGAACTGCCCACGTCGTTTGAGATCGAGAACGACAACGCCGATCCGATGGTCACGGATTTGGCCCGCTACAACCTTGACCGGCGCATTCCAGGCCATCATGCACCCTTTGCCGAACGGATGCCGCACCTGAAAGCCATGCGGCAGGCGGGCGTCGAAAAATTCATCGTGTCGGTTTGGAGTCCAGCCCCCTGGATGAAATGGAACAACCGCATCGACAACGGCACCCAGCAGAATTCAGCCCCGGCCTACACCCGAACCCCCACCACAGCCTCTAACCAGCTCAAAACTGAGAATTACGAAGAATTTGCCGAAATGTGCCTAGCGTATTGCCGCATTTTCAAACGTGAAATCGGGGTTGATCTTTACGGCCTGAGTGTGCAGAACGAGCCGCGTTTTTCGCAGTCGTACCAGTCGTGCGTGTATGACGGCGAGGCCCTGCGCGATTTGATTAAAGTGGTAGGTCGGCGGTTTAAAAAGGAAGGCATTACCGCCAGGCTGTTCCTACCTGAAGATGTGGGCTGGCTCGACGGGGTGAAAAACATGACCCTGCCCACGCTCAACGACCCCGAAGCCCGGCCCTACGTCGACATAGTCGCCATGCACGGCTATGCCCTCGACGGGGTGCTGCCCGCTTCGACCGATGCCGCCACCTGGCAAACGATGACGGGCTGGGGGCAACCTTACAACCTGCCCCTCTGGATGACCGAAACATCGGGCTACTCCGACAGTAAATACAGCGGGGCCATGTCGCTGGCAAAAGCCATGTACACGGCCCTGCGCTTCGGCAACGTGTCGGCCTGGGTATTCTGGTCGCTGAGTGAAGAGTCCGTTTCTGACTACAGCCTGTTGAGTAGCAGCGGCACCAAAAGCAAACGCTACTACGTCTCGAAGCAGTTTTACCGCTATATCCGCCCCGGTGCCGTGCGGGTCGAAAGTACGTCTGCCGATGCCGACCTGCTGCCGTTATCGTTCGTGAACGGCGGACTGCCCACGCTGGTATTAATAAACGTGGGGACGGCAGATAAGGCCGTCCAAGTCAAAAACGACGCGGTTTCGAGCCAGTATCAGGCTTTTCTGACCTCGCCCACTGACGATTGCCGGTCATTGGCCACTGTGAAAGCGGGCGATATCGTTACTATTCCGGCCCAAAGCGTGTTGACGCTGGTAGGCGTGAAGTGAGTTGTTGTGACCTGATTGTGCTAAAGCATCGGCTTGAGACAGGTTACGCTTTTCTACAAAAACACAAACGGGCTGGCAATCCCCTTCTCGTTTTCCACCACGCAATGCTGCAACCCCGCCTTGCGAAGCCGGGCGACAACCTCCGGATAATCAACCCCAACCGGGTTGGTGGTGGCTCCCACCACCTCCGCCGTTTTGACGTGGCAGAGCGAAAAACGCCCCGGATAGGTTTCCACGTACCGGAGCGGATTCTGGCCGCCCTTTGCCACCCACCAGATGTCCATCTGAAACGTGACTAACCGGGGGTAGGTGTGCGGCACCACCACATCGTAGGGAATCTGGCCTTCGGTTTCCACAAACTCGATGTCGTGGTTGTGGTAGGCAAGTTGTACCCTGGCGGCCCGGCATTTCTCGCCACTCTCGTTGAGCCGACTGGCTGTTTCGAGCCAGTCGACGATGGTTTTGTTTTTGCCGCTGTTGGGCCAGGGCCAGTAACAAACTAAGTACAGTTTGCCCGCTTGACGGCAGTTGTCGAGGTAGGTGGGCAGCTTGCTCATGAAGGCCCACCTACTTTCGCCTTCGATGATTGACACCAGCCTGTTTTGCCGGATAAACTGATTGAGTTCCTGGGCCGGATGCCTGAACGTGCCGGGGTATTCCAGTGAATTACCGGGGGCTATTCAATTTTGACGCTTACATTATCCTTGCCACATCGGTTTAGGAGGGGGCTATGGGCAGAGTAAGTCTGTTTACCCCATCAGGCCGCACCATCCCTACTGTTACGTAACCCCTGAAACTCTGATGACTGGCTAAGTTAATTTGCTATTGTTTTGCCTACCCACTCGCCTGGTGACTGGCCGAACTCTTTTTTGAAGGCGCGGATGAAGTAGTTCGGGTCGTTGAAACCCACCGCGTAAGCCACCTCGGCCACCTGATATCCACCTGACTGCAACAACTGAGAGGCTCGCTGTAACCGAACACCGCGAATAAGTTCGTTACTCCCTTTGCCGGTAAGAGCTTTGAGCTTCCGGTATAGCTGGGTATTGCTCATGCCCAGTTCCCGTTCGAGCCGCGCTACCGCTAAATCCGGATCGGCGATGTGTTCGTCGATGAGGGTTGTGACTTTGCGCAGAAACTTTTCCTCCGCTGATTCGCACAGATAGCTGGTCGGCTCAACGGTCAGTACCCGGCTGTATTTAGCCTGGAGCCGACGACGGTTATGAATCAGATTGCCTATCCGACTGAGCAGTATCTCCAGGTTAAAGGGTTTGGTTACGTAGTCGTCGGCTCCGGCGTTTAATCCTTCTACCTTGCTTTCCGTGCTCGACCGCGAGGTGAGCAGCAATACCGGTACGTGGTTGGTGCGTTCGTCGGTTTTTAGGGCTTCGCACAACTGTACCCCGTCCATGTCGGGCATGAGCCAGTCGCTGAGCACGAGGTCAGGAATCTCATTCTGAGCTTGCTGAAGGGCTTCCCGACCAGTGGTGGCTGATAAGATCCGGTAGTTCTGACCCAGCGAACCCACTAAATACTGACGCAAATCGTCATGGTCCTCCACAATCAAAACCAACGGGCGATCAGAAGCAACCGGGACGAATACTGATGATGAATGCGGTGTGTCTTTTTCGGGCCAGACCGTCGATTCGGGCAGGGTTGCATCGGGGAGCGCATGGCTGAGCCAGCTTACCGGAAACGCCAGCGCATGAACGGGCAATCTGACCACAAACACCGTACCTACCCCCGGCTGACTCTCTACCGAAATCTGCCCCCTGTGCAACTCAACCAGTTCGCGGGTGAGGGCCAGCCCAATACCCGTGCCGGCTTTTTTAGCGTGATGCTGCCCATTGACCTGATAAAAACGCTCGAAAATATGAGTCGTGTGTTCAGCGGCTATGCCAAGGCCGTTGTCCTCTACTTCCAGTAACAGTTCGGCAAGGCCATCGGCCTTCAGTAGTCGGCAGCGAACAACAATCAACCCATCGGCGGGGGTGAATTTCAGCGCGTTGGCCAGCAGGTTGTAAAGCACTTTCTCCACAATGTCGGGGTCGAACCAGGCCCTGACCGTGTCGGGTTCAGTATCAACCCGCAAGGTAACGCCCTGTTTGCTGGCCTGCGCCGAAAACGAACCGGCAACCAGGCGCACGAAGTCCACTATATCCTGACGGCTAATGTCGGGCCTGAGTGAATCGGATTCTAATTTCGACAAATCAAGGAGCTGATTAATAAGTCGCAGGAGCCGGTTGGCGTTCTGGTGCATCGTCTGGAGCTGGGGCCGTCGGCTATCGGGACTGCGGTCGGTCAGGAAGTGCTCCAGTGGGGTCAGAATAAGCGTAAGGGGCGTGCGAAACTCGTGCGAAATGTTCGTAAAGAAGCCGGAACGGAGCCGGTCGAGTTCGCGGGCTTTTTCGGCTTCGAGGTGCTCGGCCCGAAGTTCAGTTTTAAAGCTTTCCCGAATCTGTATCAGCCGACGCATCCCGAGCAGCAATGCCAGTATCAGTAGGGTATAGGCCGCGTAGGCCCAGTTTGTGCGGTACCAAGGAGGTAGAATAAAAAGTTCGAGCGTAGCTTCGGAGGCATTCGTAAAGTCGTCAGTCAGGGAAGCCTTTACCCGAAAGCGGTACGTGCCGGGGCTTTGGTTGGTGTACGTAGCCGAATGCTGTGATCCCACGTAATTCCAGGTGTCTTCAAAACCCTCAAGCCGGTACGCATAGCGCACATTCCGGTGCGGTCGAAACAGCACAGCCGCAAAATCGAAGGTAATGACCGATTGCTCAAAGCGGAGAGTGAGGGTTCGTGTGTCGGCCAGGCTGCGCGTCAGCGGGGAGCCTGGCGCGCCCGGCAGCACAGGCCGGTTAAACAGTTTTAGCTGGCTCAGATAGACCGGTACGGGCAGGGGTTGCCCATCGAGTTGATGGGGACGCAACACGGTCAGACCATGTTTACCTCCCCAGAACAACGTACCATCGGTGTGTTGTTCTGCAGCACGCTCCGAGAAGTCATTCCCAGCGAGGCCATCTTCGCGCCGGTAAGTTCGCAATACACGGCCTGCTTCGGTAAACTGGCACAGCCCATTGTTGGTGGCTACCCACAGATAGCCATCCCGGTCCTGTCTCAGGCTCATGATGGCATCGTTGGGCAGGCCGTTCTCCGTTGTCATCAGTGAAAATCGCCCGGTGCGCCGGTTGTATCGGTGCAGGCCATTCATTGTCCCAATCCAGTATTGCCCGCGCCGGTCTTCGAGTAGGCAGGTGAGGATATTATCGTACAAAAAGCCCGGTTGTCGCTTGCTTACGTGTACCCGGGGCAGGCTGTCCAGCCGCGGCCAGACCAGCAGGCCATTGCCGTAAACAACCCCCAGGAGCGTACTGTCAGCTGTAGTCATGAACGCGCGAATCGATGGATGAACGCCGGCCAGTGCGGGTGCCGGGCTGAGCTGGCCGGTCTGCCGGTCAATCCACCACGACTTGCCTTTTCTGTCAATTAGCCGGACCCTGTGCCCACGCAAGGGCAGGATTGGATGTACCGGATCCTTGCCCAGTGCCATAAGCCGTTGCTGTACCTGCCCCGTTTTTGGATTGAGGAGTACCGTTCCCTGATTCCAGAGCATAACCAGCATGGCCGTTTCGGAGAGCAGATACAGGTTGGTTATGTCGTTGCCGGGCAGCGTATGCGGGTTGCTGGGCTGGTGCCGGAAATGCCGGTAAGTTTCGTTTTTTCGGTCTACGTAGGTTAGTCCCTGTGTACTGCCCACCCACGCATTTCCAGCTGAATCGACCGCTACGGTGGCTACGGTTTGGGTGAGTAGTCCCGGTAAACCTGGCTGGTAGGTATATATGTTGAAGGGATCAGTCTTATTAAACGCCACGTTTAATCCCCCATCCCAGGTGCCCACCCAGATGTTACCCTGCCGGTCGCCCTGAACGCAAATTGTGGCATGGGTGCTGAGTGTATTGGGCAGGGTCGGGTCATGGCGCAGGTGCCTGATCTGACGAAAGGAACTATCGCTGGCTACAACAACGCCATCGTCGGTACCGAGCCAGTACCGCCCGTCGACTCCTTCGTACAGGCTGCGGGCATGGTTTATACCTTCTACGACACCGGTCTGGTAAAAAGCCAGTTGGAAAACTGTTTGCCCGGCTGGACTTCGGTACAGACCATTGCCTTTGGTACCCACCCACAGGTGCCCCCGGCTGTCGCACTTAATGGTCATAATGCCCGCTGGTACCGTTTGGTTGGGAGCAGGCAGCGTTACAGTAGTAAAGCGATGGGTAGAGAGATGCATCCGGGTCAGGAGGCCTACCTGGTTTCCAAGCCAGAGATTGCCCGAACGGTCAGCGCAGAGTTGATGAATACGATTGGACGGCAGCGCACTGTTGGTCATCGTAAACTGCGTGACCTGGCCGCTGTTCGGCTCAATCCGGAGCAGCCCCTGCCCGCTGGTAGATGCCCAGATAAACCCCGCCAGGTCCTGCACAATATCCGTAACAATGGCCCTGGAAATATCCTGTCCGTCGGTTGTCCTGTTGTAATGAATAAACCGCACCCCCGACGCGTCCAGCCGGTTAATACCGCCAGAATGGGTGCCTACCCACAGCCGGTGCTGCCGGTCATTGAACACGCAATTGATGAAATTATTGCTTAAGCTGCTCGTGTCCCGCGCCGACCGTCGGTAGGTTTGGAACTGCTCGCCATCATATCGGTTAAGACCATCGGTGGTGGCCACCCACAAAAATCCCCGCTGGTCCTGCGTCAAATCCATGACCGTATTCTGCGACAGCCCGTTGCTTGTGGTCAGGTGGCTGAATTTATACTGGGCCTGTACACCCTCCCGGTATAGCAAAATCAACAGCAAACAAACGCTGCTGAACCGGATCACTGGCGTAGGTGTAAAACCATTTGTCATAAAATCCAGAAGTAGCTTACTTACTGCACGAATTTAACCAAAAGTCGCTTTCCTGATATCCACTCAGTTGATTTCCATGGATTCGCATCTAATTATCTCGTCAAAATCGTATTTATTTCCAGCTTATCCCCACTGCATTTTCTACCGAAAAATGGCCTTGCTGCGCCGAACCGATGGGTTTGCCGTGGATGGTCAGGTTCTGGAACCGTACGTTTTCGACGCGGTGCTGTGGGCCGTAGCCGTACAGAATGGAATACGGAAATTGACCGTCGGTCACGGCGATGTTGCGGAACAAAATATTACGGATGTGGCCCCGGCCTGCGGCAAAGCGCGCTTCCTGTCCGGCAGGTACGCGCAACACTCCATCCCACGCACCCTGCATGTACAGGTGGACCCGTTCAGCATTATCGGCGGGCCGGTCGGTGCTGTACTGCGACCGGAACACGGCCAGATCAATCAGTTTGTGGGGCGCGTCTTCAACCCGGATATTGTCATACGTGATGTTTTCGACGATGGCCTGATCGCCATTGTGAATGCTCAGGGCCGCGCCCCGGTCCACGTGAATCAGATCGCAGTTGCGGAAGGTAATGTTGTTAACGGTTTTGCAGCGCAGTTCAAAGCCGATTTCCAGCGCGTTGCCCCAGGGCATATTCCAGATGACGCAGCGTTCCACCAGAATATCTGTTACGTCGCGACCCTCGCCCGGCTGACTATAATACGTTTTGGGATTAATGCTGAAGCTTTTGACCACGATATTATCGTCGTTATTGCGCAAAAAACAGTCGCTGATGCGTACGTGCGAGGTACCCACGAGATCGAGGCCGTCGGAGCCGTTTCGCCAGCAAAGCTGTTGATGGTTGCGCACTGTTACGTTGTCGCAATCAAGCACTACGAGGGTCCATCCGGGGCTGTTCAGGATGGTAATCCCTTCGATGTCAACGTTCTGGCACCGCCATAGTTGTACCAATCGCCCGCTGTCGAGATTGCTGGCGTCCAGTATGCCCCGCCCCCGAATACTGATGTGTTGAGCGTCGGTGGCTTCGATGTTTCCACGCACAATGGCCCCGCCCGCAATATAGAGCGTTTCGTTGCTGTTCAGCGTGAGTGTGCCCACGTCATAGACTTTTCCGGGCGCGAAATACCGCACATTGGGCGCATCGGGTTTTGGCACGTCGGTTTCCAGCGGGGTGGCAAACACGTACAGGGGGCGGGTGTGTTCGCCGTTCCGTTCGATTGAAAAATGGCCCGGTTTAGTAAGCCGAAAGGTGATTTTATTGGGCGTGATCGTTACCGGAATAGCCGCGCTTCTGGGCCGGAAATCCACCCAGCGCAGGTCGTGCGTCGAGGTGATCTCGATGGTAACGCTGCCCGAAAAGCTAAACTTCGCCATGGCCGACACAGCATTGTCATAGATGAATACGGGCGCACCATTTACGGTCATGCTGAAGTCAGCCGCCTGCCGGGCCGAATCGGGTGCGGGATACGTTACGAGTTTTTGCGCCTGAATCGGGCTGGACAGCAGAAACAAAGCAAGCAGACTGATTTTCATACGTGTTAGGGTGATTTTTTAAGGAATTGCCAGATCTGCATCGGACCGTTGTTGGTACTGACTATCCACCATATCTGCCCATCGGGTCGGCGCAGGGGCGCAATGGCTTTTACGTCGCCAGCCATATTCAGTCCTGTGTTTGGCACCGGCCGAAACGGAGCGTGGCCGGTTTGTTTGCCCAGCCCCGCCAGCAGTAGCCCACGGCCCGCGTCCAGTTGCCCGCCCTGGGTTTCGGTGCCGTAGAAATTGCCCGCCAGCAACACATCAGGAATGCCGTCGCCGGTGAAATCGCGAACGGCCAGGCTGTTGACGGGCGAGAATTGCGCTTCGACGGGTAGCGCATGCACGGCAAAGGTGAAATTGCCCTGGTTTTCGATGTAGCAACTGGCCAGCTGCCGGGCATCGCGCTGGTAGGCATTTTTTCGTTCATCGTCCGAAAATAGCTCCTCAAACGGGTGAGCTGCGTAATCGTGGTACGACAGGAATCGCTTTTTGATACCTGGAATCTGCGCCATCATAACGTCGCGCTGAGCAACGGGTACCTGCTGATGGTTGAGGTAAAACGTCAGGATGGGGTCGAGCCGCCCGTTGTTGTCATAGTCTGCGGCAAACACCCGAACCGGCTCCGCTGCCGACGCCCGAAATTTGCTGTTTAATCCCAGATTACCCGCTACGTAGTCGGTATCGCCATCGCCATCAAAGTCCCCCGCCACCAATGAACACCACCAGCCTGTCTGGTCGGCTAACCCTTTTGTTTTTTGCTTCTGCAACCGGCCACCGATGTTTCGGAATAGGGTAGGGGCCATCCACTCGCCCACGAGCAGCAGGTCGGGACGGCGGTCGTTGTCGGCATCGGTCCAGAGGGCCGATGTTACCAGTCCAACCTGGCGTAAACCGGGGGCAAGCTGGTCGGTTACGTCGGTGAAACGCCCGGCCCCTTCGTTGCGCAGGAGGTAGCTATCAGCGGGTTTGGGGTACTGCCCCGGCACCACGCGACCACCCCGGAATAGGTCCAGATCGCCATCGCCATCAAAATCCGCTGCCGATACGCCGCCGCCGCTGGAGCGTGTAGCGGGCAGATAGCCGTTGGGGGCAGGCTGAAAACTTCCTCCGCTGTTTAGATACAGCCTGTCCTGATACGTAGCCGACAAGCCCTCGTCTTTACTGCCGCCACTGACTACGTACAAATCCATGTCTCCATCCCGATCCGCATCAAAAAATACCGCGCCCATGTCTTCGTATTTTTCGCTGCCGGGTAATGTTCGGGTTTGAAAACCGCCGTTGGGTTGCTGCACATAAACCGATGATACGTGTCCGAAATCGGTACCTACAAAGAAATCGTCGAGTTTATCGTCGTTTACGTCGCCCACGGCTAAGTACGGTCCGTTTCGGGAAAGCAGGTGTGGCAATAGGGGAGTCTGGTTGAAATCGACAACGGGGCTTTCCTGATGCGTTATAGCAAGTCCGCTTTCGGCTTCAGACAGTTCGGTAAACAGCGGGGTTACGGTCGGGTTGCCAGGCTGCCACAGCCCGGTTGGTCGAGCTGTTACGGTCAGCATCCGGTTGGCCGCGCCCGGCCCAAGGTGTTGCCGGGTTCCGTCGGGATAGCGAATTACGAGCGAATCGTAGTGGCTGGTGTTGCTCAGGCCAAAGTGCAGCACGTTCTCAACCGTAGAAACGAACCCCCGCACGGGAGCGAGTTCGAGCATCTGCCGTTGCCCGCCCGCGTAAAGCCAGACTTTAGCCCCCGTCATAACGGGCAGCTGATTGGTAGGCAATAGATTGACCCGTAGCCAGTTGAGGTGGCCTTTTCGCTGGTTCAACTGGTTTTCAAGTACAAAACTTTCGCTGTCGATATTATTAGTCACGATGTCCAGGTCGCCATCATTGTCGAGGTCGGCGTAGGCGGCACCGCTCGAGAAGCCAATCTGGTTCAGGCCCCAGACTTCCGATACGTCGGCGAAGGTCAGCGTGGTTTCTGGATTGCTGCCCTGGTTGCGGAAGGCGTATTTGGAAATGCTTAGTTCGGGCAGGTTGTGCAGAGCCGCTTTGGCTTGGCGTAACTGCGCCTGTGGTGTACCGAATGATCCCTGTTGCTGACTGAAGGCGATAAAGTCGAGGTTGGTCACATCACGCCGGTAGCCGTTAGTGATGTAAAGGTCTTTCCAACCGTCATTGTCGAAGTCGGCCAGCAGCGGTGCCCAGCTCCAGTCGGTTTTGTCGACGCCCGCCAATTGTCCGATTTCAGAAAAGTGAGCAATCTGGGGTGTAGGGGCGGTTTCCCTCCCAGCCCTTTGCCCCGCTCCCGCTGCCCCCTGCCCCATATTTAGTTGCAGCGTGTTGCGCATAAACTGCGGCTGATAGCCCAGGTCGCGCTCCATCTGGAAGCGGTTATAATTGGAGCCTGGCAACATCATTTTCTGGCGGTAGCTATCGGCGGGCAGCATGTCCAGCACCACAATGTCGGGCAGGCCATCATTGTTGACATCGGCAATGTCCACCCCCATGGCGTTGTGAGTCTGGTGGTTGAGCATGGCAGCAGCCCGGTTCTGAAACGGCGTACCAGTGTTCGAAGCGCGGTTCATCCAGACTAAATCATTGGACAGGAAATCGTTGGCGCAATAGATATCCGGCCAGCCGTTATCGTCGAGGTCACTCAGGCACACGCCCAGTCCATAGCCTTCGGTGAGGATACCGGCCTGGCGGGAAACATCAACAAAGTGCTTGGCTTCATTCCGATACAGGCGGTCGGTGCTGGGGGCTTCGCCGTTGGTATTTTTAAAGCGCAGATTGTTGCGGCTGGTGGTTTCGAGGGCGTTGGTGAGTAGGTAGCAGTCGAGGTCACCGTCGCGGTCGTAGTCAAAAAAAACGGCCTGGGTGCTGTATCCTGTATCGTTCAGGCCGTATTCGGCCGCCCGTTCGGTGAATGTCGGGATAGAGTCGGCGGTGGGGCCATTGTTGATAAAGAGTTTGTTGGCGCGGGCCGATGGGTTGGTAGTCTGACCCGCCACGCAGACGTATATATCGGGCCAGCCATCCTGATTTACGTCGGCTACGCTCACGCCCGTACACCACGCATTAGTACCAGAATGGGCCTGTTCCGTAATATCGCGAAAGCGCATAGGCTGGCCGGGTTCGGTCTGATTGAGGTACAATCGACTCGACACCTGATTTCCCGCGAAGAACAAATCGGGCCGCCCGTCGTGGTTGAAATCGCCCACACCTACACCCGCGCCATTGTAAATGTACTCAAACGTAAGCGCATTAAGCGAATCAGTTTCGGTGAGCCGGTTGGCAAACGTGATGCCCGTTTGTGAAGCGGGCAGTTTTACGAACAGTTTCCCCTCGTGGGGCCGTATAGAGAGCCATCCCGTCAGCCCCAGCAGAGCCGCACCCAGCCCGTAGAATAGCTGTTTTTTCATGGCTGTAGCGGTTAGCAGGACGCGCGGCATTGCTGATACAGGGGTAGCGAATACGACGCCGGTACGGGACCGGGTTGATCGCTCAGGATTAGGGCCACCAGCCGCCCCACCGCTGCCGAAGGGTGGGCAATAACCGATACGCCCCCGGCCAGCAGCCGGGTAAAATCGGTTTCCAGAAAACTCACCACGCCAAGGTGTTCACCCAGCCGGAGCCCGTTGCGCTGGCAGTAATCGACCAGGATGGTAAGATGTCGGCAGTCGACCACAAAATACGCCTGTTGCAATTGCAGGTCAGTCTCGATGAGTTCATCCAGCAGTTCAAAGTCGAACCCGTAGGCCGTACAAAACCGCCGGAAAGCCCGAATCGAATCCGCATCGAAGCAATCGTGTTCGGGCAGTACAAGATTCAGGCGGGTATATTTCCGGAGCGCGGGCAGTTGGTTATGTAAGGCATCGAATAAAGCCTTCTCGCCCCCATACCGCAGGTGATGCCCGTGCTGCAACACTTCCTGCCACTGATGACCAATCAAAATCAACTGTTTTCCCGGTACGTTGCGCAGGCATTGCAGCGTGGCCGGGTCCTGCCCGATGAGGTGCGGCATCAACACAAAATAATGGTAGTCGCCAAGGTTTTTTGTCAGTACCTGACACAGTAAGTGCCGCTGGTAATTATAGCTGCATACGTCCACGATAACCTCCCGGCTCAGGTTGGTCGTAATGGCGTCATGAAGTTGCTTGACACAGTCTGTCAGTTGTCCCGTAACGATTAATACCCGCAGGGCGTGACGTTTGGGACTCCCGGCAATGAAAAAGCCCCGCCGATGTACCGACGTAATAAAGCCCGACTGGCACAGCGTTTCGTAGGCCCGTTTGATGGAGTCTTTTGATAGGTACCACTCCGCGCAGGCTTCGTTGATGGATGGCAAGCGGTCGCCCTGCGTCAGAATTCCTTTTTCAATGTCGCTCAGGATGGCGTTGGCCACCTGTTGATACCGGGGCAGGCGGGATTCATTGTTAAGCGAGAGGGTATGATTCATTGCTTAGGCAGGATGGCAGTTGAGAAATTCATCAACTTAGCCGGGAAGCATAAGCCAGATACTGAACAGCAGAAGCGCACCCAGTAACAGTAACATCGTTACCTCCAGCCAACGTAGCCAGAACTTCACTTTGCCATTCATTCTGTTTTATTTTTCCCCGGTAAAGTGATACAAATGTCTCCGTTTGCCCCCTCGCACGGCTGGATAAATCCACCAAATAATAGCACAAAACCGCCCTACAGACAATTAAATAAGCCGAAAGGCCAAAATTTGGCCTTTCGGAGAACACGCCAAACCTAAAGCCTGCTCATCAATATTATTAGTACCCTGGATTTCTCACCAGCGAGGGGTTCAGGTCGAGCTCGCGCTGTGGAATGGGCTTCAGTAAATGCTTGGGTGCCCAGTTTTGGTTCGCTTTGGCC
>JBBQLG010000136.1:0-15562 GCA_038327655.1 Cytophagales bacterium
AGGCTCAAGGGTGCGTTAAGGATGTATTGGAGGGGTTGTTTTCAGAAGTGGGTAAGATCGTAAGTTTGTCTTGTTTTCCTTACATAGCCGCTACCTTACCAACGCGAAATAATACGACATTCTCAATCTGAAACAATATAATATATGACCCTTGAAGCTAAAACATGGGTAAGGCCGGAGTCGAGGGTTGAAACTAACACCATAGTGCCATACATCTTCTAAGTACTTCCCTGTTAATTGCTTTGATTTAGGCTTTTGTTTGTATGTGAACTTTATAGTTACATCTGCTTTATCTTCGAGACTACGAGTATAGTAGTAACATAGCCGATCATTTGCTAAACAGTATGTTTTTAAGCTGTGCCTGACAAGAAAGTCATGAAAGGCTTGCCTTAAGAGTTGAACCAACAAATTAGACCGGTCTGCTGTTGTGGGAAATTCTGTCGACTGAAATGATCGATTTAAAATATCTTTAATATTTATAAAAATTCTTGAATCACTTAATGTGATTTCGTGATCGAATAATGCGGTGTTTGTTAAATTACGCTTTAATTCAGGTAAAATTTCAGAAAAAGTAATTATATATCTGTCATGCTGTACAGCCGGATACTGGCCAATGTCTCGTATTTGTTTGATTTGTTGTTCAGCTAATTTTTTATTAACAAAATCATATATATAATAAAAATCTGGCAAATGAGGTAAGTCAAGCCAATTAGAATAAAATATTTCTTCTTGTTCTATTATACCTCCATTTAGAGTATGAGGATTAATTAACAGATGCGAAGCTGACAATGGACTTTCCGACTGCTGAGGGACATGGTCTCTTTGTAAACAGCGAATTAGCATTTTCAGGCCATAAGCCCAAGAGTTATGGAAATGCATCATAGCCAGGCCAGTTAAGCCTATTAGTGCATTACTATTAATTCCATCTAAGTTAATAGGAATAATAAAATGCTCAAGATTATATTCATCTTGAATACTACAAGCAAAATCCCATTCTTTACGAACGCCACGCTTTATCACAGAAGCGTGTGAACCGACAAAAATGAATTTGATTGCTTCGTCACGGATGACTGAGCTAATTTTATCCCAAAAATGATCTCCACCATAAATCTCATCAAGTTCACACCAAACCTTGTATCCCTCGTTTCTTAGACGAGCTGCAAGCCATTTGGCAAACTCATTATCTTCAGGTAAAGCATGGCTGATAAAGAGGGTATCACGATTTTGATAGTTAGACGACATTTCAGACAAAATTTTTGATAGCAATAATTATTACCACGGGAAGACTTAGCAATGATCCGTAAAAAACAAGCAATGAACCTGTAACCAAGCAATTCAACCATCTACAGCGTCCAACACCAAATGAACGTGCATTCATCGAAAAATCGATGTTCATCTCTGCTTTTTGAGTCACTTGTTCATACAGGCACCGGTACTGCCTCTCCATGCTCAGATAGTAGGCGTCTAAAAGCCAAAAAACTATGGTCGACAGATATGTAATGAGAATATACTGTCCATTTGCATCTTTAGCCGATAAAGTAAACAGTGCCGCTACTAACGTAACAGCCCAACCCTTGATCAAAAAGCAGTTTCCACTTAATCGGTTTATTACATTCTGAATAAATTCAAGGTGTTTAAGCTTACTCTCCATAAAATTGCTGAATTAAAGTTGATCCATCTAAGTACTCATAAAGCTACAACAAAGTTCCGGCATAAAAATAAAATTTATTGCCGAAAATTTGACTAACTCAATACCCTGTTGCATCTTGCATCACCATTTCGCCTAAACCTGTTGTCGATCCGTGCTGAACCTCTTTAGTGATGCCTTTCTGGCCCGGCTGCACGAACGGCTCGACTGGTCGAAAGCCGATCTGCTGACGCTCCTGCGAGCGGAGTTTCCCGATTTGTCCGACGCTACCCTGACGTGGCGCATTCACGACCTCAAAAGCCGGGGTATTCTCTATAGTGCCGGCCGGGGACTATACGTCCTCGAAGCACCCGATGCGTTTCAGCCCACACCGGCATCGGGACCGTTGCGAATGATGGCCCGGCTCCAGTCGGGGTTACCCACTATAGCCATTTGCCTGTCGGAAACGGGCTGGCTTAATGCGCTGCTGCCGGAGGGGACAACAGGACCAAAGCTGTCGTTTACGCTGATCGAGGTGGAGCGGGCCAGCCTGGATACGGCCTTTGGGCTGCTGCTCGATTTTAGCCGGAAGGTATTTTTGAACCCCGATGCGACTGAGGTCGAACGGTTTGTCAGGCTTCACGACCGCGCCGTGATCGTGCGGGCGTTGGTGAGCGAAGCCCCGACAATGGAGGTCAGTAAAACGACAGTTAGCTCCCTCGAAAAACTATTGGTCGATGCGCTGGTGCATACTGACCTCTACGCCGACTACCAATCGTTGCTGCCCCTGATGATGGGTCAGGCCCGCGACCGATTTAAACTAAACCTTGACCGGTTGCGCCGGTATGCCCGCCGACGCGACAAATTAGACGAATTGAACCTATTAATATGACAAACGAAAGTAACACCCTCCAGAACCCCATTACCGACAGTACCATCGACGATGCCGTTGTGGATGAGAACTCGCTCGTTTGCGTCCTGACGGGCCGTATCGTGAAAGCCACCGAGAAAGAACAGACGCTGCAAAGCCTGATTCGGCAGATGAACGAGGAGTATGGCTTCGATATGACCGATATGGCCCGCGACTTCACCATTACGGGCGAAGACGAAGGAGGCCGAAAAGTAAAGCGCAAAGCCGAACTGGTTGCCTTTGAGCAGGAGGATGACCCGGACGAGACAGAGCGCAGTCAGGAAACCATTATCCGGGTTTGCTTCGTGCAGGATGGCAAAACCAAAGAATCCGACCCCAAGAAAGGAACTATCCTGATCGACGATGTTCTGAATATGATCGACCGTTGCGAATTTGGGCTGTGGACCAACGGGCTGATGAATTCGTTCCGGCATAAAACCGGCTATAAAGCCACCGGCGAAGCTCGTTTGCAGGAAGTGTCGGATTTTCCCGGCCCCGGCGAAAGCATGGACGACCTGACACGCTCGGATAAGATGGCCGTTCGGAAACCCGCCAATGACTCGCTGGTTCGGACATTCAAACGCTGCCACGATTATATATATGGCAACCAGGGCCGCACCAAAGATGCCTTCTGGCAGTTGCTGTATCTGATTTTCTGCAAAATCTACGACGAGAAACGGCGCGACATCTGCCACCAGAACGGCGAGTCGTACCGGCGTCGGTTCTGGGTGGGTGCCACGGAGCCGCATACCGATGAGGGCCGACGCGATGTATCGGAACGGATCAAGAAACTGTTTGAGGAACTGAAAGCCAGCGACGACTTTCAGGATGTATTTGAGGGCAACGAGCAGATTCAGCTTAACCAGAAAGCCCTCAGCTACGTGGCTGGTGAACTGGCCAAATATTCGTTTCTGGATGCGACCGTCGACGTGAAAGGCATGGCCTACGAAACCATTGTGTCCAACACGCTGAAGCAGGAACGCGGACAGTTTTTTACGCCCCGCAACATTGTGAGGCTCATGGTGGATATGATGGACCCTGAACCCACCGACCGCGTATTAGACCCCGCCTGTGGCTCCGGGGGCTTTCTGGTGATGGTGCTCGACCACGTGCGTAAAAAGATTGCCGCCGAACTCAATCCTGAACTCTCCGGTGAGTGGCTTAAAGATACGTTTAACACGGTGGATGTGAACGAACGGGTACGTTTATACGCCGGAGAAAAATTGTTTGGGATTGACTTCGACCCCGACCTGAAACGGGCCGCCCGAATGAACATGGTGATGGCGGGCGATGGGCACGCCAACATCTTTCAATTCAACAGCCTGGAATACCCCGATGGCGACGACACCGACGAAATTAACGGTTTCAATAAGCAACTACTGGCCAGTCTGGAAAATGACGACACCGACGCTGAGTATGATAACGGCATTGAAAAGTTCGATCTGATTTTCTCGAATCCGCCGTTTGGGGCCAAAATTCCGATAAATGACCCGCGCATTCTGGGAAAATACGACCTCGGCTATAACTGGAAACGGCAAAACGGCCAGTGGGACAAGGATAAACTCAGTTCATCGGAGCCGCCCGAAATTTTGTTTATCGACCGCTGCTACCAGTTTCTGAAACCGGGTGGCCGATTAGCCATTGTACTGCCCGACGGGATTCTGGGCAACCCCAACACCGAATACGTCCGCGACTGGATGCTGAAACGCTTCCGGGTGCTGGCCAGTGTTGATCTGGCGGTAGAGGCTTTTCTGCCACAGGTGGGGGTGCAGGCATCATTGCTGTTTTTGCAACGCCTGACCGACACCGAACGGGCCTTGCAACGCGATGGCAAAATGCCCGCCTACGACGTGTTTATGGCCATTGCCGAAAAATTGGGTAAAGACCGCCGTGGTACGCCAATTTATGAGCGTGACGAAGATGGAGCCGAAATCATCACCGAAAAAACGGTTTCTTACCTGCAAACCTACCCCAAAACCGGCGAGAAGGTATTGAAAGTACGACGCGAGAAAACCCCGAATCTCGACGACGATTTACCAAAAATTGGTGAAGCCTACCACCGCTTCCGTAAAGGCGAAAAGCTATGATGAAAGCTATGAGAATCTCATCGACGCAGATAAACTCCTCATTACGATTGAATGGCGGGTTTCATCTGTCAGAAGCAGTTATCTATGAAAACCAAATCAAGCGGGGTACATGGGCTGATCTTAGAACATTGACCGAGGAAATTTTCACGGCGGGTCGAAGTCGCAGAGTTTACATATCTGATTCTACTAAAGGCTATCCTTATCTAGGAAATAGCGATGTTCTTTCGTCTAATCCGCTTGAAGGCTGCAAATATGTCTCCGCTAAATACTCGACGGATAAAAAAGCTTTCTTGAAAGCAGGAATGATTTTAACTGCCAGAGTGGGAGCAATAGGTAACGTTGCTTATGTGGGCAGTGATTTGACAACTGCAATGGGTTCTGATAATATTATTCGTATTGTGGCAAAACCCAGCTTTCCGTCTGGGTACCTCTATGCGTACTTTCAGTCAGTTATCGGCAATACTTTCCTTCACAAGCTAGCCACTGGGGGTGTTCAACCGTATATATCTGAAGAAATGCTTGCTCATCTACCAATTCCAATTCTACCCGATGTCGAGCAACAGGCCATCCATACGGCTATTGAAACGGCAGCCCGGCTCCGGGTTGAGGCTAATGGGTTGCTGGGGCAGGCCGAACAGGAATTTTTGGATAACCTCGGCCTTGATGCCGACACCTACAAACGCCTGACTGCTGCCAGTGAACGCGATACAGCCGCCGAGTTTGTGGTCAGCAGCACGACCCTTTCAGCACGCACCATTCGTTCCCGCAATTACGCCCAACGCCTGAGCGACATCGTTGCCGCGCTAACGGTCGGGAAGCATGACCAGCTTGTGAATGTTTTGCAGCGGGAACCCTATTACACCGGTCGCTTTAAACGACTGGCATCGTCGTCGTCGTCTGCCGTTGAGCTTTACTCCCAAGGTGACATTTTCGCCCTTAAACCGCAAGGGCAGATGATTTCGCCCCGCACGGTTCCTACCAGTGGTAAAGTTCTTACCGAGAAAGGCTCCATTCTGGTGGCGGGTGTGGGTACACTGGGAGAAAACGAGATTTTCGGACGCGCCAAGTTTGTCTGGGGCTATCTCGAAGGTAAGCTGGTGGCGCAACACATCATCCGATTCGAGCCAGATGAGGACGTTATTGATCCGGGTTATCTCTTTGCCGTAATCAACTCGAAGCTTTGGTTTAGAATTTTCCGCTCGTCGGTCTGCGGCACCAACTTACTGGGCTTTATCGTGCCGATGCTCAATCAAATGCCAATACCACGCTTTGACAAAGCAATTGAGGACGCGATAGGGCAGAAAGTCAAAACCGCTTATGAGAAAATGACCGAAGCCAACCAACTCGAAACCGGGGCCATTGCGCGGGTCGAAGAGTTGGTGGGTAGCTGGTAGTAACTTGGCAGATGCGTCTGCCAAATTCAAATGAAAAATAAAACATCCATTCGTACAGACAGCATCTGTACGAATGGATGCCTAAACTGAAATAATAAAACGAATGATACCTGCCAACCCAAACCCGGCTTACGACGCGCTGATCGAACTGATTTCGACTACCTATGAATCGGGCCGTAAACAGGCAATCCGGCAGGTGCAGACGAAGTTGTTGCATACTTACTGGGCCATTGGACAATACATTGTCGAATTTGAACAGAATGGACAGACTAAGGCCATCTATGGTAAAAAACTGATTCCAACGCTGGCACACGACTTGTCGCTACGACTGGGCAAAGGGTTCAGCCGGGTCAATCTAACGCAGATGCGTCAGCTCTACCTGCGTTATTCCAACGTCGATGCACTGTCGCCCAATCTTTCGTATTCGCACTATGTCGAATTAAGCAACATCAGCGACGATCTTGAACGGAGTTTCTATGAACAACAAAGCATCCGCGAGAACTGGGGACTTCAAGAGTTGAGACGGCAAAAAAGTAGTTCCCTGTTTCTACGATTAGCGGCCAGCCGCGACAAAGAAGGCGTATTAGCCCTGTCGAAGACGGGGCAGTCGATAACGAATCCTAACGACTTACTCCGTGATCCGTATGTGTTCGAGTTTTTGAAGATACCTGAGCATCACAAATACACTGAAGGCGAGTTGGAATCCCGGCTCATGGATAATCTACAAAGCTTTCTGCTCGAATTAGGTAAAGGATTCACGTTTGTAGGGCGGCAATACCGGATTACGATTAACAATAAACACCACCGGGTTGACCTGGTTTTCTACCACCGTATTCTGCGCTGCTTTGTGTTAATCGACCTGAAAATCAAAACGGTAAAGCACGGCGACATTGGCCAGATGAACATGTACATGGGCTATTTTGCCAGCGAAGAAAATGTGGAGGGCGACAATCCACCAGTTGGTATCATTTTGAGCCGTGATAAAGATGATTTATTGGTCGAGTATGCTACCTACGGGATGAGCAGCCAACTTTTTGTAGCGACCTATCAAACGTATTTGCCTGACCGCGATGAATTACAACGGCAGCTACAGTCCATTATAAATGAAGACAAAGTCATGTGAATTTACCAGACGCTTTCTGGTAAATTCACATGACAAACATAACATTCGTATTTTCCAGATAATGTCTGGAAAATACAACATACGAATTCACCAGACGGCATCTGATGAATTCAAAAAGTTCCCTTAACCGTTACCAACTGATTTTATACGAACTCAACCCGCATGGCTACTATTCTCCGCACCACATACGACAAGGGAGAAGTCAACGAGGGCGAAACCCGGCTGCTGGCTTTCCTGCAAAAAAACCTGCCCGATACCTACATCGTGGTGCCTAACGTCGAATTGCCCAACCGCAATCCCCGGAATGATGCCGTTGAGGTACTCGAGTTCGACTGCTTAGTGGTGGCTCCGCACGCGGTGTATCACCTCGAAAACAAACACTGGAACGGGCGGCTTATCGGCGACGACCACGACTGGCAACTCAACGGCCGGCCGAAGGGAAACCCGCTGCGTACCTGCGCCTTCAAGAGCAAAGTGCTGGCCAGCAAGTTTAAGGAGCAGGATAGCATCTGGAGCCGGGCGTTTGTGGCTTCGGCCATTACGCTCTCGCACCCCAGCATGGTGTCCATGCAACTAACGGGCGATAGTGCCGGGGTGACGTTTACCCTCAACAAGGGCCTGACCGAATTTTTGCAGGATCCCAACCGCGTCCGCAATGCATACGCCAACAAAATTGTGGATTTGCAGGCACTGATCGGCCTGTTTCTGGGTGGGCAACAGGGTCTGGCGAGTCGTCGGCCCCGGCTGTTCGAGGCTGAGTACGAAACGGTTGAAGTCCTAACCCAGAGCGACAGCCGCACCGACTATGTAGTGAAGCCCCGTGGCATACAGACCAACATTTACCGCAAAGTGTCGGAATATGCTGTATCGCTGGCGCACCTGAGCGACCACGAGCGGGGGTTGCGGCTGAGTGCCATCAAAAACCAGTACCACGCGCTGCGGCAAATGGCCGACAGTCCGTACATTCTGCACGTTGATTTTCGGAGCGACGACGAGCAGGGCTACTTCTACGAAATTACCGAATATGTGGAAGAAAGCAGCCTGCGGATGGAGTTGCAACAGCGTACCCTCACCTTTCAGGACCGGCTCACGGTCCTGCGCAACGTGGCCCAGGGCTTGAAAGTGGCCCACTCCGCCGGAGTATATCACCGCGAAGTCAGCTCCGACAACATTTACCTGAAACCCGATGGATTTGCCTTACTGGCCAACTTCGGCAAATCGTACTACACCGATACCAACCGGCAGGGGCATACCGTTTTCCCGACCCTGCGCGAAGAGGAGCTAACCGCTTATATGCCGTCGGAGATGGCCCGGCCCCACGATGCCGATGCCCGCACCGATGTGTATGGCTGGGGGATGACCGCCTATGAGACATTAGTGGGTCATTTGCCCCGCTATGCCGATGGCTCCCCGCTTACCCACTGGAACGACCTGGACCATTTTGGCGGTCGCCTGAAACCGGATCAGTTGCCCCCGATGGTGCAGCCCGGACTCCCCGCCTGGACCGGCGAACTCATTGACCGCTGCCTGCGCCTGGAACCAGACGAGCGGTTCAGCAGCCTGGACGAGGTATTGACGTTTATCGACACGGCCCTTCGTGCTTCCGAACCCCAACCGGCCCAACCGGCTACCGTACCCAATCTGGTCGCCGAACCGGGAGTTTCTTACCGCGACAACGAGAAACTACAGCAGGGCGACAAGCACAACGAATACCTGCTGATTGAGCAGATTGGACACGGCGGTTACTCGGAGGTGTGGCGGGTGAAGCACACCATCCAAAGCCGCGACTACGCCATGAAGGTATTCTACCCCAGCGTTCAGTACGACAGTGTTATTAAAGAGTTCGAAGCGTTGGAAAAGGTCGATCACCCCAACGTAGTAAAATTCAAATGGAACGGCAAACTCAACAACGGGCGGTTCTTTACCCTCATGGATCTGCTCGAAGGCGACTGCCTGCGGGATTACGTTTATGGCAGTCCACCCCTCGGTATGACGCTGGCCAATATTTTCCGGGCCGGGCAGGAGTTGAGTCGGGCTCTGGTTTATCTGCACGGGGAAAATATTCTGCACCGCGACATCAAGCCGCACAACATCATCTGGCACCGGCAGGATCGGTTCGTGCTGATCGACTTCAACGTGGCCAGTATTGCCGAGAATACCGAGCGCGTGGGTACCGATGCCTACGCCCCGCCCGACAAAATTCGGGATAACCGCCACGCAGCCTGGGATGCCAGTTGCGATACCTTCGCCCTGGGTATTACGCTCTATCAGTTGGTGTGTCACGCGCACCCCTGGCGCAACCAGCAGCCTACGCTGAGTAACGCGCCTGCCGATCCACGCGCCTACGCGCCCAATTTGTCTGATGCCTTCGCCGACTTTCTGCTGAAAGCCGTGCAGCCGCGCAGTGCCGACCGATTTGAGACGGCTGCTGAGATGCTGACTGTCCTGGAAGCCATTGGTCTCAATGGACTGGCCCGCCCCAGCCAACCCGTTGTCCCGGAACCGATCTCGACCGAGGCTTTTGTGGATTCCCTGAACCGGCTCTTCAGCCAGTCGCGCTACAACAACGCCGGTACGCGGGCCTCAACCACGCGCGGGCTGGATGCGTTTGCCCATCAGACGTACATCGACACCCGCTTAGACACGCACCTGAAAAAGGCGATTCTGGCGGGTAAGTTTCGCCTGATTATCATTACCGGCAACGCGGGCGATGGTAAAACGGCCTTTATTCAGCGGCTGGAAGAAGAACTTCGCAACGATTCACGGGCACAGTTTGCGGCCTTGCCCACGGGCAACGGAGCCAGTTTCCGCATCGGCAACCTGCCGTTTCAGAGCAACTACGACGGTTCGCAGGATGAAGAAGCCCAGGACAATAGCACGGTGCTGGATGCGTTTTTTCGGCCCTTTGCCAACCTCACCAACTTCCAGCAGGCAACGGAAGGGCGGTTGGTCGGCATCAACGAGGGGCGATTAGTCGAATACCTGCAACAGCGACGGGCTGAGTTCGGCTTTCTGGCCGACACCATCGAAGCCTTCTTCTACAACGAAAATGCCACCCCGCTGCCCGACGGATTGCTCATTATCAATCTGAACGTGCGGGCCGTGGTGAGTGCCACCAACGATGCTGAGCCAAGCCTGTTCCGCAAGCAGGTAGACGCCTTCGTTAAGCCCGTTCACTGGCAGGGCTGCGCCGACTGTGCCGTGCAGGCTTCGTGCTTTATCCGGTTCAACGCGCAGTCGATGAATGATCCGGCGGCTGGCAAAGAAGTAGTCAGCCGGATGGAACAGTTGGTTAGAACCGTTCATTTCCGGCGCGACCTGCACATCACCATGCGCGATATGCGCTCACTCCTGGCGTTCTGGCTCACCCGCGACCACAGTTGTGCCGATGTACGCACACTGGTAGCCGGGGCAACCGCGCCCATCGACTGGTTAAGCAAGCACTATTACAACCTGACCGGGCCGCAAACCGACCGGGGCAACAAAGACCGACTTATCAGTTTGTTGCGGCTGTTGGATGTGGGGCGTAGTGTGGTGCCGGCACTCGACCGGGCGTTATTTTTCTCTCCCCTCATGGCCCGCAACTACGTGGCATTCGAGGAGCGGGAGGGCGACATACTCACGGCCCTAAACCAGCTAAAAAACGACACCGATTCCCATGCCACCGCCGACCCCATTCTCGTGAGGGGGGTGCAACAACTGCTGGCCCGTCATCAGTATTTTGAAGGCCGTTTTTACCAGTCCTATCAGCCGCAGAAAAGCGAGCAACGATCAAAAGCCGACGCGGATAAAGCGGAGGAAGAAAACCGGCGACATCAGGCCGAATCGGTGCGGAACCCCTATCGCTCCCTCAGTGCCTTTGGGCAGATTGTCAGCCCCGCCCGCCCGGACGAAGAGCGTAAAAAAGCCCTGGAATTAGCTAAACAAAGCATTGCGGTAGCCATTGCCCGGCTGGAGAACTGCCAGAATGCCGACATGGCCCGACGGTACGTGGTGCAGGCGGCTGGCCACCCCGACCCGATGAGTGCGTCGTACCGCCTGTTTCCCTTAACCGATTTTGAACTGGTCGAAGACCGCCGGCCGAGCTTAGGCGAATACATGGAATACGTACCCGACAAGCTGATTTTCCGGCATATCGACCCGGCCAACCGGCATATCGCCCTGGCCATATCGCTCGATCTGTACGAAATGCTGTATTACATCCAGAAAGGTTTTTCGCCCTCGCTCAACGACCTCAAAGGCCGATTTGTGGAGTATCAGGTGTTCCGCAATATGCTGGCGAACCTGCCTTATCGCAAAGTGGTGGTCACGGGCGACCGCAACGCCGGACCGGGCGAAAAGTACGTAGCCATTGAAGCCGATGCTCAGAACCGGCTGCTGATTCACACCGAATTATTCGAGTAACTATGCCCATCAAGCTACCCCGCCCGGCAACGGGCAAGAGTGAATTTCGGAACGAACTGATCTGCTTCATCGATCCAAAAACGATTGATATCGACCGGACCATGACCAATCTGTTTGTGCTACTGCGGTACAATGGCGGCAAACCCCGGCTGCGGCCCCGGCGCACATCGGAGAAATTAGACATTGACCGGCTGGTAGCCGAACTCCAGAAAGTAGAAGCCTCGGGGAAAGTACAGGGTGCTATCGAGCATCCCGATGCAGTAGCCTGGTGGCTGCGGAGTAACCTGGTCGATTTGGTGAGCCGGGGTAAAGAAACCGAAAACTTTGCCACCCTGCGCCCCATCCATCTACAGAGCTTCACCTACCGCAACGCCCGGCACACCCGCGACTATTTTACCTCGGAGCAGGTATACTCGTTTCTGTCGGAAGACAAGGCCGTGCGCGACGAACTAAAGCAGTTTCTGGACGAAGGCTGGAACGGTACCAGCATCACCAACAGTCAGACTTTAGACGTGGACAGCCTCGGTATTCTGCGACTCATCGAAGACAACACCACCAACGCTCAGGAAGACAGTCAAAACGTATTTGGCCGGGTCAGGCCATTGTTAAAAGACGATGCCCAACGCTACTGCGACGACGTACATGCACTGCTGCAATATCGCCACACCGTTCCGCGCCACGTGCTGATCGACTACATCAAAACGCTGACTGCTTTTCACCTGAGCCTGTACACCATGAAAATAGTGCGGTATCTGCCGCAGATGGTGCGCGAAGGCACCACCGATATCGACACGGCCCTATCCATTGTCGTTGATCTCACCGACGAACCCAATAGTGGAGCCGCCCGGTTGGCCACCGCCGATGCCCAGGCTGTTTACGACTCGATTCTGGACTACATCCGGGCTAACTTCGGAGTCATGCTCTCGCTGCGCAATTTAGACCTGACCACGGCCAATTCGAGTCATTTACCGGCAGCTTTAGACGCGCTGGCTCACCCATCAGACGTTTTTCTGGCCGACACCCGCTCCGCCCTGCGCGAGATCATTAACCGCAACGAGCAGGAAGAGCAGGAAGCCATCCGCGACATCACCTCCTATGAGATCGACGATATTCAGAAATATATGGCCGTGGTGGTTAAAGCTAGGGGCAGTTTTTATTACAAATACATGGTTCAACTGCTGGATACGCTGATGCTTAAAAGCACCGGAAGTCTGTTGTTGGTAGGTGGACGTACCCGGAGTAGTAAACGACGGTTTGTGCTGGGCACCAAGCTACTCGAAATGCTGGTGCAGTTACGGGTCTTAAAAGCAGAAGGTACAACCTACCAGACCGAACCGGTGTCGATGGAGGAATTTCTGACATGGATGCACGAGCGGTATGGGCTCATCGTGAGCGGCATTGATATGCCCCAATTCAGTGATGCCGACTTGGAAACACATCAGGCTTTTCGGGATAATCTGAGTGCCTTTCGCGATAAGCTCCGGCAGATTGGTTTCTATACAGTACTAAGCGATGCTTACATCATGCAAAAAATCCGTCCACGCTATTCACTCAACGCATGACCTACGCCGATTATATTGCCGACATCATTTACGATAAATTCATCGGCGAACTACGGGAAGCCGAAGCGGGCCACTGCATGAAACTGTCGGGCGTGGCCGATAGCGTACTGACCGAGCTACTTCGGCGTTTCCGGGCCGATGTGCCGGGGTTAGACACGTTTCTGCTGGATGCGACGCGCAACACATCCTCGTACATTACGGCGACCAAATTAGTGGAGCTGCGCAATCGCGAAGAACGCCCCATTCTGGTTCTTTGCCCCTCCACACTCCGTACAGCCGCTGAAGATTCGTTTGGCAATGCAACCTTTCGCGAGCTACCCGTCGATGATGTCGAGTGGCTTTTATTCGTGCGGCTCACGGACCAGCTTGAGCCCCTATTGGAAACTCCATTCGAGTTGCTTCTGGATCAAATGGCCAACGTCTATACACCAGGGCAATTCAACACCTACCTGATTGACTTGCTGCAACAAGGGCAAACGGGTGAACGGCTGGGTAATTTGCTGTACCACTTAGACTTGCTGCCCGACAGTGAGCTGACCCACGATCTTCCCCAGTTGAAGAACCGGTTGGTCTATAACCTGCAGTGTATGCAAACCCTGACGGCCTTCAGCCAACCGGTATATGATCGGGTAAAGCAGTTGCCCATCAGCGATCTTACCCTGCAACAGACGATTGCTCACTTCTTAAACCAACACGCCGACCTCCGCACGCCAGCGGCTCTGGGCAAACAGATTTACGAAACAGCCCCTACGTTGAATTTTGGCCAGTGGACCATCCGTGAACTCAACCAGTCCCGGCTGGTCCGGGTGCAGGTACTGGCCCTGATGCCCATTAAAGCCAGCAAGGGCCAATTGAAGGAAGATACCAATGGCGACTATGTGCTGCTGTGTCCACCCGATGAAAAGGCCGATGTTACCCTGAAATTTACGACGGCTCCCGTACCGCGCAAAGAACCCCAACTGGCCGATTTCCAGGTCAGCCTGATGCGTCATGCCGGTGCCGGTGAGTTCGATTTCGTTACCAACATGGGTCGCTTTGCCTGTTCGCACAGCAAACGTGATTATCAAACCCGAAAACTGACCCTCGACCCGTCGGTGATTGAGCCGGAGGATAATTATTTTTTCCGGGTAACGGCCTTAGACAAAAACGGCCTGCAACTGAATACAGACGACCCCTTCTCGGATCGTGCCCTTCAAGCCGAGTGGGAAGCGGAACAGGATCGTTGCCAACAGGCTGGCACCGTAGCTGACAAAACTGTGTTTCAGGGCAAACTCATCTGCGACTCCCCCAGCTTTCTGTTCACCATAGATCAGGAAGAAGGGGGTGAAACCCGTACCGGCCTGGATCGGAAAGACCGGCTTGGCAACATCCTCCAGGGTTATTTTGACTATCGGCTGCGGCTACTCCGCGCCCGCGAAAGACCCACCCCGGTTGAGCGGGATGCCGACGACTGGAAGTGGGTTGAGTCGAACAAACAGTCGCAATCAAATATATTCATCGCCCGCTTTGCCGACCCCCGCTTCAATTATCAGATTGAGGTACCGGCCAAACTACGCCAGATTGAAAACGAGTTGCTGGAGCATCCGACACAGTTGGGTCCGTGCCGGGTACAGTTGACAGGTTCGGCATCCCTGGAGCGTGGTGCCATAGTGCTGGGCACAGGGATGCTCACCGACCATCCCCTGCTTACTGAATTCGTGAGCATAAGAACGCAGCTCTTCAACGCCATTCGCACCGATGTCAAAACGGACGATGGAATATGGGAAACGTTTGAACTCTACAATCACCGCGCTTTAATCAATGACTACGTAGCGGCCTATCAGCGGCTTTTGGCTTCAGTGCAGCAGCAACTTGAAATAGCCCCAACCCTGCCCGACGACCAACGGCGGACGCTTTTCGACCTGACGTATGCTATTCAGCACCTCGACCTGATTCAGTTGCAGGCTACAGTACTACGCCAGGAGACCGTACCAGCCAGCCTGATTCCACCCCTGCATCCGTTGCGGCTAGGATGGTGGCTCCAATTACTCAATCAGTTTGAGGATTGGGAAGTGCAAACCATTGACGTGCCCGCCAGAATAGCTTATTGGACCGACGCAGTAGAAGAAATTTTCTTCGGTAACCTGTTCCCCTCCAATCAACCTTTGGTACTGGCCGGAGCCGACAATTTGTACAGCCACGAATACGTAGGTGAACTCACCTTTGGCTGGGGGTTGTACCTGCGTTCGGTACCCATCGAGCGCGATCTGGAGTCGATGAGTTCACGTAACCGGCTCCTGCTACAGTCGATTCAGCGGTTATTCAATATTACGGGGGGTAGTTCTGCGGAAAAGTACATAATTCGTCATTTGGCAGATCGGGCCGAGCGGGGAGGTCTGGCGAGCGAAAAATTTAGCAGTGCTTCCAGATCAAAATCAGCTTCAGGCGTGTCGGTTTCCGTGAAATCGTACTCCCC
>JBBQLG010000137.1:0-15517 GCA_038327655.1 Cytophagales bacterium
GCTCGCATTTGAGCGATTTGTTGACGGGTGGCAAAGGGAATAGCAACTGCCATACTGATTTGGATTAAGCAGTCGTCAATATCGTCAAATCGTGCTAACTCTATTGCGCATGGGGGTGGGCTATGTTTACTGCGCCCGACACTGATTAGAATCAGATCATGTTTGATATCAGACATTCGCGATAATGCTCTATTATGTACTCGACAGCCAAAATACTCGTAAAATAAAACAATTTAGTATAGTGTATCCAAACTCTATCAGAATGGTAACTGTAACTGTACATTAAATTCTAACGACAGGCATCGCCACAACATCTGTGCCCAGTCTTTTAGCAATTTGATATTTCAGCACACCTTGAATTATACTTGCCCCTTACCTTCCACCTTGAGAGCTATCACACACGATTAATAGCCCGCGAAACCTCAGCTTCGTCCATGCGGGTGTGGCGGCAGAATTCGCCAATGGTGATCAGGTCGCGTTCCTGCTTCCCTCCTTCCCTTCTAATTTTCCTCAGTAATCGCCGGGCGGCTGACTCGGATCGGCCGGTCAGGGCTACGATGTCGGCGGCATGAATAGCAATGCGTTTGGTAGCCATTGGTGTTAGAATGTGCCTTTCTGTTTAGTGAAGCTCCTCTAAATATAAATCAAACTTTATAATTCTATAACGTTGCATCCATGAAAACGGGTGTACTCCTTATTCTGGCTTTATGGCTACTCAGTCTGTCGGCTCGGCAGATGCAGGACCGGCTTAGCCAGGTTGAGGGTCGCGTTACGGCGGTTCATGATGGCGATACGTTCACAGTCGAGACAGCAACACAAAAGTGGGTGTGCCGACTGGCCAATGTCGACGCGCCGGAACTGGCTCAGCCGTTCGGTGTGATGTCGCGTGATTCGGTACGGGCGCTCCTGCTGGGTCGGGCGGTGCGGGTCAAGCTACGTGGTCAGGACATTTACCGGTGCTGGCTGGTGGAGGTTTGGGTGGCTGGTGATCCAACACATGCCGGCTGGGAACGGGTCGATAGTCTGCTGATCGTACGGGGCTGGGCCTGGCATTATACGCCCTACAGCCGGGATAAGATCTGTGCAAAAGCTATGGTACGTGCCCAATCAGAACGGCGGGGGTTGTGGGCATTATCGCAGCCGATGGCTCCCTGGCTCTACCGAAAAGCGCGGCACATAGGATTGTAAGGAGTGCATTTCTCAGAGTTTAACGAAACCAATTTTTCTTTTTTTATATGGCAGAGCAGGTAGGTTTGATTAAGTACAAGGGCAATCTGGGTGGGTTGTCGGGCTACACACAAAGCGGTAAGACGCTGATTCGTCGGGCGGGGGGCGGCTCCAAAGAGCAGTTCATGAACAGCGATTCGATGCAGCGCACCCGCGAGAATGCGTCGGAATTCGGGCGGGCAGCTTCGGCTGGCAAGATTCTCCGCTTGGCACTGCGGCAATTAGTGCAAAACTCGTCGGACCGTTACATGGTGTCGCGGCTGGCGGCCAAGATGAACGAAGTCATTAAGGCCGATGAGGTGAACGAACGGGGTGAACGTGGTGTCCTGGATGGTGAGGTTGAGCTGGTAAAAGGCTTCGACTTCAATCAAAGCGCCCGGCTGGGGTCGACGGTATTTGTGCCGTTGGTGTCGACGATTAACCGGGCAACGGGCGATCACTCGGTAGCCATTCCGGCACTGACGGCGACGCGGGATATCGTGGCTCCACGGGGTACAACGCACGTCAAGATCGTAGCCGGGTCGGCCGCGATTGATTTCGAGAACGAAGTGTTCGAGAACCTGACATCGGAAACGGCGTATATCCCGTATACGAACGCGGGGGTGGCGCTTCAAACGCTGGATCTGGGCCTTACGGCGAACAGTACGCACCCCATTGTTGTAGCGGTTGGTGTTGAATTTTACCAGGAGGTAAATGGCAAGCAGTATCCGTTGAACAACGGTGCATACAACGCTTTAGCCGTGACCGAGGTAAGCGGTCTGTAATTAACCTCACCCCAACCCCTCTCCTAAAAAAAGGAGAGGGGCTTTTTTTGCGGGGGCATGGATGAGCGGAGCAATCTCCAGTCCGTGCCCCCGCTATTTTCAATCAATTTCCCCGACAATCAACAATGGTTTTAGAATTGACAAGTCCGACTGCAGGGCGGTATGTGGCTACGGCCGATATGAAAGTACTTTATGACGGGATCGAGTTGCGGGCCGCTATCTCCAAACTGGCCACAAAGTTAAATTCAAAGAAAGTTAAAGGGCTGTCTGCGGCTGAACGGCAGCTTACGATTACTATCAACGCGGGTCAGGCGGCTGCTATTCGGGCATTAGTGGGTCAGCCGGAGGCAGCGACGGTGGTCGAGTTAAGTGTTGTGGCGGGCAACCTTCAGGTACTTCTGAGTAATAGTGTGCTGTTTACGAAGGCCTCGCAGGACGCGGCCGACGTGGTGGCGGCTCTCCGACTATGGCGTAAAGAGCTGTACCGGAAGAAGAACCTACCCACGACAGGTTTGGGTGTGCTAACAATGCCAGCCAGTGCGAACGCGGGTGGTGGTACCGGGGGTGGCTCTACGGGTGGTGGCGGGGGTACCGGGGGCGGGGGCAATCAGGGTGGTATTATTTAGGCAGGCCTTCTTTATAACGCTTTAGCCAAACAGATAAAATCAGAAGGTCCCCGTTCGGTTGATACCAAGCGGGGACCTTTTGGTTTTAGCAGTCCACACCAACGGAATACTGATCTGCAAATAGGGTTGGAACTATAGGTACACAAACAAAACACCTCAACAGAATCCTGCTGAGGTGTCGGTATTTCACTTAAAATATTACGTCGGCAAAGGTATGAAATTCGGGCAATCGACGGGCGTGGGCTGGTTGATTCGACAGGTCAGGTGATCGATATGCGTACGTAGCAGTGCCTTGTACTGCTGACGGCCTTGTTCAATGAATCCCCGGCACAGGTCAGCCTCGAAATAATAAATCCTGTGCGGACTCACAGTCTGGATGCCCAGACATACCAGGCGGGATGCGCCAACGGCATCAACCTGAAACGCGGCCGACGTATAATACTGTACGTCGGTTAGCCACTTGATGAAGTCGCGGTAGCTACGGGCGGGGGTTGGCTGCAGGTCAACAATCAGGCCATCAGGACAAATCAGGTCCGGCTGCACCTGTGCTGTCAGGCCGGTGTCGACGTCCGTGAAACAGTAGGTCTGAAGTCGTTTAGCGGTCGGTAGTGTCCGGCTGAAAAATGGATCTCGCACTAACGCGGCCACTGCGCCGGTGGCGGGTTTATTTACCGTCAATACGTAATGAATGGCGGCTTTTGCTCCGGTAGCGAACCAGTCGGGCTGAATGCCCTGTAAGGTGTTCAGGTCGTGGAGCGTAACAGGGCCGGGAGTAATGGCAGTTAGTTCTTCGATTTTGGGGGCGTCAACAGTAGTCATGGTATTTGAAAGTAAAAGCAGACGGTCCGGCCGGACCGTCTGCGGGTGGGTGTTATAACAGTGCTTCACAGAACTGGTATGCCTGCTGATTAATGGTATTCAGGCCGCCGAGGGCATTGCAGAATACCGGCTCCTTTGTCCTGCGGGCGTGGGTAGTATAGTGCGTGATTCCGTTGAACAGGCCAAACAGATTATCGCCAAGGGCTACCATTTCACGGTCGATAGACACGTGCAAACCGTCGATGATATTGGCTTTGCGCGTGGACACGTGGACCGTACCTAACCGCTCTTCCTCATTCATATTGGCCAGCCGTTCGATCAGGGCCTGGCTGATGCTCTCGTCAATCTTTACATTGGCAAAGCGTTCGTACGTCTCAAATAATTTCTTCTCCTCCTTCCGGTACTGCTCGAAATAGCGTAAAAGCTGGTCAATCCGGGCATCGTGGTTGCGCGTGTGATTAACCTGTAACTGCCTGAACATTTTGGAAAATCGATTCTGGCAGCGAATCATTTTGTTGGAGTTACCAATGAAAAAGCCGGTGCTGCTGTCGTGGCTGTTGCCGATCAGCATGTAGCTATCAAAATCATACCCGCAGACTTTAATCGGGTCGGTGCATTCCAGGAATGCCAGCACTTTACGGCCTCCCTGGAACGTGTCGAAGCACTTAACCGGAAAACCGGTGATGTCGCTCATGCGGTGGACAACGTCGAGGAACCGGGCGTTGGACGTGGGCGTGTACGACGTTTTGGCTACATTAAGCAATGTTCCGGTGTCATTACGGAAAATAGCCTTGTGGGTAGATAACTGCCGGTTATTGGCGTAAACAGGTTTTTCAATGATCTCCCAGGAAAGAGCGGTAGCGTTAACTGCATTATTCATAATCTGTAATGATTTTAAGTGAATGAATTGTATGCCCCGGATTACCCGCCGGGGCTTCGGGATCGGGGATTAAAATGGCAGGTCGTTTAATTCCTCTACAGAAACGGTAGCCAACGTAAGGACCAGCGCTTCGGCCGGAGCTTCGACGGGAGCAGACAAAACATCCAACAGAATGAGGGCCTGCGTACGACTGGCCAGATACTCATCTTCCGTGACAAATGAGCATCTGGGGCCATAGCTTGTCGTACAGGCAACCGGGCAGCGCTCAACGGTTGGGAACAGGTTACTGACGTACACACTCTCTACTATATTAGTAGAGAAATCAGTTTTGTAGAAGCGCTCCGTATTGATAGCGCGGGTGTAAATGATCATGGATGTAATGGTTTTAAGTGAAAGTCCTGTGCGTAATCGCATTACAAATATAAATATAAATTTATAAATAACAATGCCAAATTATAAATAATGATTAATATACTTAGCGATAAAGTAAAGATAAATTACTATATTTGATCTATGAAAACGGCAGTGATAGGGAGCAGGAATTTTGACAATTATGATCTGCTGACGGCAACCCTGGCGGGCGAACCAATTACCGAACTGCTGACGGGCGGGGCTTCGGGCGCGGACTCTCTGGCTGCCTGCTACGCACGGAAACAGGGCCTGACACTGACGGAGATTTTACCTGACTGGCGCAGACACGGCCGGAGCGCGGGACCGATCCGCAACGGCGAACTCATCAGACAGGCCGAGCGGGTTATTGCTTTCTGGGATGGAAAAAGCCCCGGCACCAAGGACACTATCAATAAGGCCAGAGCGGCAGGCAAGCCGGTACGAGTAATTTATACTGAGCCACAACCAGACGCGGGCCAGACAACGCTGTTTTGAGAAAGTTGAAAAGGCGACCCAAGCCCCCAAACCCACACCCTATTAGCTAATTGCGTAAGGGAGCGGATGGGCCGCCGTGGAGGGAAGGGCAAGGCAACGACGAGGTACGAGGAGCGAACGCAGCCCGACCGACCAGCGGACCGTAGCGACCGGGCCTGTGTGTGAGGGCGCATCGCGCGTTATGCGACAGCAAGCGTGCGCGTAGCGACGCAAGCCGCCATTTGTGCGTTGGCAAATTAACTACTTACATCCGCGCGGGGCCGCTGGTTTTGCGTGAGGCCTGAAGGCCCGGCGCGACCGCTTCCAGTGACCGGCCGTTTCAGGCGGGGCGACACAACACACTGCCGTAGGCACCGCTTAACGCTTCAAACACACAAATCCGCCCTGTACTTTTTAACATACATCCGTGCGGGCTTGAGCGAACGATCAGTGGGCAGGTAGCTGGTACGACCGAGCAAAATGCCAGGCTGATAAGCGTGGCGACACAATGACATAACCTTGCTGCCGCAGGCGAATCAATACTTACACTAATCCGAACTGGTGCGGTTAGTCGAGGGCTGCTCCAGCGCGAACAGGCCGGTGGGTAGGTCGAGCGGTGGGCGGACGGACGGTTTGCGCTGGTTGCAGACATGCGCTTAGCCAATAAATATATACACTCCGCGCGGGGCCGCTGATTTGTGTGTAAGGCCTGAAGGCCCGGCGCGACCGCTTCCAATGGCCGGCCGTTTCAGGCGGGGCAATACGACACAGCGCCGTAGGCACCGCTTAATAATTCACTATACACTTTCCGACCTGTACTTCCTGACGCACATCCCGTGCGGGCTTGAGCGAATGATAAGTGCGTAGGTAGCTGGCGCGACCGATTACAGTGCCCGGCCATTTCAGGCGGGGTGATAAACTAACTTAACCTTGCTGCCGCAGGCGAATCAATATTTACACTGATCCGAACTGGTGCGGTTGGTCAAGGGCTGCTCCAGCGCGAACAGGCCGGTGGGTAAGTCGAGCGGTGGGCAGACGGACGGTTTGCGATGTTAGCAGTCACGCGCTTAGCCAGTAAATACACACACTTCGCCGGTGCGCTGGGCCGACCGGCCTTTTTTGGCGGGGCAGCCCAACACATCAACCATATCCCTGCTGCCGCAGGCGGGTTATCCTGAACGCAGCTAATAAGGGCAGGTATGGCTGGCGAATTGTGTTCCAATGGGTTAGGATGTACGGGTGGGTTGGTTGGATAATCGAAGGCCGGTAGGTTAGTAGCTGTACTTAATCAAATACGCTACGATGGCAAAAGAAAATGCAGCAAAGTCTCTGCCGATGAACGGTCAGCCGGGCAAGGACCGGACGACATTCCAGAAAATTAATCTGACGGTTGAGGAACCGGAAACGCTGGAGCCGGATACCGTTGAAGAACTCTCGGCTATGGTTGAGCAGATACAAAGTCGACTGGGGCAGATGAAGAAAGCCAAAGCGGACGATGTGCCCAGTCGACGGCCTTTAACAACCTCGGCGGGTCGACGGTGGTCGGTGGCGGTGATTGTGGTGATGTCAGCAGCTCTCGGTATGCTCTACAATTACATCGTTGAGAACGAGCTGAGCCTGAAACCAATTGATCTGGCGGCTGTGCAGAAAGTGATTCTGACGGTAATCGTATTCTTTATCGGGCTGGGTTGCGTTGAACGGGCACTTCGGTATTTCCTGCCAGTTGTGCATCACTACTTTGTTAACGACAACGAATCGGAACAGGATTTCTCCAAACATTTTGACACACTCGAAATATGGCAAAAGCATTTATTAACGGCTTTTTATGTGGGCTTACTGTTCTGGGCCTTTGTGCAACTGCTTCAGGTCAAATATTAAGCAGCAAAGGGTCGAATATGATGAACCCAGCCCGGCAGTGCGTGGTAGATCGGGCGATGACGCAACGATACGTCCGGGAACGGACTGGCCGGAATGACGGCCGCGAAGTCGAACAGTATCTGGCACTGGCGGGCTTCCGGCGTGGTACACCGTGGTGTGGTGCCTTCGTAAACTGGTGCTATGTTCAGTGTGGTCAGCCGGTTGGTATCAGGTCGCCCGCCCTGGCCGCTGCATGGTTATCCGACCCGAAACGGTTAGTCTGGGATGGAGCCAAAGGAATCCCCCTGACAGCCAGAGCACGTGACGGACCTCCACTACCCGACCAGCCAATGCCCGGCGATGTGGCTGGGTTTCGCTGGCAGAGTCGTCAGATCAGGCACGTTGAGGTGGTGGCGGAGTGGGATGCTGATGAGGACGAGGATGAATTTCTGACGGTAGGCGGTAACACATCTGGTCAGGCGTGGCCGGGGGCTGTCCGAAGGGAGGGGGTCTACGTGAAGCGCCGGAATAAAGAGGATGCCGTAATAGCCAACTGGCTCGACGCAACCCAACCAATCACGAGGAGCACAAGGCGGGTACTTAAACCATTATAAGGAAATGAATCAGGATTTGAGTGTGGCGGAACGGCTGACAGCTCCAACGCCAAAGTTTTTCCGCAGAGTGCGGGCAATTGGGATTGCACTGGGCGCGATTGGGGCGGCTGTATTGGCGGCTCCAATCGCCTTGCCGGTAGTGATGACTACTATTGCCGGTTATCTGGCAACAGCCGGAGCGGTGGCCACGGCAGTCAGCTCCACAACAGTCGACTGGGATGCACTGAAGCATGAACGCGCACTGGATGGCTTTGCTGCAAAGAGTTAGCAACGGTATAAAGATTACAACTATTGACAGAATAGCCAGTCGCGGTGCGGCTGGCTATTCTGTTGTATCTTGCAGGGCAGAAACCACCGTGCATGAATCAGCCGCATTACGAGGTGCGGGCAGCCAGCGACCGCCTACAGTTCGAATTTGTCAGTGAAGGCCCTAAAGGGCGGATTACCAAACGCATTGAGTACACGTACATCGATAGCCTTAATTTCTGGAACTTAGGTTTTGGGGATTACAATCCGGACACCGACCAGATTGACGATCAGATGGTATCAGACAACGGAGACGGTCGTAAAGTGCTGGCCACGGTTGCCTTCTCGATACAGGAGTTTATGGTACCACGACCCAATGCGACTATTTTCTTTACGGGCAGTACCGATCAGCGAACTCAGGTGTATGGCTGGGCACTTTCGAAATACTGGTCGGACATTTCAGTCGATTTTCGTGTTGAGGGTATAACCGAGGCTGGTGATGTGGTACCGTTTGTGGACCGGCAGCATTATCTGGGTTTTCTAATTCGCAGAAAATAGGTAGCTTCGTATGAACTCGTGAACACTATGCAGACGACATCCAAACCGGCCAAAAAGGTGAAACAGCCGCAGCTCCTCATTGATGACACACTGAAAGAGCACTTCGGTCCGTCACCCCTGTTTCCTGATAAGATCGAGAAAGCGACCAGGATCATGTCACTGGTCCGTCAGAAGCAGGCTGAGCAGCAGAACAGCGTTAAATAATGTGTTCAGCGTAGTCATACACTGAACATGAAATATACATATCGAAAACCCACCTGTCGCCGTCCAACGGCTCTATAGGTGGGTTTTCGTTTTTAAGGGCTATCAGTACTGGTATTATTTACCATTCGGAAGAGAGAGCAGATATTACCTCACTGACTGGCCAGCCTGATTCCGGTCGGTTTTCGGCGACTGAGGGCCTGGCGACGGTGGTACTGACGGATAGAGAAGGTAACAACGCCCCAAATATCAAACTGCTGTTCCGGATGAACATAACGAGGCTCATAATCCGGGTTCGATGGTAACAACACAATCATCTTACCAGCAGGCTGCCAGCGCTTGACCGTAAATTCATTATCTACCCGTCAGATTACGATGTCACCGGGCAGGGACCAGATCGAGCGGTCGACAACCAGGATACTACCGTCGAAAATGTCGTCATTGACCATTGACTCACCGGACACGCGGATGTAATACGTTTCATCCGGGTTGGCTACCAGTAGTTTAGTAATATCCAGTTTGAGGTCAATATAATCATCGGCAGGACTGGCCGGACCCGCCGGAACCAGACTCTGGAAAAGAGGCAGTTCAAGAGCAGTTTCGGTGTTGACAGAAAAGCAGAGGGGTGGTCTTAAGCGTACGTAATTATTCAGCATCATACAGGTACGGGAGTATTTATAGGGTTATGTCCACAATGTTACAACTAACATATAGTATTAGTCAATAGCTACTACCGTATATATACTCTGTAAATTATACTTAGTTTATATATAATGCTGATTTATAAACAGATCGCTAAAAGAAAATTTTATAAAAAGTTAATACTATTTTACAATAACCAGATATTACACATTCTTGCGAAAGCCCTCTTCAACTTATTTTACACTGCCTCCAACCGTTACTATAGTGAATGGGTCCTTATGAGTGAGGATTAACTATTCGACAACAACGATGAAGCTACGTTTTCTGATTCTGTGCATTGGCTGGGCCACTTTCTTAGTAAGCTGTCAGAAAGAGGAGGTTGCCCCTAATCAGTTTATGAACCCGATCCGGGTAAATGCCGAGCCACAGGCTGGCTTAATAACCCTTCGCTGGCAGGCAGCTCCAATTGGATTTTGCGGAACGGGCCTGACCGAAATCCCGCAGCCCACTCAACCGGCAACGTATGAGGTCTGGTTTTCTGACAGTGATCCCGACCAGTTGAAGAAGGTAGCCACGGTGAGTGGTAACGTTCAGGAACTGGTCGTGCCCAACCTGTCGGCCGGTCGATCCTATTACGCACAGGTAAAAGCCCTGCATCCCGGTTTGTCTGCCCAGGTATCGAACGTTGCTATGACCGTGACGGGAGCCGTAGCCCAGCCCGAACGGGTATTTGCCGGTGATCCGCCCTACGCGGTAGCCGGTAGCTGGAGCGGAACGCGGTTAGTGTATCAGGGCCGTTTGCCAAACAGTACCAATGATGGCATTATACTATACACGCAGGGTGTGTCAAAGCTCCTGCAGGCGAATGGTTATCTACCCGCTTTTGCACAGGACGGCCGGACTGTAGCCTTCACCACGCGTGACTGGGCTTCTGCCAAACCAACCCAGTTGGTATTGCTGAACACGGAATCAGGACAGGTAACCAGTCGGGATATAACGACTCAGTTAGGTTCATTTCCGGTTGAGTGGTCGCGTGACGGCCGCTGGCTGGCTTACGTAACGGCTACGGCTGCAGGCGGGTATCAGTTATGGAAACTGGCGGTGACGGGTGGTGAACCGATCGCGTTAACATCCGTGCAGCCGCAGGGCACCCAAACGCAGCTACAATATTCGCAACTGACATGGTCACCAGATGGACAGTCTATCCTGGCAACTCAGCTACAGGCAGACAATAGCCGCAATCAGATGGTTGGCAATTTAGTACGGATTCCGGCTGATGGCGGTACTCCGGAAACGTACTTAGCTTCTCACAGCAATGACCAGAACCCTGCGTTCTCCCCTGACGGTAAATCGCTGGCCTTTATCAGCGACCGCTCGGGGTACATGGCTATCTGGGTAAAGGATCTGACGACGGGTCAACTACGGCAGGTAACGGGTGATTCCAAGCAGTATCTATCCTACACGAATCGATTGGAGTGGCTGGCTAACGGGCGGCTGTCGTTTACAGGCTCAGCGGCTAATACAACAGCCGGAACGACTCTGTTTACGGTGGCGTTTTCGCGCTGACTTTCAGTCAACAAGCTTTGGTATAACGCAAACGGGTCCCTCTGTACAGAGGGACCCGTTTGCGTTGGTAAACGTCTTCTCAATAAACCTCAGTGGAATAGCCGAAGCCAGTCATTACACTCTGTAAAGCATCCGCGTTGAGCGGCCAGTTGGTTTTTAGAAAACCCTGGTGTTCATACAAGAGGTAAGCAATCAGCAGAATAACGGGTTGCCTGAACAGTAGGGAGCGATTCGCCTGAATACAAGGTTTGATTTCCCGCTCGCGTTTGACCATAAATTTGTCAATCTCGCTCAGTGGTACATCTTGCTGCGCCAGCAGTTCAAACACAAGGTCTGTTAAGGTAATGTCCGTTTGCTCTCTGGTAAACTCCGGCCTGACACTAAGGAAACGGCTACTTAGCTCCTCTAAGTAGAGCCGGTATCTTCGTCCTTGGTCAGTCATTAGCGTAAAGATTTCGCAGAAATAATCGTCTGTGGCTTCCATTAAAGCCATCGCTTTGGCCAGCTTACGCTGAATTTCCCGGTCGTTTTTATAAGGGCCCTTATAGGTACTGTCGTGGCTAACTTCAGCGTATGCGTGCTGTAAAAGGGTCCTTATCTGAACTTCGCAAGTCAGTAAATTTACGACATTATCGTCGAATAAACTACTGGTTTTTGAAGGCTGAACAACTAAGTGAATAGACTGATAATCAAAGACATTAGGGCTATTTTCGATGGCTTCCCGGGGGTCTCGATCCTTCTTCACCTGCCATCCTTCGTGGGCCATTAAAAGGTCAGCTACTTCGTTTACATCGGCCGTGGTCAACATAACCACGCGGGTACCAATTTTGTCTTCTATTTTGAGTAAAGGGTCAGTGTAGGACTTCTTGCGGTAGAGTGCTTTTGAGATGAACGATGGCTCGTCTTTCACCCGAAACCGGGGTGGTATTTTCAGGCGATGCTCCCGCTCAAACGGTTCAAGGACGGTTAGAATAGTCTGGTCAACCCATTTCCCCCATTCAGTAAGGTCAGGTACCACCTTACGGTAGGCGTCGAGCAGTTGCCTTTCGTCCATACTAACGTCGTTTGTAAGGCTGGCCAGTTACGCGGATGTATGTATACCGATCATCGTTCCGATCAAACTCCTCGCCCGGTTCCAAGACGTGTACCTTTTCGTCAAAACCCTCATCCGGGCCGGTAAGGATAATGTCATTGGAAAAACCAATCCGACGTTTGCTGTATTTTTTATCAATTAGCTTCGTGTCTTTCTGAATGGCCGACGGAAGGTCGTTTACTACTTGTGAGGTATAGCGGTCCCGGAGTTCGTCAGTAGCCAGATAACGCTGTCCAAATGTCATAGGCGAAATGATATTCTCCTGGCTCTTGATTTCAACCCGCAGGGCATTCAATACATCGCGAGCTACTTCGGAGTCTTTAACATGCTCAAAAATAAACTCTTCGGTCAGTTGGCTGAATCGTTGCGTCTGGATTTTAGCGTTACGGTCAATAGAGTACGATAGAAAGTCCCGGTAGAAATATTCGGCCGGTCGGGTGTCACTACTAAACTGGTTATCGAAGAGCAGACATTCATACTGATCGTTTGGATCATTGCCTTCGTTCAATGGCTCGGACCGCTCGAATAGCATACCAATCTTGAACAACTTTTGAGCTGAACTAAACATGATCTGCTTCAGCACATCGACTTTCGACACCTTACCGTTTCGGCTGTGAATAACACCTGAATCAGGTTCCGCCTTGATGACTATGTATTGGCCAAGGTTGTTTTCCCGGTCTGTGCAATCAATTAGCAGGAAGTAACCACCCGGAATTTGATTTCGGCGCTGGGTCGAGGCTAATAAACTGGCTAACTGGCATGAAGTAGCCAGAAATTCTTCCCGCGACTGATCTTTGAGACTTTGGCAATGACCAAAGAAGGTTCCTGCTTCGCTACGAGCCAGTTCTACGGTAAATGCCTTTGATTGCTTACCAGTAGCGTCTATCAGACGTTTTATCAACAGCTCCTGAAATGCTTCTGTTAATTCCAATAGGTCTTCATCATGATCGACATCTGAGCACTCCTGTTCAGGACGCTTGACAAGAACAGTATGCAAGGCTATGCGGTGGATAGTAATAAGCGGTAAACGTTGTGCAATCATACTGGGAGGATATGTGATTTTTTGCTGACGGATTTACGCAAAGTAAAGCAAGTAGTTATAATAACTACCTGAAAATGCATACAAACTATAGCCGAACTCCGTAATTTACCTGCTAATTCTATGGTCGCCGACGCGGTGAAAGGCCATACGTACTTGTTCTGCTTTTCATGTCTACCCAACTTTTCACGAACCGAGACGGTAATACGCTGATTAAGAAGTTTGAAGGCGTATTTGAACACATGCCTGGTATCGCCTGCTTCGACGTGTTGGTAGGTTACTTTCGGGCATCGGGCTACTTCAGGATGCGGCCCTTGCTGGATCGGATACCGAAAGTCAGGATACTGGTTGGTATCGATGTGGACCGGCTCACAAAGAACTTTCACGACCGGGGACAGCAGTTTCTACGGGATGGCAACCTGACGAAAGACGAGTTTCTGGTCGATATTGCCAGGAACATTCAGGAGGCTGATTATGACAAGCAGACAGAAGCAGGTATCATCCAATTCATTGAAGATCTCATCAGCGAGAAAATTGAGTTGCGGGCACATCCGGAAAAGACAATCCACGCTAAAGTTTACATCTTCCGGCCGGAGCCATTCAATGAGTATGCCCCCTGTGAGTTTATCACCGGCTCGTCGAACCTGACGGCTGCTGGGCTGGGCATAAACGAGAAGTCAAACTACGAGTTCAATATCAGCGTCCGCGATTACGGTTTAGTGAAAGCTGCCACGGATGAGTTTGAGCTACTTTGGCGTGAGTCGGTACCTATCCTGAAAGCCGAAGCCGAGAAACTTCGGCACCGTACGTACCTCCGCGATGACTTTACGCCCTTTGAGCTGTATATCAAAATGCTGATCGAGTATTTCGGTAAGCGGGTAGACTACGACCCGTACAACATCGAAATGCTCCTCCCCCCGGTGTATTACAAACTGAAGTATCAGACCGATGCGGCCAATCAGGGATATGCGATTATGATGAAACACAACGGCTTCATTCTGGCCGATGTCGTGGGCTTGGGTAAGACCATCGTGGCCTGCATGATTATCAAGAAATTCATCTACGAGAATGGGACGCATACCAAACTGCTGGTGGTGTGCCCACCCCCGCTCGTAAGTAACTGGAAACGAACGGCGCGTGATTTTCAGATTGAAAACCATTTGCAATTTATCACTACCGGGAGTCTGGCTAAAGTACTGGATGAAGAGAATTTCGACTACCACAACGCGGATCAGTATGACTTGGTCGTCGTCGATGAATCACACAAGTTCCGTAATGACTACACGGGCATGTACCTCCAATTGCAGGAGATCTGTAAACGCCCACGAGCACGTCGGGCGGAGAATGGAGACGACCGTAAAAAGGTGATGCTTATTTCGGCGACGCCCCTCAACAACAGTCCGGCCGATATAGAGAATCAATTATATCTGTTTCAGGATCGGCGTAATTCGACGCTGGAGCGGGTACGGAACCTGCAAGATTACTTTAAGCCTGTTAAGGATAAATACAAAAAACTGGCCTCTGAAAAGACGCTTAACATTCCGAAGCTAAAGGCCCTATTTGCCCAGTTGCGGAACGACATCGTAGAACCGTTGGTCATTCGACGGACCCGCCGGGACATTGAAAGCAATCCCGACTACTTGGCCGACCTGAAAGAGCAGGGCATTAAATTTCCGAAGGTGAGCGACCCCATTGAACTGTATTATCGGCTCGACGAAGACCTGGCCGATTTGTTCTTCGATACGGTGGAGTTAGTCACGGGATTCGATACCGACGATCAGCCGGTCGATGGGTTAAAGTATTACCGGTACCGGGCCATTGAGCATTTAGCCAAAGAGGAAGACCGCAAGCAGTACGGCAATGTCGAAAGCATTTCGGAGCGGTTGGCTGGTATTATGCGAATTCTGCTGGTAAAACGACTTGAAAGCTCGTTCCATGCCTTTCGGGGTTCATTGACCCGACTCGACAAAGCCATTGACAACATGCTCACGATGTTTTCTAACGACAGGGTGTTTGTAGCCCCAGACCTGGACATAAACAAACTGCTAGAAGAAGGCTACAGCTACGATGACATTGAGGAAAAAATAACAAGTAAGGGGGGTAATAACCGCGAATTCAGGACGGGTGATTTTGACCCCACATTTCTGGATTTGCTCAAGGCAGAGAAGACGAAAGTAGCTGCCCTGCTGAGTCGCTGGAAGCAAGTGCACCATGATCCAAAGCTGGAGGAGTTTATTGACCGGCTCGGTAGTGATTTCTTGGCTAAAAAAACCAATCCAAGCGGTCAGTTAGTGATCTTCACCGAATCGACTGAAACAGCCGCCGACGTGCAGCGGTGTATGGAAGAAAAAGGCTACGGTAAAATTCTACGCGTTAGTTCGGCCAACCGCAAAGAGACCGAGCAGGCTATTCGGATGAACTTCGATGCCAACGTACCCGAAGACCGGTGGCAGCATGACTATGATGTAGTGATCACTACAGAAGTATTGGCCGAAGGCGTTAACCTGCACCGCTCCAATGT